>NZ_CP104467.1:707500-940000 GCF_025369935.1 Paenibacillus andongensis | reverse complement strand
TGTTGAGCTTCGTGCAGAGACGGACCTGTTCGTAGCGGTATCTGCCTGTCCCTGTTCCGAAAGCGCCTGTAATGGATATGTTTGCACACCTATTGATGTGGAAATTATGAACTAGGGACATTCACCCACTTTTCCTCCTTCGCATAGTATGCTCCGAATGAATGGAAGGAGAGTGTTGACATGGTTAACTTAATCTCAAAAGACTGGTTTGAGAATCATCAAACGGATCTACCTGAATGGCAGCAGGATGCATTTCGTAAATTTGGTCAAATGATTAATGATCCGGACCAGATGTACCCTTGCATCCCCGGTCGTCTTGGTTTTATCTCGAATAGTCTACGATTCGGATTTGCTGCAGATCCTAGGTCGGAAGAAGCCATTAATAATGTCGCTAAGCTCTTGCAGCAATACGGCGAATGTTCGCGTGAAACGGGTAAATATGCCTCTCTAGTGGTGTTTTTCAATACACCTAACGAACTAGCCGATGGCTTCTCCATAGAAGACTATGAACAATTGTTTTGGTCGGTTTTAAGCCGGGGAAGCGCCAAAGATCAGGCCCCATGGCCTTCACATATTTCGTCAGATCCTACCCATCATACCTGGGAGTTCTGTTATAACGGGCATCCGTATTTCGCCTTTTGGGGGCCCCCTGCGACCGAGATTCGGAAGAGCCGACGGACTCCATGTTTTCTCATCACTTTCCAGCCTCGATGGGTTTTTGAAGAAATCAACGATTCGACCTCCTTTGGCCGGAATATGAAAAAGCTGATTCATCAGAAGTTAGTCGAGTACGACGGCGTTCCCGCGCTTCAATGATAAATAAAGTTTAGCAAGCAAAGAAAAACCAGTACGGGTTGATGAGACCGATACTGGTTTATTTTCAAATTAGTGTACAGTTCCTGGTCTATTATTAGGTGGCATTTGCGGCATTCCTTGTGCCGGAACGAAGGTGTTAAGCATTTTTTGCATATCGGAGGCTTCAAGCTGTGGAACTTGGTAGTAGGCATTTCTATTTTGATACAAGAAAATTTCATAGGCCATCTCGATAAAGTTCTGTACTTGAGAAGCCAATACACGACGCACAGCAGGGTTAGTCACCTCAACGGAAGTCATCGTCAATAGCGCAGCATGAGATTTCACAAGGCCTAGCATATGTGCGCTAATGCCCGCATCCTTCACATCAGCTAATGATTGATTCGGCTTTTTGGGCTGTGTAGGTTTGATACCGTAGATCGGCTGGGATAGGTTTCGGATCATATATGTCTCTGTTTCTTGACTAGGTTTTTGTCCTGTAGCAAAGCACTCTGCTGTTATGTTGTAATGGAAAAGCGTAAAGTTGTACTGACGATCCAAAATATCCAGAAGCTCGTTATCTTGGACGAATTGTCTGAAGATCATGAACTGGTCCAGCACATTAATCGTACAGGCCAACACCTCGTGCAAATCAAAGAGCTCATGCCCCCCATGATTCATGTTCTGCATGCCTTGTGTCATGCTATTATTTGGCGTTTGCTGCTGCATCTCGAAGTCTCCTTTAATGAATGGAATAGTAACTTCGATAATATGAGTTATGTTGAGCGATTTTATTCGTGTTGCAGCTAAAATACCCCCGGCAGGTTGCCGAGGGTGTGGTTATTTAAGATATGGCCTTCTACGCAGCAGCAACTAAGCTTTAGGTTTATCGCCATTGCTGCTATTCGCGGCTTTGGCAGCTTTGGCTGCAGCTAATAGACCTTTACTTTTATAAGGTTTTGGGGCACTCTTTGCTCTATTGGCACTAGCTTGCCACCGGTTCCAGCCTTTACTGTCTGTTCCTCTGCCGGTTCCGCCTTTACCCTTCGCTTTGCTCATGTATTCACTCCATTATGTTGATCTCTTTATTTTTTCAGTAACGATGCCCATGTGGTTTCAAGCCATTGATCGAAGTCAGACCCTTTGTCACCTTCGTACGTATCATATACGTCACTTCTGGTCTTCTGTAACTTCTCTTTAAACTCCTCAAACGTATGACCCTCAGGCAAGCTCTTCTTAATGCGCACAAAAACTTTACCCGCTCCTTTAATCAAATCACCTTTTTTTCTTGGCGGCAGCTGAACATCCTCACCAAATGCCCGGAGTTTGCGGTAGGCAGCCTCTTGAATGGGATATACAGCATCGCTGTTCATCATACGCGTTAGTATGTTAATGGTTTGTTGGTCGTTATATTGGCCTAATGCTTCAACGGCTTCTAGACGTTCTCTCCAATTGGAGGTACGGTTGGCCGATTTTTTTAGTTCCTCAAAATTGGAAGGTATTTCGTTTTTTAATTCGATGGTCAAATGATTCAAGCTCCTTCTGTCTGCTGTTATTAGATTGATGTTACACTTTTTTGATGTAGAGCGCCAACTTTTTGGTGATTATATTTAAAAACAGGATATCAAAGTACCATTTATACAGGATTTTATATATTTTATCATATTATACGGGTATCTCATTTTATCAACGATTTCAATAACCTCAATTTGAGGTGAATGAGATGTCCGATTTTTTAAGACTAGTTGGCGAGCGTTTAAGAATGGTTAGAAAGTTAAAGGGCTTAACACAAGATCAGTTGGCTGAAAGAACAGGCAAAGACAGTATGAGTAAATCGCACATTTCGGATATAGAAAGAGGTCAAAGGAATATTTCACTTCTTACGTTGGAAATTTTGATGAATGCTTTGGAAATTGATCCCAGCGAGTTGTTTAATTTCCAAAAGTTTGATGGTGTGGAAGAAATCCACAAGAAAAAGCTGATCCTTGATATTCACAAAAGTATGCTCATGGAGAGAGGGCTTGATGAGGTTAAGTATGTCGTTCGGACAACGAATGATTTCCTGGATACTATAGATGCCAAGGAGTCTGGTAGGAGGAATAAGAATAAATAAGTATATAAAAATAAAACCATGCCGCTCATCAAGAGCTTAGTATGGTTTTCCTTTGATTCAGGGCTGCAAACTTCGAAAGAACAGCTCAAAACTAACGGCCATTTGCGTATTAAGCTTATCGTCGCCCATCCCCATCCCCCAGGAAATTAATACTCCCATATAGGTTTGAATGGCTTGTTCAGCAATCATTTCTGCCGGGAAGGTCGAAGTGAATTCCCCCCGTTGTTGCGCTTCTATAATGAGAGGAATCAGGATCTGTTTGAGTTCTTCCAACATGCGCTGCTGATTCGATAATGACTTTTCATTGCCAAGATTACTTTGGAATACAGCACGAACAAGCTGTCTCGTATAAGGCACAATCCTTACAAATTCCATAAGAAATTCGCGAAGGTGCGGGAGAATGGGTCCACTTTTATCCTTCAACTTTACGAACTCTGTCGTTGCCCAGAATGCTTGGATATCACAGAACACATCTTCTTTGCATTCAAAATAGTTGAAGAAGGTTCCCTTCGCTACACCAGCCCGTTCCGTAATCAGATGAACCGTTGTCGCTTCATAACCATGCTCCGCAAATAGCTCGAGCGCTGTGTCCATTATTTTTTTGCGTGTGGCACGCTTTTTTTCCTCACGGTTCATAAGTTCATCTCCGTTGCTGTTGTGTAAGTGGTATGGATTCAAGTATAGAGGAAATGTAAAGTTTGTTCAACGAATATAATGACCAAAGGTCCAATATTTTATAATATAAGAACATAAATCGTTTCATTTCCAGTTAATCTAGTCGAAATAAATCAGATAAAACGCCTAATTATTAATTATGACCACGGGTCTAAAATTAAACTTGACCAACGGTCATATTTGGAGTATAACTACAAATAGAAAAGTTTTTAGAGGAACAATAGGAGGCCATATCTGTATGATTGAAAAATGGATTAGAGCATTAGCAAGGACAAAATGGCTCGTCTTACTTATTTGGTTAGCTGTAACCGTAGGCTCAGTATTCGTCTTACCTGATCTGGGGCAAATCGTAAGGCAGACCGAATCCAAATTCTTACCATCGGATGCCCAATCCGCACAAGCGCAGGCGATCATTGAACAGATGGACCCGAATCGAAAATCAAAGTCCAACGCGATTGTCGTCGCGCAGCGGGAAAACGGGCTAACCGAACAAGATCAAACCTGGATCAAAGGAAAATTAGCCGATCTGAAAAAAGATCAGGATGCCATGGGCATCGTCAGCATACTCTCTGCTTTCGATGATCCATCGCTCGCTCAGAAGTTTATTAGTAAAGATAATACGACTGAGCTCGTCATTGTCGAGTTTCCAAAACAGGTACAGCAAGCCTCAACGGCGGACAGTGTCAAGCTTTTAAAGGAAAAATTCAATGCTCCGCCAAGCGGAATGTCCATTGAATTCACAGGCAGTGCGCCTATCTTCTTGGATTACAATACATCCACCAATGAAGGACTGAAAAAGACAGAGATTCTTACTCTCGTCCTTGTCCTTGGTATCCTACTCTTTGTTTTTCGCTCTCCTGTCGCGCCATTCATTCCACTGCTTACGATCGGGATGGCTTTCATCCTGACACGCGGGCTTGTGGCGTTATTCAGTAAAGCGGGTATGCCTGTATCCTCTTTTACAGAGACATTCCTTATCGCCGTATTGTTCGGAGCCGGAACCGACTACTGCATCCTCTTGATTCACCGTTTCCGTGAAGAGCTGTCCAAGACAACCGATCGAGTAACCGCCTTACTGCGAACCATTCAAACAGTTGGCAAAACAGTGCTGTTCTCCGGGAGTACCGTACTCATTGCCTTCTACTTGATTGGATTCGCTAAATTCGGCCTATATCAATCAGCGGTTGGCGTGGCCATCGGTGTAGCGGTTACCTTAGTTGCTGCCGTAACGTTGACTCCGGCCTTAATGCTTATTCTCGGTCCAGCCATGTACTGGCCTGTGAAGGTGAAAAACGGTGCCGCGCACGGAGATTCCAAGCTTTGGGGAGCTATGGCACGATTAACAGCCAAGAGGCCGATTGCCGTTCTACTTGTATGTTTGCTTTTGCTAACTCCGTTCGTCTTTCTTTTCCAAGGGAATCGCTCCTTCGATGACTTAGCCGAGATCGATCCTAGTATCAGCGCGGTCAAAGGCTTTCGCGAGGTGGAAGCCAAGTTCAGCAGCGGCGAGGTTCTGCCAACAACGGTAGCAATTACTTCCACCAGCTCAATGCGAACACCCGAAGGGCTGGCCGCTATTGAGAAAGTGAGCCAAGCCGCTAGCCAAATCGCTAACGTTAAAGAAGTGCGTAGCGCTGCCAGACCGCTAGGCAAACAAATTGCGGAGCTTACCGTACCGAATCAGCTAGAGCAAACGAATAAAGGATTAACAGAGCTTCGCTCGGGGATTAATCAGGTCAATGACGGCTTGAAAAAAGCACAGTCGCAGATTGAAACCCAGGCCGGAGATATAACCAAACTAAGCCAAGGTGCCGAAGAAATTGCACAGAAGCTTACTGAGGTTCAAGGCGGACTGAAGCAAGTATCAGGCGGGATTGTACAGTCCGAACAAGGAGCTCAGCAGTTGGTGAAGGCATCTGGCCAATTAAAAGGAACAGCAGCTTCTATGGGGGACGATTTATCAAAACTCGTGCAAGAGTACCCTGAACTAGCAAAAAACAATACGTATCAGACATTAGTTGGCAAACAACAAGGTTTAACCGGTGGATTAGTTCAAACCGAAGCCGGCTTGCAACCTTTAGCTAAGGGTCTAGCTCAGCTGGCGCCTTCGGTTAACCAGATATCCGGCGGAATCGGGCAATTAGCCGATGGACAGAAGCAAGTAAGCGGTGGGATCGGGCAGCTAGAAAACGGACTAGGCCAATTTGCTTCCGGGCTTGGTGAAGGTACTAGCGCGTTAACAAAAGTGTCCGATGGGATTACTCAAGTTGTGGAAGCCCAAAAGGGTATTGCAGATAACAGTTCCAAGCAGATTGCGGGCTGGAATGTGCCGAAAGAAGTGCTGGAGCAGGCGGATTTCAAGAAGTCTTTGGACTTCTACATGTCCGAAGACGGCAAAATCGCCAAGCTCGAAGTCGTTCTTGCGATCAACCCTTACTCCAAGGAAGCTATGGGTAAGATGGATGAGCTTAAAGAAACGATCGCCACGAGCTTGAACGGCACGACGCTTTCGAAGGCCGATGTAAAGCTGGCCGGACAAACAGCAAATTATCATGAGTTGGACAGTATCTCGCAGAATGACTTTTACCGCACTGGAGGATTCGTGCTAATAGGGATCTACCTGGTTCTGGCTTTACTGCTTCGCTCCCTCCTCATGCCGCTGTATCTCCTGCTGTCGTTGGTTTTTAACTACTTAATCACAATGGGGATTGTAGAATTTATATTTGTCAAACTGTTAGGCTTTGAAGGTCTATCATGGACCGTGTCCTTCTTCATCTTCTTGATTATCGTAGCTCTGGGTGTGGATTACAGCATCTTCCTCATGGCTAGGTTCAAAGAGGAATATCGCCCAGGCCGCATCATCGAAGCGATGGGCAAGGCCATGACGACGACCGGCGGCGTTATCATGTCGGCTGCGCTCATCATGGGCGGCACGTTCGCGGCGCTCATGTTCTCCGGCGTAGACACGCTGCTGGAGCTCGGCGCCGGCATCTCCATCGGATTAGCCATTTACACGACCGTGTTCATGGGGCTAATCGTTCCCTCTTTGGCTGTCCTTTTCGGAGAAGCCAATTGGTGGCCCTTTCCACGCAAAACCTTTGCGGTAGTGGAGAAAGCTGCTGCATCCCGTGAATCGAGGGAAGCTGCTGTGCAGCATTAATGTTTAAAGCCTGAGGCGTGTGCCTCAGGCTTTTTGTTGGGTTTTTGCAGCAAAATGAGCATTATTGTATACTCAAGTGCTTTGGCATTTCTCTGCTAATCTTTCCGCCAAATCATAAATCTCATTGTTACTAGCAAGTACGTTTATCCAAGTCTCAGGAATAGAATGAATGCCATAAATAATCCCCGCTAACCCACCAGTCACAGCGCCCGTAGTATCCGTATCTTCTCCTAAATTTACCGCCTTTAAGACTGCTTCTGCATAGGTTTCACTGTTAAATAGACACCATAAACTAGCTTCTAAGGTATGAACCACGTAACCAGAAGAATGAATATCCTCTTCGGCGTAGTTAGTGACACTTTTATCTAAAATTGCTTTAAAATGTTCCAATTCCTGTTCATCTTTGTAATAATCTTTAACCGACGTTTGCATCTTCGTATAGCTTTCATCAAGGTCAAATCCATTCAAAAGATAACAGGCAAACTCCACATAGATTACACAAGCTATGATAGAACGTATATGCCGATGCGTGATCGAAGAAACAGCAGTAATAATTGGCACTTTTTCTTCGAAGGCTGTGTTTTTCAGAAAATAAGCAAGCGGCAGTATTCTCATCAACGAGCCATTACCATTGCTGTGCGCACCTGTCATTCCCGCTAAATCGGGACGAATAAGTTCATAACACAATGTATCTAACGCCATGCGAGTTGTATTTCCGATATCAAAGACCTCACCATAAGGAGTCCAATACCCTTTGTGATACCACTGCACACACTTATGCCCAATATCATAAATATCATAACCATTACACAGACTCTCCGCTAAGCAAAAGGTTAAGGAGCTATCATCCGACCATGTACCCGCTGGTTGATCATAGGTTCCATATCCAATCATATCTCGAATAGGATTCTCCTTCAGATAGGTTCTAGGATTAAATTCAACTGGCACACCTAAAGCATCCCCTACACATAGTCCGAACAACCCGGCTAGTACTTGATCTTTCACATACACTACCCCTCTCTTTTGTATGAGATTTATGAGGTTTTTCAGTGATTTGATAATTTCTTTTTGATATTATCATTATGACATTATTATATTTATTGTCAAGGGGTCTGGCAAATTAAAGCATACTTAAATTGCTATTTAGCTAGATATAGAATGTCAAAAGTCTACAAAACAAAACAACGACCAGCCCACACTAATGCGAACTGACCGCTGCTTCATTTGCTATTCATTATATTAGCCTCAATTTACGACAACACCCCTACAGTACTTACATACTGCTGCATCGATGGCAATTTCCTCGTTACAATAAGCGCACGACTTATGTGTTTGCAATTCAACTGACGGTTCCACTTTGCGCTTCTTCACATTCATATAAATCAATAAACCAACCACAACCACGACAACAGCCAACAACCAATAAACCATACCGAAACACCTCCTAGTTGATAAACAACTTCTGATGATTCCGTATAAGTATATTCGGTCATTCTTGTCCATTTGTCTTTGTTGTGAATAAGTTATTCCCTTACATCATCATGGTCCGTTCCCGTAATGACGGCATGCCAGTCTGCAATGTCTTTTTCAAACCTTGCCGTCTTCTCTCTATACATAGCCAGCGTGTCATTGCCTAGAGGCAAATGAACCGGAGGCTTTTCAGAATTGACCAATTTAATAAAAGCTTGAGCGAGTTTCTTGGGATCTCCAGGCTGTTTTTTATTAACTTGTGTTGCAAAGCTTCGCATTTCTCCCACTGTTCCTGCATAGTCATCGATAACATGAGCGGTTCTTATCAAAGATGTTGGATCTAGAAATTCCGTTCTAAAAAAGCCTGGTGCCACGACGGTTGCATAGATCCCTAGAGGAGCTAATTCCAAAGCCATGGACTCGGTAATGCCTTCAACAGCAAACTTGGTGGAACCATAAATCCCCCAGCCTACATACCCATTCAATCCGCCCACTGATGAAATATTGATGACATGTCCAGAGCGCTGCTTACGCATGTAGGGTAAAATTGCGCGGGTAACGTTTAGCAAGCCAAAAACATTAGCATCATAAATTTGTTTCACTTCTTCATACGAAGCTTCCTCAACTCCACTCAGCAATCCATATCCAGCATTGTTGACTAGCACGTCAATTCTTCCGAATTTGTCTACTGCATGTTTCGCTGCAGTTAAAGCTCGAGCTTCGTCCGTAACATCCAGCACGGTTACAAATAAGTTTTCGTTGTTATCAAACTGCGCGGCTAATTGTTCAGGCTTGCTGCGAACGGTAGCTACCACTTTGTTGCCCTCCGCTAAAGCAGCTTTTGTAATTTCCAACCCGAAGCCTCTGGAAGCGCCGGTGATGAACCATACTTTTTGTTTTGTCATTATTTGTTGTCTCCTTCTCATCGTCATTTTTTGAATTGAATAACTCATGACCCAAGATTAACACAACACTATTCCGTCCTACTTTTCCAAAAAGCCCAAAGTTTTTGTCCATATAGCTCAAATAAAAAATCCTAGCCCGGCGGGTGCCGAACTAAGATCTCTGTTAGCTTCTAGCTTAACTGTTGCTTGTAAGAGGAAGGGGTATAGCCAAAATGCTCTTTGAAAACCCTTGAAAAATGCGCAACATTCTCAAAACCCGTCGTAAAACAAACATCCGTAACTGACATGGCTGAATGAGTCAATAATTCTTTGGCCTTCTCCAAGCGCTTCTGCCGAATCCATAGGGATGGGGACGTGTTGTAAATCGTTTGAAAATCCCGTTTGAAGCTAGACAAGCTTCTACCTGACAAATAAGCCAAATCATTCACTGAAACAGGATTCAAGATATTTTGTTCCACGACGGTTGATATGTCAGATCGTACCTGCTGCTTCAATTGAAGTAATTGCTGCATGATATTTCCGTTGGCATGGCTAAGATCAAACAGTAATTCCAACAACTTAATCTTAATTAATCCGTCCTCGATGTTATCGGGTTCATTGAAATATGGTTTTAACGACCCTAAATAGCTTAACAATCGTTCACTTATCGGATTTACGAAAATAGGTACTAACGCTGTTGGCTTCGTAGATTGAATGTCCGCCATTTTTATAAAGTCTTTGAGCAATTCATCTTTTAGAAAAAACATCATGTACTCTAATAAGTAAGCCTGATTAGATTCGCCTGATTTTTCATACTCAATAACGATGGATTTTTGCATCAACACCATTTCATGCTTATGTGCAACGTACACCTGATCACCGTAACGTACCGTATAAGTGCCATTTAACACAAACATGAGAAGGTAGTCTTCTAAGAACAGAGACCCTTGTTTCCCTACCGTATTGGTGCAGGATTCAATAACTGTGAGTCCTTTGAGTTTCAAAACGCTCTGATTGAATGGCGATTCTGCTAAGCCTTGCGGTGCTTTTATTATTCTTTGGGTCACGCGTACCCTCCTAGGAATTTTGATTCAATTATAAGAATACGATTATTTCCTTATTGTAACAGTTTGATTAACCGAATGGGAACCATTGGAAAAGGTAGACATAAATAAATTGTATGAATCACAGATACTTTGAAGATCCAAGATATTATTATTGACCTCGTTGAGAATGATGATAAGGATGAAGAGCTGTTACGAAATAAGAACAAAAAAACCTAGAAGCGTCGCTGCTTCTAGGTTTTCTTTAGATGTGAATAACCAATCCGTCATACGCGACAACGACCCCAGCAGGTTTAAAGATCTCGTCGAATTCATGATGAAGCAGCTTGGAATTATGGCTAAAATGAGTGACGACGATGGGCGCGTCCGCTTTTAATATGTTTTCTTCACGAAACACACGCTGAGCCTCCAATACGGTTTCGATGCACATATGGTTCCGATCACGGGAACGTCCTGTGTACCCATGCGTGCAGTCGAGTATGGCGCAATCTACCTTGGCTCCCTTTAACCATTCCCACGTTGCTTCCGGGAACCAACCTGAATCATGTCCGTACAGTAGTTTCTTGCCGCCCCGCTCGATCACATACAATAAACATGTTTCCATTTTGTCATGATCTGCCAAAAGGGGTGTAACAAGTGCATCGCCCACTTCAATCGTCTGGAAGGGACGCAGCAAATGGAATGCGTAGCGTTCACCCTCAAAGCGGCCGATCGCAACACGTGTATGATGCATCACGGCATCATTCCCATAAATATGTAAGGGATGCTCCAGTCCGTGGGCAATCCCCTCCCTCCGGCATTCAAGATCATAGGCATTAAAATGATCAGAGTGCGTATGCGTGACAAGCAAGTGCTCAATTGCTTGATAGCGATCTGCTTATTCTGTTTCTTCATTTCAACGGTCGGAGTTGGCTCATTTACCTGGAAAATACCTTTGTTGTCAGAGCGCCATTTTGCTGTCCGGAAAGGAAGGTCCCCCTTCTCGGCAAACGGTAAACGAGTCCCTGCTGAACCAGTTGTTCAAGCGCCAGCTTGCTCGTCATCCGGCTAACGCCAAATAGCTTCGCAAGCTCCCCTTCCGAAGGGACTGGATCATGAGGTTGAAGCCTACGTCTTTGAATAATGTCTCTTACCTTTTCGGCAAGCTGCAGATAGAGTAGATTCGGCTTTGTTGGCATTTGTTCATATTTCATATAAGGACATCCCTCGTTTACTTATAAAAATCATGATTATCGATCGACGCATTATTAATGGTGATTAGCCCTTAATGCCCGTAAAGGTAATGCCTTGAATGAATGATTTCTGCAGAAAAAAGAATAGAATGATGATCGGCAGAATCATTAAGAAGGTAGCCGCCATAAGCAATCCCCACTCTGTGCTGATCTCGTTTTGAAATTGCTGCAGACCGAGAGACAATGTATATTGGCTAGGGTCGTTCAGATATAACAACGGACCCAAGAAATCGTTCCAACTACTCAAGACCTGGAACAACCCGGTCGCCCAAAACAGCCGGCATCGCCAATGGCAGCATAATGCGCCAGTAAATATGGAATTCCCCAGCCCAATCTATGCGTGCAGCCTGCTGCAGCTCCGAGCTTGCAACCAAGGGAACAAGTGTCGGTAGATAAAAGAGCGTACGGTAGATCGCGATTCCCCTTACTCTCGTGTTCAACAGCAGCGCCAGCCCAGTACTTAGGATGATACTTAACGGAACGAAGACAAGTGCGTAATACACGGTGTTGTAAATAGAGCTCCAAAACACTTTGTCCTGCATCAAGCTTTGATAATTCTGAAGGCCGACAAATTGTCCGGCCTTCAGTATGCTGTATGAGGTAAAACTGAGAAAGATGGAACTGACAAGCGGGTACAAATAAAAGAGCAGCAGACCCACTATCCAAGGGGTGATGAATAGCCAGCCGGGCGCGTATTTCAATTTGATCTGCAGTACTTTTGCTCGTGCATCAACCGTACCCTTTGAACATATTATTAAAATAAAACGCTTCCAATATTGCTGTCGTGGAGAATTTTGTAGGAGACATTTATAAATAAGGAGTTGATGTCCATGTTCAACCCAAAAGAATGGACCAAACAACTGAAATACATTCAAGGCGTTGTAAGAACTATCTACATTAACGAACACACTGGACTGCCAAAGCTAAGCAGCACTTTCACCAAAGAGCAGCAGAAAGAGTTAGAGCGTGAAGACAGAAAGTTATCGCTTTCGTAATTAGAATTATGTTCAGAGTGCCATTTCTCAAACGGAAAGGACGCTGCTGCAGCGCTCTTTTTTACACAGTGTTAGAAACTTCAAGTTCGAAAAAGAAAGAGGACCCCACTCGGAGTCCTCTTCTCTCTACCCTAGTACTTAACTACATTAATTATTAATCTAAATGAATACCAAAATGCTCTTGCAAAGCCGCTTTATACGCTTCCTCGGTCTCCGGAGTGAAAGTTCTTACACCCGAGGATGTAAAGATGCGAAACTCTCGACCCGCCAGCGTTTTCCGTCCCTCTAAGGTGCGCATGGCTACCATTGCATTTTGGGTAAAAATTGAGTCAGGGGCATTCTCACACCAGAAGCTCGCAAAGATATAATCCTTTGGCAGCTGAGGTTCCTCCGTAAACGAGTAAATGCGATTCCATTCCTTGTTCTTCTGTTCACAAAGCATCCAACCGTAATCTTCATCGCGCTCAAGACGGTAGCACTCTCCGCCTTGGTGCTGTTCAAGACCTTCGATCCATGCGATCGGCCTGCGAGGGACGATACCGCCTACTCCAACATCGCACAAATAAGTCGTGCCTTCTGCCTCTACCTTCAGGACGTGATGACGACGTTTCGGTGGCGAATTCGGCTCATCGCGCCAAAATCGAGCGACCAAGTCAGTGGCCGAATAGCCAAGTTCCCGCAGCAGCCAGCCGAATAAAGCATTCAACTCGAAACAGTACCCTCCGCGCCCACGTACGACAATCTTCTGATATACATCCTGAGGATCCAACGATAAAGCTTTGCGGTTCATAATGTCCAAATTTTCGTACGGAACCGTGTGCAGATGACACTCCTGCAGGTCAGCAAGCAGCTTTGCGCTGCCATCGAGCGAACCTTCAAAACCGATACGTTCCAGATAGGTCTGAATCTGACTATTTTTACTGAACATGTTGAACAACTCCATCCTTTGAGAGTCTCCCTAGTTGCTATAGTTTATTTCTTTTTTCATAGATAGACAAGTTCGTGAGATTTAACAACAATATCTTTTTAAAAATACCATCATTACCCTATTTCTGCCTTATATTCCGTTTAACTCTTCATAAAAAGCTTACAAAACGACAACGGTTTTCGAGCGACATTTTAGTTCTAATCCGTTAATCTATGAAAAAAGATTCATAGGAGGTTAACTTATGATTCAAAACTTAGAGCTAATCACGACGGGCTTGTTAATTATCTCCATCATGTTTCATCTTTTTATAGATATAGTCAAAAAAAATAAAATCATTAACTATCCCATTCAAGAGGAGGAAGCCATCAAAGTTGTATACCCGCAGTACATCGACTGCAGCCGAAACATTAATCTTTCACTTCTTCCCAAAGAATATCTCTTTGCGGATGGACAGCTCAGTGAGATTCATTAATTGAAGGAGGCCATACTGTGTCAGACAAGGTAATCAGTGATGAAGAGTTGATGCTGCTGCTGTCCCCCACTAACAATAATGAAGAAAATGAGCCATCAGAGAAACCGAAGCTAACCATGAAATTACTATATGAGCTTATTAAAAAGCTTAAGCAAGAGAACATGCTGCTTGCCAAGCGTGTAGACGAATTAGAACAGCAATTGGATTTGCTGCATCAGATTCGAGATGAGGTGGCTACCACCCTAGAATTGCCGATTATCAAGGAACCCGAAATAACAGTAGGGATGGAAGCTGAGCTCGTTTCCGGCCTCCCGCAAACCATCCAAACCTCCCGCACAGAACGTCATCCTTCTAAAAAGAAGAAAAAGAATAAGATCTTTTGGACTTATTTATTGTCCCACTTAACCAATTTCCACTTCAATTAGCTTGAACTGTGTAACATCGACAATACCTCGGTTTGAAATCCGAATTTCAGGAATGACGGGTAATGCAATTAATGAGAATGTCATAAACGGGGCGTTCAACGGACAGCCAATTTGTTTCCACGCTTTTTCGAGCTCTGCAACCTCTTCAACGACTTCAAGCAATGATTTATCTGACATGAGGCCTGCGATGGTCATCGGTACTTGAGCCAGCACTTTACCGTTCTCTACAACGATCATGCCTCCTCCCATTTTGACAAGTTCATTAGCTGCGAAAGCCATATCCTGCTCATTGATCCCCATAACAATTAAATTGTGACTGTCATGCGCCACTGTAGAGGCTACCGCGCCTGTCTTCAATTGAAAGCCATGCGTAAAACCAAGTGAAATTTGACCCGTTCCACGGTGTCGCTCAATACAGGCTAAACGGATAATATCCTGCTCCGCATCTGGTTGGATGAACCCCTGCACAACACTTAGAGCTGCAGTCATTTTCTCTGTTCTTGCACTGTTTTCAATAATGCGGATGACATTGACCTCCGTCTTATTCTGATTACTGCGACTTGCAAGTTTGAAGTCCTCAGCCGCAAGCTCCCGCTTAACGTTCATGGAATTGCGAATGTGCTCGGGATAGACGAAATCGGGGAAATCAACCGTAAGCTTGCCATTATCAAAAACAACCTGACCATCAGTAATAACAGTCAAAGGCTCGACCTTCTGTAAATCATCCAGTAATAAAATGTCAGCACATTTACCGGGAGTAATGCTTCCCAAATCTTGCTCCATTTTAAAATAGCGCGCCACATTAATCGTCACCATTTGCATCGCTGTTACAGGATCGACACCCTCTTCGATCGCGCGGCGCACGACATGATTGAGATGCCCCTTCTCCACCAAAGTTTGCGGATTGACGTCATCCGTTACGAGCGAAATATTGGATGTGTTGACCTTATCTTCCGTTACCACCTTAATGACCTCTTTGACATCATGCCAGGCCGAACCTTCACGAATCATAAGGTGCATGCCCATGCGGACTTTGTGAAGACCTTGTTCCCGAGTTATGGTTTCATGATCGGATGTCACGCCTGATGCTATATAAGCCTGCAGCATACGATCATCATCACTTGGGAAATGTCCTGTGACCGTTTTACCGCTCTTGATCGTTTCTTCAATCTCCCCGCACATTTTCGGATCGCCGTAAACGACACCAGGGAAATTCATGACTTCGCCCAGTCCAACCACGTTGTCCCACTGCAGTCCCTCTTTAATATCGGTCACTTCTAAGCTTGCACCTGCATCTTCCAAGTCCGTAGTTGCTGGTACACAGGATGGGAAAGTCGTAAATACTTTAATAGGCAGCTGCTGCCCCTCTTCGTGCATCAACCTTACACCTTCTGTTCCAAACACATTGGCAATTTCATGAGGGTCCATAAATATCCCCGTTGTTCCTTTGGCTAATGCCGCTTTGGCAAACTCGGTAACGGAAAGCATCGTGCTTTCAACATGCATATGACCATCTAAAAATCCCGGGGACATATACTTCCCTGTGGCATCAATCACGACCGTTTGAGCCCCAATGGTATGGTCTGCATTCCCTACATACGCAATTCTCCCAGCTGCGACAGCAACATCCATATGCTCAAGTAATTCACCAGAATACACATTGACGAGTGTCCCATTCTTAATGACTACGTCGGCAAAAACTTCGCCTAATGCAACCTTAGCTAGCGTTCTGCTCACTTCAACTAGCTTATTTCTTTTATTTAGCGTTCTTTTATTTAGCGTCATGGGTTTTGTACTCCTTTATGTATTAATTAACTTTTACCGGTTCGGTGTCAAACGTCACATCTCCCTGAACCATCTGTTCACATTAAATTTACCATGAAAAAGGTTTTTCTCAAGGGTTTCATACTACTTCTGAGGATTCCCTATTTCTATTTATTAAATTATACGGAGCGAAGATCATTCAGATGTTAAAAAGCTTTAGGTGATGGGAATACCGATGTCTTTACGGACGGTCGAACCTCCTCGGATTTCTCATCCCTTAAAGAACAAATAAGCGCGGAAAACGCGCTTATCCAGGAGCGCCCCAACAAATAAGCGCGTTTTCCGCGCTTACAGCGAGAGCTCTGCGAGCCGAAAGAGTCTGAGAAGCCAGAAATCGACATTCGTTATTTAACATCACTTATCCACAAATCGGCATCTCACATATTTTCCTATACTCCTATACAATGAAAAAAGACCACCCGAAGGTGATCTTTTTCATTGAAGCGGGCGGCGGGAATCGAACCCGCGCGATCAGCTTGGAAGGCTGAAGTTCTACCATTAAACTACGCCCGCGTGTCTATCGGGACGACACGATTTGAACATGCGACCCCCTGCTCCCAAAGCAGGTGCTCTACCAAGCTGAGCTACGTCCCGATATGGTGGTAATAACATATGAAAAATGGCGCGCCCTGAGAGATTCGAACTCCCGACCTTTTGATTCGTAGTCAAATACTCTATCCAGCTGAGCTAAGGGCGCTTACTAAAATGGAGCGGAAGACGGGGATCGAACCCGCGACCCTCGCCTTGGCAAGGCGATGCTCTACCGCTGAGCCACTTCCGCATCGTACCTCAGGAGTATAAATACTGCTGAGGATTTGATGCGCGTAGAGGGACTTGAACCCCCACGGTCGCCCGCTAGATCCTAAGTCTAGTGCGTCTGCCAATTCCGCCATACGCGCATGCTGTAAATAAGGCAAATGGTGAGTCATGTAGGATTCGAACCTACGACACCCTGATTAAAAGTCAGGTGCTCTACCAACTGAGCTAATGACTCATGAAATTTTAATGGGGCCCCCGTAAAGTAACAGGAATTCGCTTCAGAGCTTACCTTCACTTTATGGGGTATAGTACTGGGGATCAAGGATTTGAACCTTGGCATGACGGAGTCAAAGTCCGTTGCCTTACCGCTTGGCTAATCCCCAACATAGTTTGGAAATGGAGGCTGATGGATTCGAACCACCGAACTCGAAGAGAGCAGATTTACAGTCTGCCGTGTTTAGCCACTTCACTAAGCCTCCACATATAAAGCCTTACCGGGCCCCGAAAAAGTAGTAGGCGTTGCTACAAAGCTTTGCTTCACTTTTTTGGGAATTGTGGTGCCGTCGAGAGGACTTGAACCCCCAACCTACTGATTACAAGTCAGTTGCTCTACCAGTTGAGCTACAACGGCATATTCATTTTCTAAAAATGGCGGAGCTGACGGGATTCGAACCCGCGGTCTCCTGCGTGACAGGCAGGCATGTTAGGCCACTACACCACAGCTCCATACTAGTAAATTGGTTTCTACGGGCCCCGAAAAAGTAATCGGCGTTGCTACAAAGCTTCACTTCACTTTTTTGGGTTGTATGGTGGAGGCTGACGGGATCGAACCGCCGACCCTCTGCTTGTAAGGCAGATGCTCTCCCAGCTGAGCTAAGCCTCCATGGGATCGAACTAGAAAATTATTGGTGACCCGTAGGGGACTCGAACCCCTGTTACCTCCGTGAAAGGGAGGTGTCTTAACCACTTGACCAACGGGCCAAACTTAAAAATTTACCAACGGAGAGAGAGGGATTCGAACCCTCGCACCACTTACGCAGTCTAACCCCTTAGCAGAGGGTCCCCTTATAGCCACTTGGGTATCTCTCCAATTTAATTAGTAGCGGCAGAGGGGCTCGAACCCCCGACCTTACGGGTATGAACCGTACGCTCTAGCCAGCTGAGCTACGCCGCCATATTGTCTTTCCTTTATTTAAAGAAACGGAGAAGGAGGGATTCGAACCCTCGAGACGCTTGTGACGTCTACACGATTTCCAATCGTGCTCCTTCGGCCGCTCGGACACTTCTCCATATATTTTATGGGATCCCCAAAAAGTAATTGGAATATGCTACGAAGCATCTCTTCACTTTTTGGGGGTTTGACTCCCCGAACAGGACTCGAACCTGTGACAACTCGATTAACAGTCGAGTGCTCTACCAACTGAGCTATCAGGGAATATTTGGTGGAGCCAAGCGGGATCGAACCGCTGACCTCCTGCTTGCAAGGCAGGCGCTCTCCCAGCTGAGCTATGGCCCCATAAAGGTAATAATATTGGTGGGCCCTGGTGGACTCGAACCACCGACCTCACCCTTATCAGGGGTGCGCTCTAACCAGCTGAGCTAAGGGCCCTAATGTGTAAAACAGTCTAGAGTGTGGCAAAAAAAATACCCACTAGGGGTATTCTGCTTGGCAACGTTCTACTCTCCCAGAACCCTGCGGTTCAAGTACCATCGACGCTGGAGGGCTTAACGGTCGTGTTCGAGATGGGAACGCGTGGGTCCCCTCCGCCATCATCACCAAACAGTCAAAGCGTGTTTGCGCCTTGAAAACTAGATACGAAACTTGCGTAAAGTAATCATGTGCATGGCTACGTTAGACGTAGGTGCTAGCTGCTTAGTCAGCTTTTTGGTTAAGCCCTCGACCGATTAGTATTCGTCAGCTGCATGCATTGCTGCACTTCCACCTCGAACCTATCAACCTCGTCGTCTACAAGGGGTCTTACATACTGGGAAATCTCATCTTGAGGGGGGCTTCGCGCTTAGATGCTTTCAGCGCTTATCCCCTCCGTACATAGCTACCCAGCGATGCCTCTGGCGAGACAACTGGTACACCAGCGGTACGTCCATCCCGGTCCTCTCGTACTAAGGACAGCTCCTCTCAAATTTCCTACGCCCGCGACAGATAGGGACCGAACTGTCTCACGACGTTCTGAACCCAGCTCGCGTACCGCTTTAATGGGCGAACAGCCCAACCCTTGGGACCTACTTCAGCCCCAGGATGCGATGAGCCGACATCGAGGTGCCAAACCTCCCCGTCGATGTGGACTCTTGGGGGAGATAAGCCTGTTATCCCCAGGGTAGCTTTTATCCGTTGAGCGATGGCCCTTCCATTCGGTACCACCGGATCACTAAGTCCGACTTTCGTCCCTGCTCGACTTGTAGGTCTCGCAGTCAAGCTCCCTTATGCCTTTGCACTCTGCGAATGATTTCCAACCATTCTGAGGGAACCTTTAAACGCCTCCGTTACATTTTAGGAGGCGACCGCCCCAGTCAAACTGCCCACCTGACACTGTCCCCATACCGGATTACGGTACCAGGTTAGAACTCCGATACGATCAGGGTGGTATCCCAACGGCGCCTCCACCCAAGCTGGCGCTCAGGCTTCAAAGGCTCCCACCTATCCTGTACAGATCGTACCAAAGTCCAATATCAAGCTGCAGTAAAGCTCCATGGGGTCTTTCCGTCTTGTCGCGGGTAACCTGCATCTTCACAGGTATTAAAATTTCACCGGATCTCTCGTTGAGACAGCGCCCAAGTCGTTACGCCATTCGTGCGGGTCAGAATTTACCTGACAAGGAATTTCGCTACCTTAGGACCGTTATAGTTACGGCCGCCGTTTACTGGGGCTTCAATTCATAGCTTCGGGTTGCCCCTAACCACTCCTCTTAACCTTCCAGCACCGGGCAGGCGTCAGCCCGTATACTTCGCCTTGCGGCTTCGCACAGACCTGTGTTTTTGCTAAACAGTCGCTTGGGCCTTTTCACTGCGGCCCCCTCGGGCTATTCACCCTACCGAGGCACCCCTTCTCCCGAAGTTACGGGGTCATTTTGCCGAGTTCCTTAACGAGAGTTCTTCCGCGCGCCTTAGAATTCTCTTCTCACCCACCTGTGTCGGTTTGCGGTACGGGCACCTTCGCCTGGCTAGAAGCTTTTCTTGGCAGTGTGAACTCATGACCTTCGGTACTTAAAGTTTCCCTCCCCATCACAGCCCAGCCTTACGGTTAGCGGATTTGCCTACTAACCAGCCTCACTGCTTGGACGAGCATCCATCAGCTCGCGTCACTATCCTTCTGCGTCACTCCATCGCTCATAACGGCTACGGTGGTACAGGAATTTCCACCTGTTGTCCATCGACTACGCCTTTCGGCCTCGCCTTAGGTCCCGACTTACCCTGAGCGGACGAGCCTTCCTCAGGAACCCTTAGGTTTTCGGCGGATCAGATTCTCACTGATCTTTTCGTTACTTATACCGGCATTCTCACTTGTATGCGCTCCACCTGTCCTTACGGTCAGAATTCAACGTACATACAACGCTCCCCTACCCATGCACATACGTGCAAGCCATAGCTTCGGTGGCGTGTTTAGCCCCGTTACATTTTCGGCGCAGAGTCACTCGACCAGTGAGCTATTACGCACTCTTTCAATGGTGGCTGCTTCTAAGCCAACATCCTGGTTGTCTGTGCAACTCCACATCCTTTCCCACTTAACACACACTTGGGGACCTTAGCTGATGGTCTGGGCTGTTTCCCTTTTGACAATGGATCTTAGCACTCACTGTCTGACTCCCGGATTTAAGTTTGTGGCATTCAGAGTTTGACTGGACTTGGTAACCCTTGGCGGGCCCCGCACCCAATCAGTGCTTTACCTCCACAACTCCACATCCGAGGCTAGCCCTAAAGCTATTTCGGGGAGAACCAGCTATCTCCGAGTTCGATTGGAATTTCTCCGCTACCCCCACCTCATCCCCGCATTTTTCAACATGCGTGGGTTCGGGCCTCCAGTGAGTGTTACCTCACCTTCACCCTGGACAGGGGTAGATCACACGGTTTCGGGTCTACGTCCACGTACTCAAGCGCCCTATTCAGACTCGCTTTCGCTGCGGCTCCGCCTTTTCAGCTTAACCTCGCACGGGAACGTAACTCGCCGGTTCATTCTACAAAAGGCACGCCATCACCCATATAGAGGGCTCTGACTTCTTGTAAGCACACGGTTTCAGGTTCTTTTTCACTCCGCTTCCGCGGTGCTTTTCACCTTTCCCTCACGGTACTGCTTCACTATCGGTCACTAGGGAGTATTTAGCCTTGGCAGATGGTCCTGCCGGATTCCGACGGGGTTTCACGTGACCCGCCGTACTCAGGATACCTCTAGGGGTTTCGTTCGATTTAAGCTACAGGGCTTTTACCTTCTATGCCGGACCTTTCCAGATCTCTTCGCCTACCGAACTAACCCCACATCGAGGTCCTACAACCCCAAGGAGCAAGCTCCTTGGTTTGGGCTATTCCGCTTTCGCTCGCCGCTACTGACGGAATCACTTTTGTTTTCTTTTCCTCCAGGTACTTAGATGTTTCAGTTCCCTGGGTATGCCTCTACTATTGCTATGTATTCACAATAGAGTAACTGCGCATTACCACAGCTGGGTTCCCCCATTCGGACATCCCCGGATCAAAGCCTGCTTACGGCTCCCCGAGGCATTTCGTCGTTCGCCACGTCCTTCTTCGGCTCCTAGTGCCTAGGCATCCTCCGTGTGCTCTTTCTAGCTTAACCGCTAAAAAAAGTTATTGATTCTGTATAGCCCGAAGACTACACAACCTAAGTTCTTACTTTACGTTTTGTTTCGTTATCTAGTTTTCAAGGAACAACAGTGATGCTCTTCGTTCGCTTCTCAGCGGCGGAATAACATCTTAACATCTCTTCTAAATGTCAGCAACATATAAATGTTACCAACACAAAAGCGATACTTGAAAGATTGCTCTTTCAAAACTGAACACGAGTGAGTAAGCGATTTGTGCTTTCGCACTTGACTGGATCTATCAGATCCGAGTCTCCATAGAAAGGAGGTGATCCAGCCGCACCTTCCGATACGGCTACCTTGTTACGACTTCACCCCAATCATCTACCCCACCTTCGGCGGCTGGCTCCCTTGCGGGTTACCCCACCGACTTCGGGTGTTGTAAACTCTCGTGGTGTGACGGGCGGTGTGTACAAGACCCGGGAACGTATTCACCGCGGCATGCTGATCCGCGATTACTAGCAATTCCGACTTCATGCAGGCGAGTTGCAGCCTGCAATCCGAACTGAGATCGGCTTATAAGGATTGGCTCCACCTCGCGGCTTCGCTTCCCGTTGTACCGACCATTGTAGTACGTGTGTAGCCCAGGTCATAAGGGGCATGATGATTTGACGTCATCCCCACCTTCCTCCGGTTTGTCACCGGCAGTCATCTTAGAGTGCCCACCCAAAGTGCTGGCAACTAAGATCAAGGGTTGCGCTCGTTGCGGGACTTAACCCAACATCTCACGACACGAGCTGACGACAACCATGCACCACCTGTCTCCTCTGTCCCGAAGGCCTACGATATCTCTACCGTATTCAGAGGGATGTCAAGACCTGGTAAGGTTCTTCGCGTTGCTTCGAATTAAACCACATACTCCACTGCTTGTGCGGGTCCCCGTCAATTCCTTTGAGTTTCACTCTTGCGAGCGTACTCCCCAGGCGGCATACTTACTGTGTTAACTTCGGCACCGAGGAATCGAATCCCCAACACCTAGTATGCATCGTTTACGGCGTGGACTACCAGGGTATCTAATCCTGTTTGCTCCCCACGCTTTCGCGCCTCAGCGTCAGTTATAGGCCAGAAAGTCGCCTTCGCCACTGGTGTTCCTCCACATCTCTACGCATTTCACCGCTACACGTGGAATTCCACTTTCCTCTCCTACACTCAAGTCAACCAGTTTTGGATGCGAACCGGGGTTGAGCCCCGGGCTTAAACACCCAACTTAATTGACCGCCTGCGCGCGCTTTACGCCCAATAATTCCGGACAACGCTTGCCCCCTACGTATTACCGCGGCTGCTGGCACGTAGTTAGCCGGGGCTTTCTTCTCCTATACCGTCACACAAAAGGCAGTTACTCCTCTTGCTGTTCGTCTAGGGCAACAGAGCTTTACGATCCGAAAACCTTCATCACTCACGCGGCGTTGCTCCGTCAGACTTGCGTCCATTGCGGAAGATTCCCTACTGCTGCCTCCCGTAGGAGTCTGGGCCGTGTCTCAGTCCCAGTGTGGCCGTTCACCCTCTCAGGTCGGCTACGCATCGTCGCCTTGGTGAGCCGTTACCTCACCAACTAGCTAATGCGCCGCAGGCCCATCTATAAGCCACAGATTGCTCCGTGTTTCATAGTTCTCTCATGCGAGAAAACCAGTTATCCGGTCTTAGCTATCGTTTCCGATAGTTATCCCGGTCTTATAGGCAGGTTACCTACGTGTTACTCACCCGTCCGCCGCTAACTTATCCCGAAGGATAAATCCGCTCGACTTGCATGTATTAGGCACGCCGCCAGCGTTCGTCCTGAGCCAGGATCAAACTCTCCATAATAGTTGAACGATTGCTCGTCCATATATCTGAAAGCTGAAATGCTCATTGACTTGCTAGCGAGATTTTGCAATCTCTTTTTTGAACGATTTCTCGTTCGTGCTTACTCACTCGTTGTTCAGTTTTCAAAGATCAATTTCTTTCGTTCACTGCCGTGTTACCGAAGCAGCGAGAAGTAATATACCATACTGATTTTTCTTTTGCAACTACTTTTTTTCGAGTTAGTTACTTTCGCCAGCCTGTCTTGCGGCCGGAGTGATAATATACCACGGTTCTTAAATGTATTGCAATGTTTTATTTTTCCAATTACAAAAAAGTTTCTAAGGGCTGATTCTTACCTACTCTTATAACATTACCCCACTAATAAATCCTTAAACAAAAAACACATGCCGTTTAAGCACGTGTTCATTATACTCACCTTTTTGAAATCAATCGCCAGGCCGATTAATGTTTAGTAATCAGAAAACAAAGGCATTATAATTTTGTTCACTCAGCTGCTTTAGTTTCCATCGTACGCTCATGAACTACATAACTGTTAACAATGGCAGCTGCAAACGTTGCCCGGTTGTTTCGAAAAAAATGAAATAAAATGCGAGCTTCCGGAGACTCTTCATTATATTGCGAAAAGTTGAAGAAATCATCATCTCCCCATCCTTCACTACGGAGGATTTCAATTGATTCTGCAATTATACTAGGGATGACTGGCTTGGTTATCGTTGTCATATTCCCACTCCTCGGAGTATATTCAGATACCGTTTATTACCCGTTTTTGCCCACATCAGGAAACAATAGCGATTATTTATAATAACGGGATTATTCGATGGCAGGATCGGCTTCTTTTGATTGGCTTTTTTCAGCATATTAAGATCACCTCCTTGCTTATTTTCATATGTATTTGTTATTCATTTCTATGTGTTACCCATTCTAACCAATCTATTAATCTATTAAACCTGACAAAGCTATTAATTTTGACCCGAGCCAAATAGAAGTAAATAAAAAAGGAGCAGCATTAACTGCACCTTCACACGGCATTTTTAGTATTCCATTGTTATAATCGGAGTACCTATGGTTAGACGTAACTTGCCTGTCGTAGACTCTTGATGCAAAGCTATTTGCAGATTTACCGTTTTGTCACCACTCTTAATAGAAGATTGGAACTCCCTCGAAGAGAGAGACGCACTTACCGTATTCTGGTCCTTATAGTTTTCTACGATTTTGCCTTTAAAAGCTTGAGCAATAGAATTTACCAGCTCTGTGGAACTCTTTTGACCAGACTGTTCTTGCTCATTTACATAACCTTGTACCATAACATTCCATTGTCCATTGATACCAAGTTTCTTCAATTGTTCGCCCGCTTGCTCCTGCCACATGACCAACTCCGACTGTTCGGCTTCATGAGAAGCATCTAATCGCAAGACGACATAGCAGGCAGATTGTCCCTGTGGACTTGCAACTGTTACGGTGCTGACCGCTCCGGGTACAACCTCAGATTTCGCTGTATAGGTCGGATGTGAATTGGATTCACTCAATACTTCTGCTTGAGGAATTCCAAAAGCGTGCGACAGTTTTTCCCCAACTTGCAGCATATCTCGATCAATACCACCGCACGTTCCGTAATAGCCTGTATATTTGAAGGTTATCTGATTTTCACTCGTCATGTACGGTTTCGCCGTGTTCAATAGCTGAAGTGCTTCTTGCTCACCATGCGCATCGGCATGTCGAACCCATCCAAAAACAATGCTTATAATGGTCATACACATGATCGATAATATCCAAGATTTCTGCATATAAAAAGGCACCTCTTTACTAGAATCTTAAACTCTAGTAGAAGGATGCCCAAATCTAGCAAATGTTATACAGAGGAGGTTTTCTCAAGCTCTTTTTCCCGGCGTATGATTTCTTCCATGGTGGTGTTGAGTGCGGCTTGTGGCCCAGGGAAATGATTTTTATAATAAGCCAAATCCATAATGATCAGAAGAATCAGCATCCCAGCTACAGCATAACCGGCCATTTGATTCGGAGGAATTACCATGACGATACAGATGAAAATGATCCACAAAAGCGCGACGATCGAAATGAATGTGCTGTATTTTCCGAGATTCCATGGCCCGAGATGTTTATCTTGAAATCTGCCTTCCGCTTTCGCTCTCAGCTTGAGATAGATCGGAATGCCGTAAGCCACATATAAGCCCACAACACTGACCGCGGTTAGGAACGCAATCGTCGTGTAAGTCGCATCGGGATTCACCATTTTGATGATATAGTCGATGAAAGCGAGCAGGAAGGATAGGATAATGGCCAGCCAAATGGCTTTGGCAGGTGTACGGTATTTCTTTGAAATTTGCGCCCATTGATGGCTCATCGGCATCCCTTTGTCACGAGAGAAGGCGTACATCATACGCGAAAAAGAAGTAATAGAAGCTAGACCGCAGAACCACATCGCGGCGGTGACCAGCCATAGGATAACGGAACCGAACGTCCCGCCCAGCGCTTGGCTGATGACATAGATGAATGCATTGCTTGAGCCAGCAGCAGCACCAGCATCCTTAATAGACAAGGTAACAAAAGCAAGCATAACGAACCCAATGACAAACGAATAGGCAACGGATGTGAAAATACCCCAAGGCGCGCGCACACGAGGGTTGATGGTCTCTTCGATGGTATGAGCGGACGCGTCGTAACCCGTAAATGTCCACTGCGCTTGCAAAAGCCCGATTAGAAAAGCAAACATATACGGTTTATCCGAGAATGTTTCGCCCACTTTGAATAAATAATCGACAGGATTCAAGTTGCCTTTGGTGAAAAAGGCAAGTGACAGAACCAGCACGGCCACCACAGCAATATGGTACCATGCGGAGAAATCGTTAAGCTCAGAAACGATACGAATCCCGACATGATTTAGGATACCATGTGTAAGTAAAATGATCGTGAAACAAATCAACACGGTTGTATTGTTAGATTCATAACCGAACACACTCGCGATGAGCGGATCGGCGAATAGGGCTACCGAATAATCGATACCGGCCACAATCCCGATTTGACCGATCAGATTGATCCATGCGGTGTACCAGCCCCAGCGTTTGTTTTTCAAAATAGCCGCCCAGTGGTACAAAGCGCCAGCCGTCGGAATAGCCGAAGCTAGCTCAGCCATGACTGCCGCTACAAACATGACAAAAAGGGCGACGATCGGCCAGCCAAAGCCCATCATACCCGCACCGCCATAGGTTAATCCGTGGCCGTATAACGATACAGCGCCAGTAAGAATGGAAATGATGGAGAATGAAATCGCGAAATTGGAAAATCCGCCCATACTGCGCAGCAGTTCTTGGGCATAACCGAACTTGTTTAAATCCCTTTTGTCTTTTTCATGATGATTAGAAGGTACGCTCATCTTGAATCCTCCTCATCAGATACATACGATTTGTACAAACAAGTCACAAGGCTCATTTCCCCAGGAAACTTTCATGCTTGCTTTCATCGAATTCGCGAATGCTTTTGTTGGCGATTCTGACAATCCATAAAGCAAACAAGCACGTTACCGCAATAATTACGATTCCAATCGTCAGTTCCATTCGGTCTCCACCTCCTTTTCGCGGAATCTTGACCCTTAGAATTCCTAGTTGATGAATGAAAACAAAAAGGTGACTAGGTGCAGAGAACAACATGTCGTTCTTGGACCAATGGCACCTTTGCCTGCTAGTTATGCTTTTGATTATGGATATGAGGGTTGTACAAGGAGTATTCCGTTTTTTATTTTTCTTTCAGCAAATAGTCACTCTTTGAGGAAAGACTAGGCTAGTTTATCTGTATTTAAATGTGTACATAATCCCTTTGACTACGAGATTCAGCAGCTTATTCTTGAAGCAGAAAGAAATATTGGTGCACTGGCAAGGTTGGGTCTAAAAAGTCACCCGCTAAAACCAAACATTCTGCGTAATTCATTAGTTAAGACCGCACATTTCACAACTAAAATAGAACAAAACAAATTAGAATACAAAGAAGTTGAAAAGCTCTATCAAGATTATAAAAAGAATCCATTAACCATTAAACAGAAAGCACAACTTGAAGTGAGAAACGTGTTTGAGGCGTATGAGTTTATTTATGAACTAGATCCCTTTAAAGATTTCTCAGACATGGATGAGCTTATTTTCAAAAAATTGCAACAATTACTAATGAAAGATTTAACCGGGTATCCGGAGGGCTATAGGCAAATTCCTGTTGCTCTACAAGACGGCGATGGAAACATTAGTTATCAGCCTCCCGCTTTTAATCAGGTCCCGCATTTGATGAATGCATTCTTCTCTTGGTTATATACTAGTGTAACTGGATGTATGAGTGCCTATGATTCTGAAATCATTCAAGAGAAAAAGCTTCATCCACTATTAATATCGGGCATTACCCATCATTTGATCGGATACGTTCATCCATTTCCTGATGGTAACGGACGGACAGCTCGGGCATATTCGACCTTAGTAGGACTAATTCATAACGATCTTTCTAAGAT
Organism: Paenibacillus andongensis; assembly: GCF_025369935.1. NCBI lineage: Bacteria > Bacillati > Bacillota > Bacilli > Caryophanales > Paenibacillaceae > Paenibacillus > Paenibacillus andongensis. Next base: position 912,077 of record NZ_CP104467.1, on the reverse strand, counting down.
CAAAGATGCATTTAGCGTTGAAGAGTATTTCGACAAACGAATAGAAGATTATTATGATACTCTAATGATAGCTACACAAGGCGACCTAAAGCCCTTCCTCATTTTTTACCTTGAGTGTGTCAATGCCTCGCTTACAAGAGTTCTTAATGAACTTCAAAGGTATGATAAAATTAAATACATGCGAGAGATACTTGGGAAAGGCCACGCAAGGACTATGTTTGAACTAATAGCTAGAATGGAAGATGGCGAGGTCTTTCATAAACAATTATTCGACGATACCTTAGATGCATCTTCATCAAGCATTGCCAAGAATTTATCAAAACTGAAAGATTTAGGAGTAATAAAGCCTGGTGATAATCGGGGTGAATATATGATCTCTATCGTTGATTGAGAGTTAAAAGGAGATACGTCACAAGACGTATCTCCTTTTAACTGTTTTACCTACTCAATATCATCTTCATAGTCGGCTGCAAATTCATAATAAACCTCAACAAAAGCTTGCTGAATTCAGAAATCACTTTTTTTGCATCAGCCAATTTAAGCTCCGGTTCACAGCGATCGGGGTAAAACTGATGCAAAATTTTCTTTTGGGCTTCATCAAATAATTGATTTTCTGTACGTTCAGGCTTCAGCTAGCTCTTTACATCGCTACTTGATTTATAACAATCGATAATGATAGAGACCAACTCTTCAGCCTTATACGTTTTCAATTGTTTCTTAAGCTCCGGTATTGAAATCTTGGTCATAGTAACTCTCTTTCCTATCAGTTTAAGTGATTATTCTGTCTCAACTACAATTCCATCTTTTTTTTCCGAAAACCACACCCGCTCAATAAACTCCCCAGCCGGCAAAGGTTTGCTTATCAAATACCCTTGAACACAATCGCAACCTTGCTCACGCAAGTAAGTAAGCTGTTCACTCGATTCGACCCCTTCGGCGATTACTTTCATGTTTAAGCTATGCGCCAATTGGATAATACCGCTTATGATCAATTCATCTTTTGGAGACATGTTTAAGTTATCAATAAAAGACTTGTCCATTTTCAAATAATCGAATGAAAAATGCTTCAAATAGCTGAGTGAAGAGTACCCCACTCCAAAATCATCGATGGAAATAGATATACCGAGCTCTTTTATTTCTTCAAGCACCTTCATTGTATGTTGGGTATTCTGCAGCAGCATACTCTCCGTTATCTCAATTTCAAGCCACTGAGGATCAAGCTCCGTTTCCCGCAAAATTTGCCCAATCGTACTGACTAAATGATCATTCTGCAATTGAATGGAAGAAAGATTAACAGACATAACGATAGGTGGGAATCCTGCATCCTGCCAAGCTTTATTCTGCTTACATGCCGTCCTTAACACCCATTCCCCGATGGGCAGGATCAACCCACTCTCCTCTGCGATCGGAATAAACTGAACAGGCGACATAGGACCCAACTCTTGATTTTCCCATCGAATGAGGGCCTCTACTCCGTTAATTTTATCAGTAGTCAAATCGATCTTCGGTTGAAAATGTAAATAAAATTCTTCGCGCAGGATCGCTTTGTGCAAATTAGAATGTATCTTGTGCTTGGCTTCATTAAGCTCTTGAATATTTTTAGAATAAACGCTGTAGGTGTTTCCGCCGGATTCTTTGGCCCGATACATAGAGGCATCGGCATTTTTGATCAGCGTTTCCACATCGTTCCCATGTTCAGGATATATACAAATTCCTATACTAGTCGTTATATATAACTCTCTATTGTGTAAATAAAAAGGTTCAGCTAAAGCTCGTAAGATCTCATCGGCAACAGGTATGACCTCATCTGTATGGCTTAGATTTGGAAAAATAATCGTAAATTCATCACCCCCCAGCCTAGATACGATAGATCCTTCCGGAACAGATTGGATAATGCGTTTGGACACATCAAATAATAGAAGATCACCTGTATGATGCCCCAGCGTATCATTTACATGTTTGAATTTATCTAGATCAAGAAACATTAATCCAGCTAAGGAGTTGTTGGTACCAGCTTTCTCCAATGTCTCCGCCATGCGCTCCTGAAAGTTGCTTCGGTTCGGCAGCCCGGTGATTTCGTCGAAGTACGCCATCTTGTGAATAATCTGTTCTGCTTGCTTCTGTTCGGTAATATCCTTAGCAATGCCATAGACCCCAACAATTTGATCATTCACTACCGTCGGACCACAAGTTATGAACATATCACGGCTTGTACCCTCTTTCGTTAATACGCCAATTGTAAATTGTTGCGGATTTCCAAGCAGCGCTTGTTCTATACGATGTATAGCTTCTTGTTTCCCTGTAGAAATCACATATTCGAATAAATTAACGTCTAATATAGACTCTGGGGAATAGCCAAGTATTTTTTCTAACATCGGGTTAATACTCGTAAATTTACCTGATAGATCTAATGTAAAAACAATATCTGGATTACGGTCAAATAGAGATTGGTAGCGTTGTTTGCTTTCTTCTATTTTGTAGATATGCTTGTTATAGGCTGAGATTAGGAAGTTAATCAAAAGCATAAGAAAAGCTGCAATGATAACCTCAGTAATGAGATCAATAGCATTCGTAGACTGAACTAGATGATACAATAGAATGGTCAGTACTAATAAAGAAACTTGTACGCCATAAACTTTCTTTAAGGCAAATTCACTGAAAAAAGGAGATTTATTTACAAACTTCATGATTCCTGCACGTATTAATAAGTTAACGTTATCAAAAACGAACGTAATACCTAAAATTTGAACGATAAGTGGGAACTGATTCAAAACTTTCAGACTAGCCGCTGCACACATCATACTAATAAAATACATGCCTAACGTTGAAAACAATCGAAACCAGTTAATTTTATAAAAAGGTTTGCTAGCTGACAAAAAAAACATGAGTGTACTGAATATGATCGGAACCGTGCTTGCTGAGATACCTTTTGAATACATGATATAAAGAAAACTTAGTGTTGCACCGTTATACCAGAATCCATTTGGCAATTTTGTCGGAAATAGATCAACTATTGCTATTAATAAACATATTATTATTAAAGACTGCCAATCCTTATTGGATTGAATAAATCCAAAACAGACATATATCGTATATATTCCAGTTAAGAATAACACCATGGTGTACAAATTTTTGTCCTTCATGTTACTCCCTCTTTGAAGTGGTTCCTAATAGAAATCGAATAAATCCGAAACCCACAAAAACATCCCCTACACTTATCACATGTTTGAAAAAAGGAATCCAATCTCCCAACCACCAGAAGTTAGATGTATTCATTAGTTGATGTCGGGGATCGTCTGTCTCAAAAGCAGAACCATTATACCCAGACATCAAAAGAGCCTTTTCTGATACCGGCATTAAACCTCCGTGTATACTAATTGCTAATAAATTAAGCGAAGCCCCTACACATATAAAAATAATTCCTGGTAAATGCCTGTTCATCCATAGGCCTAAGATCATTATAGCAAACGAGAGTTCAAGTAGAATAGGATAATCGCGTTGTGTGCTGTTACCTAACCAAAAAATAAAAATTTGAAACGCAAACGTGCCGATCAGTAGGTATGGCATTCTGAAGGCTGCAAAGGAATCTACAAGCGTCAATAAATTGCGTTTCAGGATGATACATAATAGAACGCCTGCAAGTATAAAGTAAATCATATATGTTCATTCATTCCTTTATATAAAAAATGAAAAGGAACTAGGTCTCACCTAGCTCCTTCAAGGGATTATGGTCCCCATGGAAAAGGTACAACTGATGAATATACCATTGCTGTCAAAACCAAAGTCATAAGTACCCAACTCTTCCAATTTTTCATTTTCATTTCCTCCCCTTTGTTTGAAAAGAATGTCTAGTCAAATGGAAAAATCCATTAAAGAAATTATACTTTTAATGGATTTTTTATACAATAATAAAATTATTCAAAATATTCAAAAATTCGACCGAAAATGACTTAATGGCTACAAATTTCAGACCATTTCATAACATTCAGCCCCTTCAATTTATAAGTTGCAAAATGGACTAAGTTCCCATGTAAAGCAAACGTGGGCATTTGATAACTTATCTTTTCCTCTGCACCTGGAGCTGACTCTTTGATAATGTCTCTTAATCTGTTAAGTATCTCCTGCACCTCCTGTGAAAATGCAGAAATATATGTATCTGGGTTAGTTAATAACTTCGGCTATAGTTAATCACATAAAGCACATATACTGTAACCATTTTCACTACTTTCAATGACATAGAAACTTCGATAAAATATATAATGTCATCATGAACAATCTTCAGAACATTTAGTTTCTACTAAAATCAAGAGGAATGTGGGAGGATGAATCATGAAGTATTCGTACTTAGGGAAATCCGGATTGAAGGTCAGTCAGTTATGTTTAGGAACGATGAACTTTGGACCGGAAACCGAGGAAAAAGAAGCTTTTAAAATTATGGATGCCGCACTAGACGCGGGAATTAATTTTTTCGATACAGCTAACGTCTACGGCGGAGTTGAAAAAAGAGGATGGACAGAAGAAATTATTGGACGCTGGTTCAAACAAGGTGGAGGTCGTAGAGAGAAAGTTATTCTTGCGACGAAAGCCTACGGCGATATGAATGATCCAAATGATGGACCCAATGCTGAACGAGGATTATCAGCGTACAAAATCAGACGTCATCTGGAAGCATCGCTCAAAAGACTGCAGACAGACCATATAGAGCTTTACCAAATGCATCATATCGACCGCAACGTGACTTGGGATGAGTTGTGGGGGGTATTTGAATCCGTTGTGAACCAAGGAACTGTTGACTACATTGGCTCCAGTAACTTTGCTGGGTGGCATATTGCCTGTGCCCAAGCTGAAGCCAAAGCCCGTCATTTCCTAGGCTTAGTCTCTGAGCAGCACATGTACAATCTACTTGCCAGATTGCCGGAACTGGAAGTGCTTCCCGCTGCAGAAAAGCTCGGTCTTGGTGTCATTCCATGGAGTCCTCTTGCCGGAGGATTGCTAGGCCGCAACGCTTTGGCAGGTACAGGTGCCCGGAGTGCGCGTTCCGCCGAACGCATTGAGAAGCATCGGAGCCAGTTGGAACAATTTTCAGCGCTTTGCAAGGAAATCGATGAAAAAGAAGACGTTATCGCCTTGGCCTGGGTATTGTCTCATTCGGCCGTTACCTCGCCAATTATCGGACCGAGAACGATCGAGCAGCTCCAAGATTCGTTACGCGTACCTGAAGTCACACTTAATGAAGATACTTTGAAAAAGTTGGATGAGATTTTCCCTGGACCCGGAAAACCGGCTCCCGAAGCTTACGCCTGGTAGACCGGCAAACAGACATAAAAAGGCGGCTAATCCCTTTGAGGATTGACCGCTTTTTCAACTCCATAAACCCTTACTCTTGCTCGATGAATCAACCTCTATAGAAATCCCGAATCCAGCGATGCGGCTTCAGCTTCTCAAACTGTTCCTTTGATAATCCCAGCCCGTCTCCGACCCGCATATTATTCTCCACATTCCGAACCGAACGCATACCCGGAATGACCGTTGAAACAGCAGGATGGCCAAGCACGTACCGCAGTGCAATTTCCGGCATGGTATCAATGGAAATATCAAGATCGGAAGCGATCTTCTGAACGCGGTCATACACCTCTTGTTTTGCGGTCGCCTCGGAAATAGTTATTACGGAAGTCACCTTCACTGAACGTCGTATCCGGGGTAATTCGCCCCGTCAAGCCGCCTTCATCCAGCGAAACTCTGACAATGACGCCAACATTATGCTCCGCACAGGCTGGAAGCAGCTGATCCTCAGGGCTTTGATCGAAAATGTTATAAATGACCTGTACGGTATCTACGAGCCCAGATTCAATCAGCTTAATAGCATTGTTCGGTTGATGATCGTTAATCGATATGCCGAAATAGCGGATTTTACCTTGCTCTTTAAGCTTACGGATCCCTTCCAACCAATCTCCTTGACCGACCCACTCGTCCGACCAGACATGAAACAGCTGGACATCGATCGTATCCAAGCCAAGATTCCGCAGACTTTGCTCTGTACTCGAAATAACATGCTCCGCTGTATATGCCTCTTCCACAGGCACCCCGTCCCGAGCAGGCCATTGTCTATTTTGGGGTGGTATTTTGGTCGCAACATAAATCGGCTTATCGTGAGCCTTTACAACTTGCCCGACAAGTCTTTCACTGTGATCATCTCCATAGCCCAAGGCCGTATCGATAAAGTTCAGCCCCAGCTCGATGGAACGATTCAACGCTTGAATCGATTCGTCGTCGGATGCAACCCCCTCCCTGCTTTCCATAAACGGCAAACCGAAACAATAAAATACCTATTGACTTTTCACTTTATGAAGCATATTATTATCTCATAACTAAGAATCTTAAATTTAAGATAATTATACAACATTTACACATTCGAAGGAGTTGTTGATATGTACGATATCGCAGTGATTGGCGCAGGCCCCGCAGGAGCAAGTGCAGCATTGTTTGCAGCAAAAGCAGGAAAGAATACTCTACTCATCCATAATGATAAAAGCATGACAAAAAGGGCTTGGCTTGAAAATTATTATGGTATTGAAGAGATTTCCGGCCCTGATCTTATAGATATCGGGAAGAAACAGGCAGTTAAATTTGGCGCTGCAGTGAACGAAGAGAAAGTTCAAAATATCGTTAAACTAGATGCAGGTTTCCGCATTGAAACCAATATCAGCCAACATGAAGCTAAATATATCATTATTGCAACAGGAGCTTTAACAGAGCTTGCGGAACATTTGGGTTTGAAAACAAAACCAGCAACCGAACCGCGAATTAAGACGGTCATTGATGTTGATACACATGGTCAAACAAGTTTGGATGGTATCTGGGCAGCAGGTACAGCAGCTGGCGTTAGCGTCCATGCCATCATCACTGCCGGTGACGGTGCTAGAGTGGCGATAAATGTCCTAAGCCAAATAAATGGAGAAAGATATGTTGATCACGATATTTTGAAAACTTCTGAATAAAAATTGGCCAACTTTACACAAATCATAAAAGGAGTGGTTCACTATGCTTACCATTTTAAATAAAATTAATGAGCTTTCAAGAAAAGAGAAAGAAATCGGATTAACTGAGATTGAAAAAACAGAACAAGCCAATTTGCGTAAAGAATATCTTCAAATATTTCGTGGTTCCATAGACAGCTTGCTCTTGAATTCTACCATTATTGATCCGAACGGAGATAACGTTACCCCTGAAAGATTAAAAAATGAACAGGCCAAAATAGCTGCAAAATAACGTTTCCTGAGTGACAGGAACCAAAATATGTTAAAATTGAGGCGTACCCGTAAGGAATTCATATTCATTATTCAATGGAGGTTATACCATGGGCAAAATAGGAATATTTGGATTTGGGCGTATTGGCAGACAATTATTAAGAGTGGCTTTACAGGATCAACTATTCGTTCCCGTGTCCATCTCCGACATTAAAGACGCAGCAACACTTGCCGCTCTGTTCGAAGTTGATACCAATTATAAGCGCTGGCACGAAGCCGTATCGGCACAAGAAGGTAGTATGGTGATCGGTGGACGCGAAATTCAGTTTATCGATTCATCGAAGGAAGTCCCTAATTGGAAAGAATTAGATGTAGATCTGGTAATTGACTGTACAGGCCGCGCTGTCACCCGAGCTGTTGCTCAGGTCCATTTGGATCGCGGGGCAAATAGAGTATTAGTTAGTGGGCCTAGCAAGAGCCTTGAAGATTGTGATGCTGTCTTGCTGAAAGGGATAAATCTGGATAGTTTTGATCCGGAAAAGCATAAAATTATTAGCATGGCGAGTTGTACGACAAACGCATTGGCTCCAGTGGTCAAAATAGTCAAAGAAAACTTCGGCATTAAGTATGGCCTTTTCTCCACCGTCCATTCTTACACGAACACGCAGTCGCTAACGGATCAGCCTATGAAGGATCGCCGAGATTCGTGGGCTGCAGCTGAGAATATCATTCCTTCTTCATCAGGAGCTGCAAGAGCCCTTAAGTTTATCTGGAATGATTTGCAGATTACCGGAAAGGCATACCGGATTCCAACACGCACCGGAAGTATTGCTGAATTAAACCTTGTGACGGAAAAGCCATGTACGGTACAGCAGGTCAATGATATTTTCCGTAGTAGCGCTGCAGATGGTCAACTGAAGGGAGTTCTTGATGTTCTGGAAGGTGAATGGGCATCATCCCGTATCGTCGGCGACCCCCACTCCTCCATCATTGACCTTCCTTTGACCCAACTGCAGGGTGAAATCCTATCCGTTGCAACTTGGTACGATAATGAATGGGGCTACGCTTCGCGATTAGCAGAAGTTGCGGCTTTTCTAGTTAATAAGTAAAATCGCTACCTTTGAATAAGTAGGATCGCCTCCGTTTATATAGAGGTGATCCTTCCTACCTCAGATCGAGAATTAATTATACGACAACCATACGGTATTACCCACAACCTCAAAACCCTGCTTATACCAAAAATTACGTGACTTTTCTAATGAATAAACATACATTTTCTTATTAGGGTATGTCAGTTTAAGCCAATCCATGAAGAAAGCCGCGTAGCCCTTCCGCTCAAATTCTTTCAGTACATCCAATGCTTCTATAAATATATAATCTGTTTTGTTCTTGATATCAATATAGAAGTCTTGTTCTAAGTATTTTTCATCATCGTTGAAATAATCTTTCTCCGCTTTCTGAATTAACTGTTTGGCACTCGTGTATTCCCAAACCACGGCATACCCCACCATCGTGTTTTCAACTTCAATGAGATATACATCATTAGGCAGTTCCGAGCTTTCCTTCTTACTCAATTCCCCTGCATGATAGCCGGATTGCAATTCACTTAATATTGTTTGGAACTCTTGATCGAATGGTCTTTTCGTAATCGTAGGCATTATAAATCTCCTTTTCACAATGTCGCTAACGGAAGTATAACATATATCTACACTACATCCCTTATGTTGGTTAATAGTGTTAACTATAGCTAATCATGGTTCGAGTGAAAGCAAAAAAACCTAGAAGCAACAGCTTCTAGGTTTTTGTTTGTAGGCTGCTTATATTGGGTTGTCGGTAACTACATTAGTTTGATTGTGTAGGCATATGATGCTGTTGGTGATGATGATGATGGGTTTGCCCTGTATGATGGTGATGTTGTGTATGTTGAGGATGCTGAATATGGTGTTGAAGATGATGCATGGGATGATGATGCATGTAATGATGGTGTGGGTAGTAGGCAACGTGATGATGCATCGGATGGTACGCAAGATGATGCATGGGATGATAGGCATGATGGTGTTGTGGGTGATGGTAATGATGATGCGGATGGTAAACATGGTGAGGCTGTGTATAATGAGTATGTTCGTGATGTGGATTCATTGGATAATGCGCTCCCGGTGCTGCTGCAGGCTGCTGATAGATAGGGAGGTTATCTCCCGTTGGAGCTTGTTGAGCTGGATGGTAGGTCTCCGTCAATATCGGAGTTTGTTGAGCAGGATGGTAGGTCTCCGTCCTTGTTGCAGCTTGATAAATAGGGAGGTTATCCTCCGTTGATAAATTGCGATTTGTCATTTTCTTTCTCCCTTCTGGAGTAGGCATACGTCATCATATGCAGGGTCTCGCAAATAGGGCATTGTCTATATAAATTGGGCTCATTTAACTTATTTTGTTAAAAACCCGGTTGTTTCGAACATAAATCCAGTCTCCTACTTTCGCAATAATGGGTTTCTCCCGTACACGATGCTGAAATTCTGCGAAGTAAGAGAAATCCGGATGAACATAACGATCTGTCAGAAATGCCGATTGTGTACTGCCAAGCATTCTGTTGTTATTCAGGACTTTAATGACTTCTTCCCCAGAAATAATTCCGAGGCCATGTCCATGTCCATAAAAAAGGTCGTTTTCCATCAGGACGACGTTTTCTCCTTTCCACCAGGGTACCGTGGGTACAAAGTCGGGGTTCTCAAAATAGAGCACATCACCAATCACAGCTTCCTCCTTGTATGTCCGGTCGATTAGGTGCAATTTGCTGTTGGAATGCCAATCAAATAATAAAAGGTCCGCGAACAATATATCGAATTGTCTAGGATCTATGGATTCTAATAGGGCTTTGTACAAGACGACGACAACAGCCATTGAGCATTCGAATGCGTAAGAGCTGCCATTTGTAAATATATCCCGTATCGCATCTTGTGGAGCACATCCGCTATTCAGCTGGAACCTTCCTTGATTAGTTAAGTGCCAATACATCGGGTTACATAGCGTTTTTTTGAAATCTGCAAAATAGACACGAGCTTTACTCAGCTCTTTCGCGGACTCCGCAATCTGTGTTCGCATGTACAGTTCAAACAACAGGGTATAAACGGAATCATACCGATACTCAATAGGGCTGCTCTGCTTCTTTTGATAAATGGTTAGTTCTAACTCAGACAGCGTACCTTCTCCAAAGGCTATTTGGCTGGTACCTTCGATTAAGATCATGGACTTCTCCTCATTATGAAAGATCTACAAGCGTGATTCACCTATTTTTATATGTGGAATTTCGAAGTTATGTGAATGCGTAACTTTTCCTGTCTTGGGATAAACACCTTTCATATATTTTCATGCAGTAGGGTTCAATATGTGAGTTCTAACGGATTATCCCGTTTAAAAATGGCTAAGAAGCAAAAGAACCCGAACGATTTGTGTAATCGTTCGGGTTCTTTAGTAGATGGGAATGTTCTGTTAATTTTCAATAATTTTGTAATCCAGACTACAGATTTATGTCTAATTTTTACAATATAATACTTATATCTAATATATAGATTGTAAGGAAGACTAGTCGCGCTTCAGGACAGTCACTATTTTGTTTTCAATACTAATAACTTGCTCTTCTTGAATTTCCTGTAGCAATTTGGATACTGATTCACGAATAGCGCCTACCATGTTCGCTAATTGTTGATGTGTCAGCTTAAAGGGAATGATAATTCCCTTTTGAGAGTGGACACCGTGCTCCTCTGCAAGACGCATAATAATCTTTATTAGACGAGACTTTAAATCACGGAAAGTCAAATCATAAATTTGATCATTCGCATTACGAAGACGTTCCATAGTTTCTTCCAGAAGCTTGATACTCATTTTAGGGTTGTTCTCTAAAAAATGAAGAAAGTCTGTTCGCTTTAAGGAATAAATAATGCCGCTTTCTATTACCTCCGCGGTTGCTGATCGGGTCAAGCCTTTTTGCATCATTGCCATTTCACCAAAATAATCGCCTTTTCTTAATAACGCTAAGGTTATTTCTCTCACTTCATCCATACGAAAAATTTTAACCACACCGGATTTTATAAGATAGCATTCTTCCCCTAGGTCACCTTCCAAAAACAGAATGTTGCCTTTGGTGAACCGTCGTTCCTTAAAAAGGGGTGCAAGTAATTCAATATCCTTTTGTTCGTATCCTTCAAAGAAATACACATTTTGAATTAGTTTTTCAAAGGTTTTCATATCTTAATTCATCTCTTTCTTTATTAAGTCTAACATTGATAGCAGTAGATAGAGCAAGAAATCAAATTTGGGAGCTATGAATTCGAATCTTTATCTGGGCACTTTGATTCGTTGGAGCTGTTAGTGCAACCGACCATCTTCTTTAGGAGATGGTCTATTCTATTTTAATTTCGGGGGGTTGTGGTATGAAAAAAATGGAAATAAACATTGAAATGGTTATTAAGCAACTTGGAATTGAGAAAAAACAATTTGAGTGTTGGAAAAAGAAAAATATAACACTCCATAAAAAAGAAGAGTACTAAATTAAAGCACCTTATAAATAGTAATAATATACCATTTACCATCGAATGTCTCTCATTTTGGCTATAAAATTCGCTTGAAATCGTGCATAAAATCCTATCACCGTCTCTTCGTTTTCTTAAGCAACAAAAAAACCTCCGCCGCTTGATCCGGGGAGGCTGAGCTTAATAACTAGTTAGAATCTAGATTTTAATTAAAGAAATTGCTAGCTCGTTAGTATACGCGTGCTCCTTTATGCTGTGGCAGCCCTTGTGATCCGAGAGAGATGCTAAAATAAATCATCGAGAACCCGCGCCGAAGCCTCCCTATCCGCCTTCAAAAAGTATTCATGTCTGCCGAATTTCGATAGCGCCTCATGGTCGGGCAGCCATACCCATTCGTCGATTTCGGTCTGGCAGCGGTGGGCCCGAAACGCGGCGAGCTTTGCTTCCAGATGATCATGCACGTCGATTTTGATGACCTCTTTACGGGAATACCCGTACCGCTCCGGACGCTCCATCGCGCCTCCGAATGTAATGAAATATAAAGCGCCCCGATGTCCAGTTCGCCCAAAAGCAGCCGTCGTCGCTTTTCCAATTGCGCAATGATCTGGGTGCCCACCCAGCTTTTCGTGAAACGTAAGCACGACATCGGGATCCACTTCGTTAATGAGAGTCGCAATCCGTGCTGTCAGGCTATCCTCATCGACAAACTCAACTGTCTTGTCGCGGATATCCAAAAATAGGAGCTGCCGGATGCCCAGGCTCTCGCAAGCCTGCCGTAGTTCCATTTCGCGGGCAGCCGCCATCGATTCCCGGTTGAGATAGGGTGGATTACCCATGCGTCGTCCCATTTCACCTCGAGTGGCGCTCACCAGCGTAATGTCGATCCCCTCGCTGGCGTATTTGGCAAGAGTACCTCCACAAATAAACGACTCGTCGTCAGGATGTGCAAACACCGCGAGGAGCTTTTTGCCTTTATCGATATTGTTCATTCTGGAAACGGCTCCTTTCCCAAGTGCAGAGCAACATTCATCCGACCTCTGTCATCATATCCGGCCAGCAAGAGACGACCATTTCCATCTACCTCATAATGCGTCAGCGCCTCCATTCGCAGCCAGCCATGTCCATCGAATCGCAGAGCGGCACGAAAAGGGCCTTCCCCCGCTATAAAGACATGAGTAACCTTGACCTTAAAATTGCGAACGAAGACAAATGAAGTCGCTTCGCTGTGGATATATGCGTCAGTCCCGACGAAGGCCTGAAGCTCGGCTTCTACTTTCGACCTGATTATTTTGATCATCGTGTTTGGCTCTCTTTTCTGAAAGGATTTAAATTGCTAATAATCGTATCACAAAATTAGCATCTTTTAGCCCAATATTCAAACGCCCCCCTGCCGCGGACATAAGAAAAATATCCCTACATCACTATTCACGATGATGTAGGGATACTATTTTGCAAAGACTATTTCATTGCTCGATTGCGCTACCAAATACGGGTTATGTTCGCATTAGAAATTAAGGAATTGTCCACGACTACTCTCATTGATTAAATATCTGATAATTCGTTTCACTACATAATTTGCAGCTTCTTCGGTTGAAAACTTGCTTAAATCGACTTCGATTTCCGGGTTCCCAGGTGTATCATTTGTGCCCCGGCTGCCTGGAAGAGGTCTGTTTACATAAACTTCAATATATTCTTTGCCAATGATGTCTCGCGCGGTTTCTCGGTCGTCTTCGATAGGGGAATTATTCGATACCAATGCAATAAGTCCAGCATCGTTCATTAATTTAGCAACTTCTGCTAATCGCTGCAACGATTCTCCCTGGCCATTCCCCAGTAACATGGTATGGTGGCCTGTCGATACCAAACGTTTTTCGACTTCCTTCGCAAGCGTTGATTTATCCGAAACCGCACCGGTGAACCAGAGGGTTAATGGATTCTGTCCTTTTTGCTGGGCACGAACATCTCTGGTGATTTCCGCATCTAGCTGTACAGAGCTGTCAGAGCTTAGAAGGGCTTGGTCAATCACTCCGCAAGCGGATGTCATATTGGTTACACGATCGATCAGAATAAATCCGCCAATGCTTTTATTATGTTCAAAGGAATCAAAAACGATGTCGTCCGATAATGAAAATTCACATTTTGCCACTTCATTTTTGACAAGATGATCGGCTGAGACAGTGTTGCCTGTATTAATATCGATTTTATGTTTAATTGCCGTCACGGTACCTGGCAGGACTTTCGTTCCTACTTTGACCAGATAATTCTTGCCTGGCGTCAGTACGGAATCATCCATCCAAAGAATCGTAGCGGAGAAACGATCCGCCTCTTTGATTTGACTGTCCTTCGTAAATACACAGCCCCGCGAAACGTCAACTTCCCGATCCAATTGAATGGTTACGGGTTGTCCAGCAAAGGCTGAATCCCTATCTTGGTCTGTCACTAAGATACGTTTGACTTTCGCTTTTTCACGACTAGGTAGAGTCGTCAACTCATCGCCAACCGCGATGCTCCCAGCCTCAATCTGGCCTTGGAAACCGCGGAACGTATGGTCCGGTCGACATACACGCTGAATCGGCATCATAAATTGCTTTGAGTCGTCGTTTTGATGAACGTCCACATTTTCCAAATACGGCAGCAAAGCAAGCCCCTCGTACCACGACGTATTTAGTGATTTTTTCGTAATGTTATCCCCTTCTGTAGCAGAAACAGGAATCACCTGAATGCTTTCAAAGTGAAACTCAGCGGTCAATTGCGAGAACTCTTGTTTGATCGCTTCAAATCTCGTAGGATCAAAACCTACTAAATCCATTTTGTTCACAGCTAAAACAAGATGTTTAATGCCCATGAGTGCGCAAATCCGAGTATGGCGCTTGGTTTGAGTAATAACGCCTTTCTTTGCGTCCACAAGAATGATGGCAAGATCGGCAAAAGATGCCCCTACAGCCATGTTACGTGTATACTCTTCGTGCCCCGGCGTATCCGCTACGATGAAGGAGCGGTGATCCGTCGTAAAATACCGATAAGCCACATCAATCGTAATCCCTTGTTCACGCTCGGCCAGCAACCCGTCAAGAAGCAAGGAATAGTCAATTTTGCCGCCGCGGCTGCCAAGTCTGCTGTCCAGCTCCAACGCTCTTTCCTGGTCAGCGAACAAAAGCTTAGCCTCATAAAGCATATGTCCAATTAAGGTGGATTTCCCGTCGTCTACACTTCCGCAAGTGATAAATTTAAGCAGACTTTTCATTTTAGAAATAACCCTCCCGTTTACGTCTTTCCATGCTTCCCGCCGCTTCTTGGTCAATAACTCGAGTTGTCCGTTCGGATGAAACCGCACCAAGCGTTTCTTCGATAATGGCATCTATCGTATCCGCCTCCGACTCAGCTCCGCCAGTAAGAGGATAGCAGCCTAATGTGCGAAACCGCATCTTCTTCATTTCAACTTTTTCATGAGGTTCGAGTCTCAAGCGATCATCATCCACCATGACCATATGTCCATCGCGATTGACGACGGGTCTTTCTTTTGCAAAATAGAGAGGTACAATATCAATGTTTTCTCTGCGAATGTATTGCCAAATATCTTTTTCTGTCCAATTGGATATTGGGAAGACGCGGATGCTTTCTCCTTTATTAATTCTTGTGTTGAAAAGTTTCCACATTTCCGGCCGTTGGTTTTTCGGATCCCACGCATGGTTTTTATTCCGGAACGAGAAAATCCGCTCTTTCGCGCGCGACTTCTCCTCATCACGTCTTCCGCCGCCAAAAGCAGCCGTAAATCCGTATTTGTCCAATCCCTGCTTCAGAGCTTGGGTTTTCATAATATCCGTATACGCGGAACCATGATCCATTGGGTTGATCCCTTGCTCAATCCCTTCCTGATTGGAGTGAACAATCATCTTGATCCCGAATTCTTTTGCTTTGCGATCGCGGAATTCGATCATTTCTTTAAACTTCCACGTTGTATCAATATGCATGAAAGGAAATGGCGGCTTCTCAGGATAAAAAGCCTTCAGCGCCAAATGCAGCATCACCGAGCTATCCTTCCCGATCGAATACAGCATCACGGGATTTTCACATTCCGCCGCTACTTCTCGTATAATATAAATCGCTTCAGCCTCGAGTTGATCCAGATGCGTCATTTCTTGTATGGAATCAAGCATCATTTTTTCCATGGAAAGGTGCCTCCTTTTAATTCTCACTAAGTCTATCGTATTTCTTTATATCCTATCAGATTCTGGCTTTTATGCAAAGTGGAATAAAGTGAAATTCTCTATATTTCTAACATTTCCCTCGAAAAATGTCGCATTTTTTCGAAAAGCGGCACTCTTTAGCAAAATAATCACTGAAAGTTTACTTCGTCACGCCTGAACAGCGGATTCTTCACGTTGGAAAAAGGATTCAGAAAGGCATGTAGAATCGAACCCCTGTTCATTTATCCATGCGAGCATTAAACATTCTACTCATAATAAATTAAAGTTTCTTTACAATAAATATTGGGGACGCAACATTTCGCGTCCCCAATTAGTCAAAACCCTATTAATCTTTTACTTTAAATAACCCGCTCCGAAGTTTTTAAACGTGTTGCACCCCTTTAAGCTGTTCCAAAATATGCGGATCTTTGATTTTCGTATCTTGTGCGAGCATCACTATTTTGGACAGTATCTCTGATGTTTTTGGGTCTTCATCCATAAACGGAAGAAATAACTTGCCACGATGTTGGGAATGGACAGGCAAGATATACAGAGTGCCGGCAGCTTGCTTCTGTACTGTTCCGCTCCCTAGATGAACCCCGTATTCTCCAAGCGTTCCGGTAATTCGGGCGAAGTTTCCTTCCAAGCGTACGTTGGTAATCTTCATGAGCCTCAAAGATTCAATGACGATTGCTTTTCGAAGTTCAATCGTTGTTAGGCTCGCTTCAGGATCAACACCGCCAGCGTGTGCTATACTCACGACCAGATCCACATCCCGCATAATTTCCGAGAAGATAATGCCAGGAATGCTGCTGATTTCAAGCGGCTTATATGTTTTGCGATCCATGAAAGAGACAGTCTCAAGGGTAGGCGCCTCGATATCTGAAGGTGAGAACCAGTCCGCTAAGGCATATACCTGTGCAATGATATTCTCTTTATGGAATACCTTCTGCAATCCCTCTTCGTAGCTGACTGTCCAAAGCCTAGTTTTCAGCAGAGCGGCAGCCCGCTTTGGCTGAATTTGATGGCCGGCGTACCGTCTCGTAACTGAACCGTTCTCCAACTCGTCTTTATTTGGCAAATACAGCTCTCTGAATACTTGTTTGAACGGCTGTTTCAACTGCCGATCGAAAAGAGACTTCTGGTACAGGCTCCACTCTCCGCTTTTATACAGATGGAATGGGTGCGCAATGCAAAGAATATCTTCAGTGGACAAAGGGTAAGCTCCACCGCCAGTCGCGTCGACTAAATGACCGTCTTCATAGAACCCGAGTCTATCTCCGGTTTTAAAGACAAGTGTTCGAAGAAGAGGAGCGATTGTAGGATTCTTCAACAAACTCGAAAGCTCTTTAAGTGTAAAGGTGCTCTCCGATTCCATACATTTCTCAAATTCGCTCTTCGCCCGCTTATATTGATCCCTTAAGCTAGTGACCGTTTCTTTCAAGGAAACAATATAAGGGTGCTTGTTGTACTTGGAGGGCAAGGATTTCAGTATCTTGCCTTGCTTGGCTACCTCAATGTCTGCTCGGCCGGACTCATCGATAACAAGCTTCACTTCCATATCATCAATCACCATCGGCTCGAGTAGATGAAGTATCTCTTCCATTTTCCGTGCTTCCATATCCCATTTGAGCCGAATCACATCTTGGTACCCTGCGTTTCGAGACAAATTATCGAGTGCAATGATCGCAGCTTTTGCTTCGCTGGCACTGCGCTGCGCACCGAATTTCTTGCTCTCTTTGAGAAATTGCTGAATATATTCATATCTTCCGAGCACATCCCGGTCGCGATCTTGGCCAATCGGAATTAAGCTGTAACTAAGCAGATGGTCTTTATTCCGCTTGGCCTCCACAGAAGCCCGGATTTCATTCAGGTCCAGTTTGCCAAGAACAGCATCCGCGAACAACTGGGACCTACGGTGATTGGCTCCTGCGGAAATATATTTGGCACATTGATACAGCACGTTGAATCGCTTCTCGCCTAATTCCTGATAAGCATCCTTGAACCAATGGATATCGAATGCCCCATCGTTGAATTCCGCAGGCGAGATCGGTGAATAGTGGGCGACTATCGTTTCTTTCTCTGCGGAGAAGCTATCATTGACGTGGGCATGAAAGTACCACGCGGCGCTTCGAAGTCCGTTCCACTTCAAATGCTCGGATACAAGCTCGATCCATTGCGGAGCGTACATCGCTGCCTCCAGCAGCCGCTTATCGGAAATGCTTTTCCCTTTCAGCATTTCTGCGAGCTTCTGAGCATCGTCGCCTTCTTTCGGATGACAGACGCGAAGAAGATGGCTAAGAGCCTCCTTCTTGGTCCGATTGCCGTAAATATAACCACGCACAAACGCATCCTGGTCGAGGCCAGATAAAATGGCTATGAAGTATTCGATCCCCTCATAATAGCTTATACCCATCGCGAGGTCGGATACGTCCGTTGGTAAATCACCACGATTCAGTTCCAATTCCAGAATTACGGAGAGTACTTTCTCCTTAAACCTATGTATCGAGGAATTTTCCTTCACAAAGTCGATCCTCTTCTCGGTGATCGTTCTGATGTGCTGCTGGCTCCTTCGTTTTCGAGTCATGAGTTCTCTATAAAGTTCATCATCATCAATGAGGCCCAAATCATGTGCTCGGACAAACTCTTTGAGCTCCGGGTGAAAATCTTCATAATGAGTAAGCCTATCGAGATTCAGCGTCATCGCGAAATACTCAAGAAATGAATGATCGTCATAGGTGAGACTGCCAGACCAGGAGCTCCATGGTGACGTAAGGCTAGACCACGCTTTCGAGTTTTCCTCCAGCTCCATCCTTTGCAAAGCTCCGATGATTTTATTTAGGATCTTGCTGGACATAGAGAACCGTTCTTCCTTATCACTGTCATGGAAGTAGGCAAATAGGATTTGCCGAACTTGCTGGAGATACGGCAGGTTAGGGATAAATTCAAAGAAAGCATGAATCGTTTCCATTGGATACAGTTCCGATATAAATTCCTTCCCCCATTCTCCCAATGGCTTATACCGATTCATTTCCCAGCTTATCAGTTTATCCGTAACGTACTTATAAAGGGGTTCCGAAGTGAAATAAAAAGCAATCTGAGTGAGCTCTTGAGGCGTACATTCGCTCTCTTGTAGGTAGTGCTCCCATACTTCCGCTAGCGGATAACCTTCCAAGTATGTCTTTTCACGCTCTTGCTTCTGGTATCCCTTTAGACGATCCAACCTTGCTCCCAGCAGATGGTTCTCCTTACTGCCTGCATACCCTTCGACTGTATATTCATAGTCCCGATTTGTATGGATCAAATCCGATAAGCCTTGTAGAAACGCTTTGATCTTTGCGATCGACATCTCAAAGAAGTCTTTTACGCGGACATCTGGATAGTCCGGAAGCTTGTGGAGGTCCTGTTCCCTATTTAGATCGAATAAACCGAAACCGTTATGGAGGCCCTTCTGCTCCTCTTGATGCAAGCGATCTACCAGTAAACGCTCTTTATCAGATGGCTCCTTAATGGACGCAACGTGATGCTTCACCCGCTCAAACTGGGTAACTCGCTGATCATCTTCCTTCAACACACAGAGCATCTCCAAAGCGCCTAAACGCTGCAGCTCCACTGGACTCTCGAGAAGCATTTCAATGGAATGGTCAAGCTGATCTAAGTCCTGCTTTAGCAGAATCTTGATGGCGCTTTGCCGAAGCGCGCCGGTCTTTAGTTTTAAAAGACCTTGAATCATTTCGGCATCCAGCGGAGTAATCTTCATTTCGTTAATTCTAGTTAACGCCGCTTCACGATTGGATATACTTTTATCGGATAAGGAGTCCAAAAGAAACTGTCTCTGCACCGGATTGGTTACATCGCTCGTAAAGGACCGGATCAAAGCATTACGTAGGTCGGGACTGACCCGATCCTTAAGGGCTATAACCTGAGCGGTCAAATCAGAGTCCAGATCATAAGCCGTGAGATACAGCATCTTATTGGCGATTGCATCGGTGGAGTGGGAATATGTCATCCAGTCAAAAACTTTCGACTTTTCCACCACCTCCTGCTTCGGCATGTGGACCAGCATCGTTTTAAATAGCTCGAATTGCCGGACCCTCTCCTCTTTCCTTTCTAGTATGGCGACTCGTTCGACGATAGGTTTGTTTTTTATGGTTTCATAATCCGGATGAGCTCGCCAAATGCTTGACCACTTATACACGTAATTGGCAATGACAAGCGACTGCAGCTCCAAGTCGGATTGCGCTATATAGGGAACGGAAAGGGAAAAACGCAGTTCGTTATTTTGACTTTGTGCCAGGAAATATTGAACTGTGATTTTTTGGTACGTTGCGCCATTTTCCATAATGTGCTTGATTAGGTCATGGAGTCGATCCTCTTCTCTAGCGGCCGTAGCCCATAGGGAGAAATACAGCTTATGAACATCATTACTTCCCGACCACTCATGACAAAGATCGTCATCGTTCAAACACGTGTGCGCATACTCGATGCATTGCTTGACGACCCTGGTATTAGCCGCTTCAAGCGCAAGGCCCGTCCATACATCCAGTGCACGAATGACGGAGCTGTAACGGATGAAATCATTGTCGATAATGACCTTAAGTAAATACGTCAAGGCTTCAATCGTGCCCTCGTCCATGGATTCGACGATACTTTGGCGCAAGCCCTCCTGCAGTCGCGCAGCGATCAGCATCTGGCTGAGCATTTGATGAGCCTCTTCTTGATGGCAGAAGAAGATGCCTCGAATCATAGCCCGATTCAGTAGAGCAGTGTTGTTATCTCCAAATAAAATCTCCTTAAGGGCATCAAACACTTTACGATTGTTTTGATCTAGTTCAAAAGCAAGCATATAGGAAACCATCGAACTGTCAATTTGGTTGATTGGTGTCGTGAGGTACTCTATGAGCGAAAAGTTGGTCCTAGTGAGATCGTATAGAGCAAACAGCTTACGAACCATATTTTCTACATGAACACGAGGGTTCTTCGTACGATATGGCCTGCGTACATACCCAGTGCTGTAGGGGTACTCAGTTATATGTATGGATAAATACCGCATGATTTCAGCCGGATACTCACCAGCCTTTTGTTTGAGGATAGAAACGAAAGGGGCAAAATAAGAATCCCCCGTTTCTTGCGCATAAATTTGATCGAGAAGTGCACCGATCTCTTGATAGGTCATGCGTCTTTCTCGAGGCGCCTTATCCAATTTCTCAAATATCATTAGTTCCAGTTGCTTGGTTGTTTCGTCTTCCCGTTGAAAAAATAGCAATTAGGTTCCCTCCATTACCAAAGTCGGCCGGCTAACATCGTAAATTTAATAAATGTAATGTCATCCCCATCCTGAATGTCTATCCTTGAACTCAGATCGGAGACTTCCTCTTCGCGTAAAAACACCCGGTACAACCCATCCTCGTAGGCTAAAAGCGCAGTTTGAATGGATTCTTCTTCGTTCGCCTGTCTATCATCATACTTTGAGCCGAACCCCACTTTCCCTTCAATTCCTTTAGCGTTAATTTCTTCTTCAGTTAAAAATGCTAAGAGTTGGCTCTCCTCAGTCCGTTCATTATATTCTCGTACATGGTGAGCGACAATTTCAGTAATTAACTCCCTGAGAGTACATGGTACAGATGCGAGGATGTATTCCTTCTTCATCAAGAAAGGCTTTCTCTTACCGACACTTTTTACGGTAAAATAAATTCTCATTGCAGCTCCGTTTCTACCTAGATATATGGCATATTGACTATTTAAACTAATATATAAAGTCTAGGAACCCTTAATACCTTTTTAAACACCAACTCTAATGACTTCGCCGGAAGGAAGAATTTCCCTCTGACTTTGTCGAAATTTAATAAAAGCCTCAATTCATTCTCCCGACTTTTTTAAAAATTGATGAAAAAAACAGGTGTGGTGTAACCCTTCATCGGCCACTCGGGCCATTACACCGAGACGAAACAAAGACACCCGGTATCCGCCGTCGAATAAGGCCAACCCAATCACATTCGTTCACTCTCCCGCACGTTATTCTACAACACAAAAAAGGCACCACGGAGGGTGCCTGCTGTTAATCGATTATTTGATCATTCACCGACGTCGGAAACGCTTCTTCCAGACTTGCTAGGTTATCCTGCTGACTGCCCGCTAGTTCCTTAGTCGCTCTTTTATTATCCCCCTACCCACTAGCTGGTGAAGCGATTTGTTTTAAACCGTTTATAGACCCTATTCGATAGCCCTCCATCCTACTCCACTCCAATCCCCAAAACCTCACTACCCAAATCCAAATGCTCCCGATCCAGCGTCACCTTAACTTTACCCACACGCCGCTTCTCTCGCCATTCCTGCAGCTCCTCCTACTGCGTTTCATAAAAGCTCGGTGTACACACATCACCCGAACTCCAACTAATTTTAGCCCCATTCAAAAGAGACCACCAATTAAGGCAGTCTCATATTTGTTCTATGTAACTGATTGATTTTAAATTAATAAGCACATACATGCACCGTATGCGAGTCAATTCGGCCTTCGGCTAGAACCTGTTTCAATCCGCCTGAAGCCTTGATTTTACAGGATTCTTCGACTCTACTATCGGCTCTAGTAGGCAGCTTATAGTGGGTTACTGCTACACTTTATAACCAGTTTAACACCAATTTTCCACCAATATTTTGCAATAGAGGAGCAATAATTTGCCCTTTATGCCACTTCCAAACTACCCTATCCTAAGATATAAGGATAGGGTTTTATCAGATAAAAAATCACTTTACTGCTCCAATATATCTTTGCAAACTATCCTCTACACACCCAGCAATTAACTGAATGAATCGTTTTACATCATGGCCTATACTTGCTAATTCTAAAGTTTCATAATATCTCAAACGAGGATCGTTTGCGGCTTTTACAATTACCGGTGAAAATCCGTATTTCATTAAAACTAGATTCAATAACCGGAACCACTCCTGTTTGACTTACAGTTCTCCATAATTCCAAACATCAATCTTAATCGGAGTAGCTGCGTTTTGATGATCTGATTTGGAAGAAACTAGCTTTAAAAATCTTTTAAGAAAATAGTCACCACTATAGTGTGTTCCTTTGGAATCAAGAAGCCAAGCAATAATGTCGAAATGTCTATTTTCCGCTTCTGCTATACCTGCAACTTAAACAAATTGAACTCCGCCTGGATCTCCTCCAAATCATGCATCGAAACAGCCAAGGAGAATGGATTGAATCCCTTTGTCTATTTGACCTATGTGTTTGAGATATTACCTCAGCTGGCAAACCCAAACGATAAGGAAGCGCTCGATAAACTGCTTCCTTGGTCTTCAGACACTGCCCTTGACCTGCCGTGTATTTAATACATAGCGTAAAATAGCCCCTATCCTTTAACAACAAGGTGGGGACTAGTTTACGCTTACTAAAAAGACACCTCTTCACTAGAATCTCCAAATCTTGTAAAAGGATGCCCAATCTAGTAAATGATAAACCAAAAAATATTACTAGCTTTTTTGATCTGTAATGCGTTTAAGCTTATTCAGTGAGCTTTTCAAAGAATCCAGCTCTAATGAATCAGATCCTTTACTGTCCAAAATTGCCTCACTCCAAAATTTCATGGAGCCAAGTGTAATCTCAATATCTCTTATATTCTCATAATCATTTGATTTGCTAAAAAACGCATCACTTGATGCTTTTTTTACTGTACTTCCCCATTTTTTATTGAAGGTAATACAAGTATTTGCTAAATCTGCTGCTTTAATATCGATATTAATAACCAACAAATCAGAATTCAAATCAGATATCCACGTCGTTGAAACAGGTGCATTTGTTTGCACTGTAGTACCACTGACGACATCTGGTATCTTTTTCTTCTGTTCTTCATTTAAATTACTTCCTGAAACAGATTGGGACAAATCTTGATTCACTTTTGATAAATCTGACGAACTGCTTCTAGTTGTTGGACTATTCGTTGCCAAATTACTACTCGAATCATTCGAAACACTCAAATCGGCTTTAGACTTGTTAATTGGGATCATGAACATGATTACAAAAACAATGATGATTAAAAGGATCGCAAATAAACCGACTTTATTTGTACTTACATGTTGATTTTTAGTTATTGTCATTTCACGCCTAATTCTAAGTAAACTTACCAAACTCAAAGCAGTTTTTTCGGCAATATGTAACTTCCTTGTTAATTGCTCATCATTAGAGAGACTACTAATGATCTCGGTTAGAAATCGAATTTTTTCGGCGATATCATTCTCGCAGTCGGTAATCTGATCATTGCCGCATCCGAAGTCCGTCTCGCTTTTCAGTTGTTCCTCAAGCCTTTTGATTCTCTCTTGCATCTTATTCACATCAGCATTATTTCTCATTGTTCTTCTGGCTTCATTCATAGATCCGCTGATCACTAGCATTTTAAAGTAAGGTTCTTTGCCACGAAGAATAGCACCTAGAGCATTCGGCTCCTTTTTCTTTTGTAATTGTTTCCCTACAAAAAACAAAGAAGTAACAAAAGCCACAAATATCAGATAAAATAGGGCTCTAAAAACTAACATTTTCTTACTCAACAGCGAACTTAGGTTATTGACACTCAACATTTTATCAAAATTACCTGCGAGCAAATCGTTCAGCGGGATCAGCTTTCCGATCGCCTGAGGAACAACAGCAAAAAACAGGATAATGCCAATAAGGCCAATGATAACGGGGGCCAAATAAATCGCCCATATGAAATCCTTCTTTTCAATTGGTGCAGTATATTCACGATATATTTTTTCCGTTGGTCTCGACAAAGGATCATCAGGCATCGTAAATAGGTTCTCTCGAGCTTGAGACTCAGCTCCAGCTGCCACATTTTGTGTTGAATAAATTGGAGTGGCGCCTACGGACTTGAACAGATCCTTGTTATTAATATGATCAATAGTATTTGTATATTTATCGCCTAAAATTTGTTTCCCTGATGCATTTCCCAACACATTGGCACCGATTGTTTGATCATAATCTTTGGAACTCGCATCTCGAAAACCCATGCTATTGGGACGTTTCGTTTGGTGGTTAGCTGTGGCTACAACAATATGCTTATTGATAACTCGTTCAAGCTCTTCCCTTGGCAAACGATGCTTAATTTCTACTAGTGCATCTGAGAATTCCTTCGCATTCTTAAACCTATTTTCCTTCGAAGAAATAGCTTTAACAAGAGTGTCACCCAGTTCATTTCGCGCGTTTGCCGGGCGATCCGGAATTTCACCTAATAAGCGTCTTCCGATCGCGCGATCAACGTCATCCATTTCATAAGTCGCTGGATAATCAGGCAGAAATGGTAGTCTAGAATAATTCAATAATTTATACAAAACAATGCCAAGTGAATACAAATCAACAATATGACTGTACTCTTCTTGGCCGGAGTAAACTTCAGGCGCGATAAAGGCAGGGGTTCCTTTCACTGAAGCAGCTCTTGATGTATCCTTCAAAACTTTGGCGATTCCGAAATCACCAAGTTTACATTTTCCATCTTTATTTACAAATATATTATCATCCTTAATATCTCTATGAATAATATGATTGGAATGGCAGAGATCTAGAGCCGAAAGAATATCAATTCCCAAATCTAGAATATCCATAACTTTCATCTCATGGGTTCTTGCATAGGCTGTCAGCGGAGTCAAATACTCCATTCGTATATAAATATCATATCTCAAGGGGCTTTCCTGTTTAACAATTTCATTATCATAGTAGATAACGACGTGATTACTATTTTTCTCTGACAATGAACTTAAAATATTAATTTCGTGAATGATGTCGGTAAGCACCGATGTAAAATAGTTATCCGCCTTGGAATAATCCCCCCCCATAGAACTCAGTACATCGTTGTACTGCATTTCTGTCGGAATCGTAATATGCTTCATTGCATAAATAAACTCACCACTCACATTGGTCTTTGACACTTTATAAACGGTGCCGAAGCCACCGGAGCCAATTTGCTCTTCAACATGATAACCCAAAATCATTTGTCCTGTCAGATCCTTCGGATTCTCCATACTCACTTCCCCCTGCATGATTCGGATGATGGTGATATTTCAACTATCATTGCTGTTATATTATCGCTTCCTCCATGTCTGCCGTTCACGCCATCAAGCGCTGCTTTTACTAAGGTCTGTACAGCTTCTTTGATATTCCCGAATTTATAGAATTGACCTAGTATCATTTCAATCATCGAATCAAATACTACATCGCTCAAACCGTCGCTGCAAAGTAAAAACCACTCTCTTTGATGGATCGGGAAAATATCTGTTGCTTCTCCCTTTAATATAGCGAAATCGTCATTCATTCCGAGATAACGACTTAATGCTTTCCTAGACTTAAAGCTCTCCACTTCTTTAACCGTTAATAGTTTCAAATCCAATAGTCTTTGGCCCTCTGTATGATCTTTGGTCATTTGCAGAAGATTCTCTCCGTCGTACTTGTATACACGGCTATCGCCAATATTCACAGCGACCACACTATCATTTTTTAATATCAAAGAAGATAAGGTTGCTCCCATGCCATCTAAACCGGAATTTCGGTGAGCCTTGTTACATATTTCTCGATTCACTTGGTTCACATATTGTTGATAACGTTCAACTGAAGCCTCAATTTGCTCCGTATTTAATATATAATTTCTGGCATTATTTAAGTAAGCTACAGCAAGCAGGCTAGCAACCTCGCCCGCATTGTGTCCCCCCATACCATCACTAACAGCAAAAATACCCTTCGCAGCGTTATTTGCCGAATATTGCGCAGAAACAAATGACTCAGGATTCAAAGAGTTACCATTAATGATAATGGTTTTTTGCTGTTCTTCGGAGATATAAGATCCATTGTTCAGCAAGAAGTTGTCCTCATGATTCGAGCGAACTCGACCTATATGAGACATTACGGAAGTGTTAATTTGACACACTTTCCAGAATCGTTCCATATCCGCTTACCTCTATTGTTTGTCATATAATTGCTTTAGGTAGTCCATAAATGCAAATTCCTCTTCGTCTTGAAAACCTATAAAATATACTCTTTCGATCTGCTCATGATCAAATAAAAAAGATTGCTCAGGATTAATATTTCCTTCCGGATAAAGGCATGAGCAATAATCCCATGTTTTAGCATCCTGCCCAACTTCCTTTTGTACTCGACCAGTAATCATTACTCTTCTCGTACTATCCTTTAATAAGACAATTGAACCAATAGGCAATAAATCTTTCATGGTCATTTCCTCCTCATACTCGTACTTAAGTTTGATATCGGGAAAACAGAATCGCACACTATACACTGATATAATATTTGGACCTCATTGAGGTCGTATTCCTTATATGTGGTGTTTAAGATGGAGCTATTGTTCCTTTTCCCTATTCCAGCATATTCAGTCTTATAAACTCTTTTCAATTTCCCATTACATTTTAGACATTTTTTTCGGCATAGGAAAAAATAGATAATGTCTTTTAGCGTTAAGCTGACCTCGTAATAATTTCTTCTACCCTCTCCCAATTCATCAACTCCGGAATATTTACCTATTTTTTACCGATTTCTAATTCTAGCCCCGCACCAAATAATGCGGATGCACTTCCGCCTATCTTGAACTTTTGACGCTCGACATCAAATTGCGCCTCTCCCTCTACACCTACTGAGAGAGCATCACCTTTTAATTTAATTCCTATTTCATACCCAAGAATTTCAAATCCACCCTTCACCTCACCTGCAAAGGCGGATGCTTTCAATGAACCTTTGGCATCTAATTCAAGTTTTTGCAAATCAAATTCTATTCCCGCTTTTGCTTCTGCGGAGCCTACAGTTCCTTTGGCCTCACCGATAAGAGCAAGATCATCGTTGCCAACTTTCCCCTTCGCTTCTGCTTCAATCAGATCAACCTCTACGCCTCCCTCTAGTGTTAAATTAGGATTGAACTTACCTGTCTCCCATTTTTTAGTAGTCTCATTATAGTCCTTAGTCCACAATCCTGCATGCGCATCCCAATTTGCCTCTGTTTTCCCTACATAAGTATTTACTTCGCCTTCTGTAATCCCATATTTCCCGCTTGCCGAAGCCTTCCCTACATAGGCTTTTACAGATTTATCGTCAAGCTCATATCCCCCGGCATATATTCCTGTCTTCCCATTTTTTCCAATGTTCTCTTTCTTATATGCATGGTAACTATCGTTAGTATCCTTAGTTGTTGGAGAATTGTTTCCTAACAGATTCCTTCTTATTACTTCTTCTGACAATAACAGACTAGCTAGCCCAGGATTTGAAGATAACAAACCCAATTTCAATAGTGTAAGCCCATTACTTGTACCAAACCACTTTAGGATATCACTTACAATACTCTGATTTTGAGGAGTAACAACCGTAGGGTCTACGACCTTCTGAATCTCCGCCAGCTGCTCTTTGTCCAGCTTTTCATATTCCTGTAAAGCATGGACGAAGAAAGCGGCCAATTTATTCAGTACGTCGGCTTGCTTCTCAAGATCATTATTCAACGCGGCAATCGTTCGATCGATTCCAGCTGAGGAGCGGATATCCCAATCCATATTGCGTCCAGTCGAAATTAGATCGTCGTGGACTCTTCTTACATCGCCGCTAAGCTTTTTCGCTGTACCTTCAAAGCCTCTAAATCTGGATCTATCAACTACAATGAATGTCACCAGATCACCTCCTATGTAATTGCGCGTTGTACAAATGACAGAATTTGCATCTCTTTAACCACAGCGTCGCAGACATGCAAATTCTGTCTATTTGCATCCTGCTGCTTAGGTGTCGCTGCGTTGGCTTTCTGCAGCTTGGAGATTTTCTTGGTTCACCTTATCCCATTCCTCAGCTGCTTTCACTAAGAAATTGGCGTATTCGTTGATGGTATTGAAACGGTTGTCAAAATCATCCTTAAGGTCGTTAAATTTCTTAACCGTTGTTTCGGCAACGTCGCCTTCCCAAGAGGATCTTAGACGGTTGATTTCGTTCGTCATTTCTTCCGTGAACGTCTGGATCGACTTCGCGATCCCTTTCAGAGATTCCGCTTTGTCTCGCATTACCGTTGAATTCACTTTAATCGATGCCATGTTTAATCACCCTTTTTTATGAATTAGCGTCCTGAGTTTAAGTTGCTGGCAGCGTTTTTCAGCGCATCTTCCGTTTTTTCGATTTTATCCGCTGTTTTCACCAAGAAGTCCGAATAGCTCTTTAATACTGTGGCGAGCTCGTCGAAATCGTTGCGATATCCCTCGATCTGTCTATTGAATGCTTCGCTGGATTGTCCCTGCCAGTTTACCTTGAGATTAGCAATAACGTCGTTGTAAATCTTCGAATACTCCTGCACATACTTCCCTGTCTTGTCTTCAATCAACTTCGCAGAATTTCTTAAATCCGTTGTTTCCACTCGCATACTGTTGTTTGCCATTCGTAAATCTCCTTTCAGATATAAGGTTTTATTTGAAAACGCCACCGCCGCCGATTTTCCCTTGGGACAATCGCCTTGCCCTCTCGGCAGCAGCTTCGTCTTCACGCTGGATTCGATCTGCTACTTGCTTGATCGTACTTGAGACATCTTCCATTTGCCTGAACGTTGCGTTCATTTCCGTCTTTAATAATTCACACTGCTTCAAACACGCTTCCGCTGCGGGACCTTTCCAAGCACTCTTCATCTGCTGCATCAAGTTCTCGAGCCCGCTTACATTGGTGTTCAAGTTGCGAGCCAAATCATGAATATGATTCGCTTGGCTTACGACTTGTGAATAATTAATGCGAAAATCCATTCAACTTATCACCTCCTTATAAGAGCATCAGTTTGCTCCCGTTAATAACTCCCAACTGTTTGCAAGTACACGCCTGCTGCATGACCTTGTTGCTTCTCATATCCATAAGTGATAATTGCTTGGAATCGATCCTGATCCCCGGGTACTCCTCGGATAGGATGTTCACCATGAGGCTAATGATTTTGCTAATACTCATCATTTCCGGGACTAGAAAGTCATGTTTACGACCAACCGCCGGAACATGAACGTTTAATGAAATCTTGTTCATCCTTTCACTCCTTATGAATAAGTAGCGAGACTTCCGTATTGGGTCATTATGAGTTGTTTCATGGGCTGTAAACACTGTTCTACGGATGCTTTGGTCAGTTTCAGTGCGGTGTCTTCTCCGCTTGGAACTTCAATGATCCAGCACGCCTTCACGCCAAAATAAAACATAATCATTTTAGATACTTCTACCTCATCGGTAATTCTAGAGCAGCAGAAGGTGACGAATCGGCCCTTATTAATGAACCCTGAGGCCGCATCCTGGGCATCCTCTTCGTTCAAACCAACTGTCGTTAAGAGCTCGGCGGCCTTGACCAAGTTCTTCATGTTCAGGGCAGCAATGAAGGAGAAGTACTTCGACTTACTTAGCGCAGTCTCAACGAATTCTTCCGTGTCGGCATAATTGGTCGCATACGGATTCCAGGTTTTCTCCAAGTGGTCCGTAACGTCCGTTACTTTCTCATAGTGCTTAAGCGCGATCTGAGCCCGCGAACCTTCCGGTGAATGAATGGTTAGAGAGACAATGCCATCGGCATTGAAGTAGTAGTTCGTATGCAGGCTCTCGGCTTTGTGCTCTGTCATTTGGGCAGTAAACAAGAGTTCCGGATGGTGGCAAATCGAAAGCAAATGATAGACGGCAGCATCCACTTCAAGCGTTTGATCTTGTTCATTGCCGATGTATCGCTTTTCCTGCAGACCTACCTTGACCTTGACCCAAATGTCCTGAAGTTCAGCCGCGGATTTCTTCAACAAACTCTCATTGTCCTCTATACCAACAATTTTGTCAGCCCCCAACAACAAAGAGAGCATAATAAATTCTTCTTCAGAAAATAGTAACTCCAAGAAGGCACTAGAGCTCACTTTTCAATCCTCATCCTCTCTTAATAGGGCATAGTAATCACTTCAAATTTGTTGTTATCGAACAGAAAGCCATGACCTGCTGGCAAAACTTTGTTCCGATCTTGCTGATTCATATTCTCGAAGGTAAAGATAGGCTGTTTGCTCACGGAACCGCCCATGACGATCCCTTTCTCCGCTTTAACTAAATGTAAATAGAGAGGGGTTGGGGCATATTCCTTCAGCTCTGCAAAGTTATCCATCGTAATGAAATAGATGTTTAGTCCTTTACAGATCGGTATGAGCCGATCCAATTTGTCTGCTGCATCGTCGGAAATCATATCGTAGAAATCCGAGAAGCCGTTGATGAAGATAAATTGCTTCTGATACTTCAACATGAAACCATACACATCGTCTTCCGTTTCCACATTCGTACGGAGCACCTCATATTCCGTACTTCTTTCTTTAACGATTGCAGCAAGCTCCTTGATAAAGTCATCAACTTCCGATGCCAAGGACATATACCTATCAACACGGGCTTCCTCGCAGAATGACTGCAATTCTTGATTGTCCCGATCTATAAACATTACTTGCCTGCCCACGTATTGATTCATATCAGTGATTAGGCTCTTCAGCATAGCTGTCTTTCCGGTTTCTTCTTGCCCACCGATAAAGAACGTATGAAGATCCTTGAGCGCTAAGCCTTTGGGAGCATTGTTCCTTGGTGAATTCCCAACATACAGAGCATGCTCGTCGATTTCAATCAATGGTAATGCGTGATTCGTGTCTGATCTTAGAGATGCCGATTGAGGCTTTTGTTTGGACGCTTTCGCCTCCGAAGCCGCAGCGACATACGCTACCGCCTCATGTACACCGTCGAGCGCCGCTTCTTCCCCTGTCCATGACGCACTCATTCTAGCGATTTGCTCGCGAATATAAGAGACGAGTTCAATCTCATTGTTCTTCTTGGCAACTAAGGCCGTCTGGAACTCTATGACTTCGCCAACGACCGTCAGACCTCTGCCTCGGACGTGATCCAGGTCAAGCGGAACGGACGTGTTTAACACTTCGCGATAATGCATGCTGTCATTCAAGCGCAGCGTAACAAAGTTGGATACGTGTTCGGTAACTTTATAGAACACGGCTCCTTTGCTGTTCCCTGTAATGATTAAGTAAATGCCGTACGTTTTCCCGTTACTTGCTAGTTTGACGATATTGTCTTCTAAGCGATAGAACCGCTCCTTGAGAACGGAATAGTTGTCTACAACTAAAACTACAGCTGGAAGCTTCTTCTTCGTTGCGGATATGTATCCATCGAACGATCCGACGTTATTTTCCGAAAATAACCGTTTTCTTTGCTCCATCAATTCAAGAAGCCCGTTCACCGTATCTTCAACTCGATCTTCGTCATCCGCATAGAACACACCGCCGCAATGCGGGAGCTCGGAAAAATACCCCAATGTCCTACCGCCAAAATCAAACACGTACATATGGATATCATCAGGTGAATACGTATAAGCCAAGCTGTAAAGGAGCGTCTGGACGAAAGTGGTCTTCCCCATACCCGAGGTACCGTACACAACGATATGGCCGTCTTTCATCAAATTGACTGTCAGCGGCAGCTGCTTCTGCTTTCTCGGGAAATCCGCCAAACCAATCGTAGCCTCTAGGTGTTTGTCCGACTCCTGCCACTCCCGGCCGTTAAAGCCGTAAGCTCCGAAGCCCTCGATCTCACTGAGTGCAATCTCCTCTTGGAGTGGCTCCATCCAGAGCCGAATAGGTTCGATTTCGTTACGGGCCGCAATCTCAATAACCTTATCGATCAAAGACTCCAATTGCGATTTCCCCGTCTTCCGGCCTTTCATCTCTTCCTTGGCGACATGCAGCGGCGTTGCGGTATTGTTGATAAGACTTACGGTTCTATCTTCCTCGTCAATATAACCGTCAACAGGGACGTATTCGCTTCCGCTATAGCCGGATTGCACGAATTCGAAGATTTCGTCGTAACCGACCTGTACATAACAGCGACCAGGCAGCTTGATCATCGCTGCATCCGGCTTCTTAATCATTTCATTGCTGTCGTACTTATCCAGCACCTTTAAACACACTCGAAATTTCGAGTTACTCCAAATTTGATCGTCCACGACACCTGACGGCTTCTGCGTGGCCAGAATCAGATGAATTCCTAAGCTTCGTCCAATCTGGGCAACGTCAATCAGCTCGCGCATGAAATCTGGTTGTTGGGTCTTCAGCTGCGCAAATTCATCGGAGATAATGGCAAGATGCGGAAGCGGAATGCTCGCTTTGCCTTCTTTATAGAGCTTTTGATATTTGTCAATATGATTGATGCCATATTGGTTAAATAACAGCTGCCTTTGATTTAATTCGGCTTTGATCGAGATTAACGAGCGATTCAATTGGCTTCCGGATAAATTCGTTATTTTACCCGCGATATGTGGCATCCCATCAAAAATGTTGGCCATACCGCCGCCTTTGTAGTCGATTAGGACAAAGGACAAATCGTGAGGATGGAAATTAATGGCTGCGGAAATAATATACGTCTGCAGAAACTCACTCTTACCGGAGCCCGTCATTCCTGCTACCAAACCGTGGCAGCCGTGATAGTTCTCGTGAATATCGAGTGAGAACAACTCTCCGCCGGCTTTAATTCCAATAGGGGCAGCCAGCGATTGATAAGATAAATTTTCGCTCCAAAATCGCTCGATATTCAATTCCTCGATATTGCCGGCCTTATACATGCCCAAGAAGGATACGCGCTCAGGCACGCTAAGGTTCATACTTTCAGTTTTGACCGAAACCGTAGAAAGGCGTTGAGAGAAATCGACCAAATCTTCGTTTCTCACTTCATCGGCAGTAAATTTCATTAATCTGTTGTTCAATTTATTCTTATAATAAATGCCGCACTCCGAATCGTCGTTCTGGATAATTACTTCACAATCTTTAGGCAATTTGGAAATACCACCGTAAATAAACACACCGGAAATGCTCACGACATTATGCGGATTCGCGATGTATCGCATAAGCGGCTCATTATCTACTAGTTTCTCATCCGCAATGAACACGACAAAGTGTGGCTTAAGGAGACCGTTCGAGCGGGAATCTCTCGACGAGCCTTGTTCGCGTTCTTTGACAGCCTCATCAATGGCGTTAAAGAGCTGATGAACCTCATTCTTGTTCGTGGCAACATAACGAATATTTCGATTGGTGCTCCAGACGTGAGGCAACTCCTTTGTCCATTCGAAATGTGCGCTCTCAAACTCGTTGTAAACGAACACCATCTTCACTTCATCGTAAGCGTGCAGACCGGCCAAATGTAACGCCATGCATTTCATGTTGTTCATAATCTTCTCGCGATCGCCGATCAAACCGACCGTTCTTTCATCTAACAACGAAACAGTGATGGGAGCATCGTGCAGTTTGGCGTATTTCTGCGCAAGCTTAGCAGGTTCATTGATAAGCGGATCTTCATCCAGCATGAAGCCTTGCTTCGGAAAGGTTACCTGAACCTCAAAGTCCCGTTCGCCCTTTCCTAGGCGCACTTCCAGAAAATCCGAATCGCTCGGTTTACGTTCCCAGAGGCGACGTTCACTCTCTTTATTTTTCATAATATTATAAATTTGGTTAGGACCAGGAAAGTGCGTTTCTTGAAGAATACGGCTATTTCTTTGATACTTGTCATCAAGAATCGCCTTCTGCTGTTCGATGTATTGAGCATATCTCTTCTG
Organism: Paenibacillus andongensis; assembly: GCF_025369935.1. Lineage (NCBI taxonomy): Bacteria > Bacillati > Bacillota > Bacilli > Caryophanales > Paenibacillaceae > Paenibacillus > Paenibacillus andongensis. Next base: position 877,515 of record NZ_CP104467.1, on the reverse strand, counting down.
CCGGTAGTTCTCATCTGCGAGTTCTAACCTTTTCTGGTACCGGTTCATTAAAGTGGGCCACAGGATTGCCCCGATCATCATGCTAACCGTCATCGTTAAGCTCATCGCAATTGAGGATCCCGAGGAGGCACGGGCAATCGTGAATCCAAGACTGGCCAGCATCGCGATCACCATCGTTAAAGAGGGACCGAGTGTGAAGATCAACGGCATTCTTCTGCTCTTTTGGATTGGCGGCGGCGCATCAATCTCGAACACTCCGGATTCTAACGTTTTCATAATTCGAGGCGAGCGCGTGTAGAATGTGTTTCTGGTTTTGCTTTCGGCAAGAGGCTCTGCGATGTTGGGTTGAAGGAACGGTTGCAGCGTAGCTCCCGCTATATTGCTGCTAACCGCAATGTACCCTCCCATATAGACGATCTTCAGACCAATGATGAAGACGATGTCCCCTATCTTAAGTTTTGCGGAGTTCATTCGTTGGCCATTGACATAAACGCCGGTTTTACCAGACAAATCCTCGATATACGTATCCCCATTGGCCTCCACTCTTAATGCGGCATGCTTTCTGGAGATCATGTTATTTATGTTGAAATAAATATCACTTTCCGGCAATCGGCCGATAAAGATATTTTTGTTGTTTTCTAAGTAATATTTGTGAAACTCTAATGCATGCTTCTCTAAAGAAAGGATAAGCAGGCTGTACTGGATATCATTCTCTACATCTTTAACCGTAATATAATCGGCGTGTTCGATGATTTTTTCACTGACTTCTTCACTATTAACCGTTATGATTGCTTTGCTTCTATCAGCTATTCCCACCATCCACGACTGATCGGACTTATAGAACGGTAAGAGAAGATCTACGCTACTGTCCAGAAACTCACGATCTAGCACTGAACCGGTCTGTTTACTTAGCAGAGTACTAAGCTTTAACTCTTTTACGATGTTGTCTATACATATGGCTACCAAAAAGTCTGACATGTTATCACTCCGCTCTCTTGCACTCAAGAATCCGGCTCGTCCAGTGTGTTCTCAAGTACATACTGAGACTGGATGAGCCTTGATTTGTTTGATAACTAACCGACAAGCATTTCTTCTTTTTTACTCCTTACTAAGTTGCGCATGGCCATGACTTGAGTATCTAGGATGGAAGTCTCCACGTCCGCAAGTGCATGAGTAGAAGTTCCCGATGTAACAACCACTTTAAAGTATTCGAATTTCTTGTTAATGATTTTCTTCTTGGATAAAACCTTCTCCATCTTTTCTCCAGTAATTACGCAGTCGATATCCCGATAGAAATATTCCAATGTAGATTCCTCGAAAATGTCCCCACTGCAGATATCGTAACAAATGTCATACACGTAAATTTGGCTATCGCTGAAGAAAAACATATGTGCCTGTATTAAGGAGTATCTAAGTTTATCATCACTGCCATACTTGAACTTCAATTGGGTTGTATATGTGAAAAACCGGTAGATTGCCTTGAATAGGGCTGTAAATATATTGCTTTTCACTTTCAACTCTGTATGCCCGTAATATGGGCCTAATACCTTAATTGGTGTAATGATGCTAACCTGCTCGTTCACAAGTCCAAGCTTTTTCAAAGCTCTCTCCCTGAAGTTACTAAGATCTGCTTCGATGCAAGCATCAATAACATTTTCCTGTTCCTTTTTCATACCGAATTTTTCCACTAACGCCCAAATGATGGCACCAATGATCGTTAGTAAAGCGAATATGATACCATAGGAAGGACCTCTATAACTGGAAATGGAGTGCCCAAACATAAACGCGATGATGGTACCAACGGTCCCTAGCAATTTAGGGCCTTTTGTGCCGTAAAAATATCGTTTTGCAACGCTTCGATCAAGGATTACTGAATTCATCTGAAGAGCCTCCAGGTTTAATGTTATTAGTTAAGAAACTTTTCTTTGTTTACTACTATTTTTCTTATCTCGAATAAGATTTCTCATAGCCATGACTTGATTTTCCAAAATAGATCTCTCTGTATCCACCAATGCATATTTGAATTCACCAGACGAAACCATAACTTTGAAAAACTCAAATCTTTTCTTGATAATCCCACTTCTTGTTATGATTTCTTCCAGTTTTTCGCCAGTTAAGACATTAACCACATTCTGATAGAAGTATTCCATTGTCGATTCCTCGAATATCTCACCGTTACATAAATCGTAACAAACCTCATACACATAAATTTGAGTATCGTTAAACAAATAAATTTGCGCTTTCACCAAAGAATATCTGATCTTATCGTCGGAACCGTTTTTTAGAACTAACTTTGTCATGTACGTCAACAAGCCCATGACATATTTCTGAACGCTGCGAAACAGGGAGCTTTTTATTTCAGAATCCGAAAAGCCGTTATAAGGACCCGTTACCTTGATCTGATCGATTAAGCAAACTTGTTCCTCGACTACCCCCAACTTAAGCAAGGCCCTTTCTTTAAAGTTTCTAAGGTCAGATTCGATGAACGAATCGATCAACGCCTCCGATTTAGCATTAACTCTAAATCTTTCTACAAGAAACCATACCAGGGCAGCGATTAAAGTCAGGACTGAGAAGGTCAAACCTAGATGATCTACGGAGAACAATTTGCCAATCAAAGCACCTAGTCCTCTTGGAACTTGGAGAATCGTTAAGAGAACAAGAACAACTGGCCATTTCGAACCGTGAAAATAGTACACAACCGGCATTCTCGCTTTATCCGATATCTGTATTAATGAGATAACAAGTTCCTTCAACGAGACGAATAACGCGATGGTTTTACGCCATGCAATACCGCCATAGTGCACAACAAGAGCTTTGAGTTCTTTGTCCGTTAAACCGTCTCTAGTCGAGAGCCGTTTTATTAGTAAAAGGAGACCAAATGCAACACCCACCAGGAGTATTAGACAAATGACGACTACAAGAAGGACACCAGTCCAATACAATTTACTACCCGTATAACTGATGTTAGCTCTAGCTGGAATTGAAGTCGTATAACTCTTCCCAATGTCCTTTTGTAAACTCTTGCCCGTAATTGATAGTTGCTTGATTGTTTCACCGGCATTACCGTTGATGGTATAATTCAAATCTTTGTTGTAACCGATTCTAGACATAAATTCAGTCAAATTGACTGATTCCGTATAATTTCCTTTCAAAAACACCAGATGATACTTCTGGGAACTATATTGAATGGCATTTCCTTTACCAAATAAGGTCGTTAATACCCCATTTACCTCTTGAATGTTTCCGTTAATACCGAATTCGAATACCTGTTGTCCACTTTTAATGGCGGATACACTGGATGTAAGATTCGGGATATTCAGGGAGTCGACATACAGTTTGGCAATGTCTCCCGCTTCACTAGGAACATTGTCTGCGTAGGTTACGGTTACATGTTTGCTAATTTGAGTAGCAGATTGAACGGCTGTTGTTACATGAATGGAACTAACCGGAAACTTCCTTTCAGTAACTAACCGGATTTCCATCGTACCTGTACGAACATTTCCAACAAAAGTATTTGTATTACTTGTTGGAACATTGTCTCCGTTTCTCTGAGCAACCGTACTGTCGTTACCAGCAGCCATATATTTATACTCAATATTGACTCGATTTCGACTGTCCGAAGCAAAAGCACTGAAATCCAAATTCTCATACAATTCCATGTACTTATGGAAGGGGTTCTTCCCAATTATATTTGATTCTTTCAGGCTGCCTAATTTTGAGCTTAAAGCTGTTGAGGTTTTAGTGGACAGTTCGGCGGTATCTTTTGCGTTATATGTGATCGTAAAGGTTTTTCCATTGTCATTGGTCCAAGCTCCTGTATCACCCTGAGGAACAATACTTTTCATAAAATTATTAATATCTTCTGTTTTAGCGTTATATGTAGAGTTAGGAATCACATATTTAATGTTTCGAGAGAAACTGCCATCGACATTTTTCGTCGTATTGACACTAATTTTATCTATGGGGTAATTCATAATATCGTTGATATTGATGTTCGCCCCAGTCAAATAGGGCTTTCCGTTAAAAGTAAAGCTCGTATCACCAAGTTCCCATAGCTTTGTTGTATCGTCCACTAGCTTTTCATTTTCAACAGCTTTACGAAACCATTCCAATAAGTCTATGCTGTTAAAATCTTCGGAAACCACCACGCCGCTTGCAAACACATTGTTTGGCGTAGACACGAGTATCTTGGCTTCCCTACCGATGAGTTTGTTCACCTTTTGTTTGTACTCTTCTAAGGATGCAAAGGGTAAACGAAGTGTATAAGTAAAATTGTTTGCATCTTCTGTTTTTGTGTAGGTAAGTTCTGGAGGAAGGTAGTTGATTAAAATCTCATCGATTTTGTTCGTTCCGCCTTTAAACTTGTCATTAACTTCACTTTTGCTTACAACGCTAGTAATGACTCTTTCTCCAGAGAAATCCTTATTCATCGTCAAGCTCGTAGATACTCTTGCTCCACAGCTGCACAGCACTAGGACCATTAGTATAAATGTTATGGTTAAGATTCCTTTTTTCAAGGATTGATTCATCGCTTATTCTCCAAGGTTTTTATATATTGTAAGATATATCGAACACAGCAGGATAAGAATGTCCACCAATACGGTTTCAGTAGGTTCGACTAGCAATAAACGGCTCAAACCTATTGGTGGACAAAGTGTTTGGTTATTACACCGCTTTTTTCTCTCTCAGTATGTTTCTCATCGCTTTTATTTGTTCTTCAACCATTGAAATATCCATAAGGCCTTTTCTTTCAGACATAGCCGTTCTATCTTGAACATTAGCCTGAATGGAAGTGCCACCAGAAGTTGTTAGCTTGAACACCTCAACATCATGAACCACGGGTTGATTGGTCTTCTTATCTGTAACAGGCAAACCTTTTTCGTTCAAAACTTGGATTTTCTCAGATAATGTTGCAACGGAAACAATATCTTTATAGAAATATTCATCTGTTGTTTCAGTAAATGTACTACCTGTACAAAAATCGATAACTCTCGTGTAACAGTAAAGTTGGTTTTCAGTAATATAGAAAACGGTAATTTGACCCAAAGAAAATCTCAATTGTCCATCGCCACCTCTTTTGTAAAGGAGACGAGTCTCGTTATTTACATGCTTATAATAGGCACCCTTAATAACAATTGGCTCTTTTAACTCCATTTCTTCAACAATACCAACTTTATCTCTACCGCGTTCAACAGCTCCCAAGCAATCCTGCTGAATAGCTTCATCAACTTGTTGGTCTGTTGCAGTAGCTTTACCGAAGTACATGAAATAGAGACCTGCACCCGCGATTGCAAGAAGAATAATTCCAAAGAGCGCACTTCCTGAGAGAGTGATTAAACCAATTAAGCCTACAACTACGGTCCAAACTGGAAACTTCTTGGTGAAATAATTTTTTACTAATTTACGATCGACCTGACTCATGCAAATTCCTCCAATATATTTTTAATAAATACGAATTACCTAGTTATTATAATGATACGGCCATGTAATCAACGATCATCTGTTTATCATCGTCACTGAATCCTGCATCATTGGCATTTTGAAACAGACTTTGAGAATCAGGAGAAGTGTTGATACACTTTTTATGATAAAAATCATTCTTAACTATGGCATGTGCATAGTAATACTTTCCCTCAGCAGGATTGAGACTTACCGCAGCTTCCAGTAACTCTTCAGCTTTTCTAATTACAGAGAGTGTCGATAAAAAAGGCCGTTTGCCCTTTAAAAGACTCAGTGCCGCATAAAAGTATACATCACTATTTTCGACCATATCCTCTATGGCCTTCAGATAAAATTTAGATGCAAAGTCGTATAACCCAAGTTTTAAATAACACATTCCAAGTGCTGCATTGATTTCGTTATTATTTGGATCAGTAGCTGCTGCTTTTTTGTAACTTGCTATGTACTTATCAATTCCTAATTTATTGAAACTATTCAAACCATTTAGTGATTTGATCAGAAACTCGGCTTTACAGTATTGACAAACGTTGCTCTGTAACTGTGCCGGTGCCCCACATTGGGGGCATTCATGAATGACTACCTCTTCGCTCATTTACTGTCATCTCCCATCAATGCTTCCTTCCGCAGTTGCCACAGAAAGAACTTGTAGGCGCACTCTCCGCACCACACTGATTACACTTTTTATTGCCAACCGCTTGACCACATTCCCCACAAAATTTCATGCCGGCAGGAACTTGTGACCCGCATTTGGTGCAACTAACAGTTACTTGTAGTTTATCTCCGCAACTACCGCAGAATTTCATACCCGATTGATTATGTTCACCACATTTGGGGCAAATCGTCTGTCCCTGACTAACATTATTGGAAGTGCTGTTCGTCGGTGCAGCCGCATTAAGGTTCGAAGCAATATTAGCAAATGCCCCACCAGCTGCAGCGCCAGCCCCCAAACCCATGCCTAACCCCATTGCCGCATTAGCCATGCCACCTGATGAGGGATTATCAGCAAGCTTTTCCAGTACATCAAATGAACGTCTTCTATAATAATCCTCTCCAAGGATATTCAACTCAGCCTTTTTTTCCTTCAATATTTTGAGTTGCTCCGTATCCTCTTTGGGTACATTCACCGACTCTACATAAAAATTCAATATTTCAACGCCGAATCTAGCAAATTCTTCATTAATGGCTTCTTTACAAATGCGCGAAAGATCACCAATGTGGGATGTTATCTCCAAAAAAGAAATCTTCTTTTCTATCATATAGAAAGCTACAATTTCTTTAATTTTACTATTGATAATCCCATCAAAATATCTCGTTACAATCTCATAATCGGTTACATGACCACCGTTCATTGCACCTATCAGTTGGGACACAAATAGACGAGAATCCAATACCGTTATGCCATATTGTCCAAAAGCCCTGACTGAGATCAAATTACCGTACTTCGGGTCTTCAACCGGAAATGGTACGGAAGTCCCCCACCTCATATCTAAGCGTGAAGTTTTGTTAAGGTAATAAATCTCTGCAGTAAAAGGCGTTTGTCCGCCGAAGGGTAGATTTACCAGCTTATTTAAGAGCGGCAAATTCCCCGTTACTAATGTGTGAGTCCCAGGACCAAATAGATCGAGGGCCTCCCCTCCTTTAAGAAAAAGGGCTTCCTGACTTTGATTCACAATAAGCTGGGAGCCCAGTGTGAATTCTTCAGACGGATACTTATAAACAAGCCATGGATGTCCACCCGAGGGTCCGTCATATTTGATTCTATCGAAAAGTGCCATAACTAGATCCCCCTCCTTTCCTTATTTATCAGATTCATAATTAAAGAAATCAATGAGTTCCTTATTGTAAACATTAACTGCGGGCAATAGCATTTTGGTTGATTCATTTTGCAGAAAAAAAAGTGTTAAGGTAACAAACATATGCCATGACATAACCCTTTTACCCATTTCAATTGCTATCAATGTTTGTCTACTAATGCCAATTTTATCGGCAAGCTCAGCCTGTGTTATTCCTAGTTTAGCTCTTAAAACAGGAAGGTTCTCAGTCAAGTTCTTGATGAATTCGTCTTTGGTTTCAGCATCAAGTCCTTTGGGCATATTAGGTCATTTCTCCTATGTTTATGGTACTATATTCTTATATGTGCATAATATATTACACTTTCGATGGTGTCAACTAATTTTTGACAAAATGTGCCTCGATTTTACATTAATAAACTATAAATGTTTTATGTATTGATAGTTTTCCACTGGATCTATTAAAATAATTCTGCCATTCTATTCAAAGCACCACTTACATTCATTATCTGTGTAATTTTCTATAGTCATATATAAATGTATACCAACCATCTAATTTTTAAGACAACTTGTTTGTGAATCCTGCTAGTTGATGAAATATACAAATGCATTATGTATGTTTTGAAAAACTAATCTTCGCCACAGAGTCATGTTTGTATCATTTATAATTGCATTATGTATGTTTCATTATTTCCCACAACAAAGCAGGAGGTACCGCGGCACCTCCCTATTTACTATCAGATAAAACAGGTCAAAATAGGAATTGAATAAAAAGTTATAAAAATTAACAAAACATATCCTTAAGCACCCAATTAAAAATTCATCTATACACCAGAATAGACTCGAGGATAAAATAGAAGTTAAAAAGAAGAGATTGTAGGAGGAAATATTTATGTTAGAGGTAGAAGAACAAAGTATTTGGGAAACAAAAGACATATTTAAATGGATAGATTACATAAACGCAACCTCTCTACTTGATAAAAATTGGATATTTAGAGGGCAAAAGTCAGTAGGCTATGATTTATCCACATCTTTTTATAGGACATTGAAGGAATCTTTGGCTAATTTGGATTCAATATCACTTAAAATTGACGGTTTTTATATTGAAAAATTCCTTGTACAAGAATTTTATGATAAATATGATAATTACGCAGACATAACCATAAGAAATGACAACATAACATATAACGACCATGCTTACTCTCTTTTATCAGTAATGCAACACTATGGGGCCCCAACAAGACTGCAGGATTGGTCTAGATGTCCCAAAATAGCTTCTTTCTTTGCATTTGATGGAGCAACTTTAGAAGAAGACTCTTGTGTTTATGCACTAAATACAAAAGTACTAGAGGATATATATTGGGGGAAAATAGAAAAAAAGTTTGGTTTGGAGAAAAGTCAGGGTAGGGATAGTTACAAAAGTGATATTGAATTTCGCAATCAAATAGATAGCTCCTTCGGTCAGGAAGATTTTGATCTTGATATGTCAAACCAAACTATAAATGTATTCGAACCACTTATTTTAAATAAAAGATTAAGAGCACAAAAAGGAGTTTTTATTGTACCAAGTCAGCCTCATCTTACTGTTTCTGACATTCTTAAACATTATGAAATAGATAATGGGTATTACCAGGGACAGTCTATAGCCAAGAAATTTATCTTTAAAAAAGAGAATTTAATAAATTTTATAAAAGTTCTAACACAAAAAGAAAAAATAACACATGAACAAATGTATCCAGGTCTAGAAGGGCTATCCCTCAGCTTAAAACAGATGGTTAAATATAATAATTTTACACCAAAAATCGGAAAAGAGGAGATGGAACACTATATGAAACGTTTAGAACTCCTGTAACTTTATATTTATTAAAGGGCCCTGTTTATTTCGCATATCCGAGTTCACGATTTATTAATAGCACTATAAATGAACAAAAGCTAAAGCACCTTCTGAGGGCTTTAGCTTTTGTTAAATAACATCAAATCTACAGGGATGATTAACTACATAAGTTGAATTCACAGAGGTAAGTTTGTTAGAAAAGTCCGCCTGAACTACTTCCATTCCCATTTTCCATACCAAATTAAATTGGCGACAAATGGGTGCATGTAGTATGGTTCAAACATCATACTTGTAACTGTACAGCTAAGTCTTCACTGCTTACGCTTAAACTCATGATGAGGCACTGTGTTTTTGCGATCTACTTAAACTTCTAGAAAAATTGAATGAATACGTTTTGAGTACAATGAGGGTATCTGTTCGATACCGAGATGTTTCGTTCTAAGAAAAATGGAAATGATACAACAAATGAAGAGAGTAATTATATTTTAATAAATAACCACAAGGGACATTTCCCCTGTGGTTATTTTGTGTAATTAAATTAACTTTTTTGAATCCCTTAGTTAGACAAGTTCTATTCCTTCCTAATATACAGGAACCAGTAGACTATCTATTGTATGCCAAACTCTCTGGTAATATCTCTCGTTAATTTAGCAAGAGGTCTTTTTCCTAGATCATTTAAAGCAACGAAGTTATTGGTAACTAACCTAATTACATCTTCTCTTCTAACGAATAAGTCTCTAAATGCTAACATTAAGAAATCTATTGCATCCTCGTTGTACTCCCTAGACTTTATTAGCAATTCAGAAACATAGTCACTATGACATTGTTCATAGATTTCTTCGAGATGGAAGGTTTTTATACTCCCTTTTGCACGTTTAGAAAAATCTTTGTCATTGTACGAATCTATTAAACGTAATCTAAAAACTTCGGAATGGGGAGTAAACCAAAGAGAGACATAATCAATTTTAGTTTTACTGCCTTTTAAGAATTGCACGGAGAATTTAACCTTATCATCAAAACCCTCCTCATATGGATTTATATGTTCCTCAAGATAAAAATCCTTGTCTGATTTAAAACTCGAATTACAAATATAGCAACTGGGAATTAAGTTAAAGAAGGAAATAGAAAAAAATGGATATATTGACTTAGCAAAAAAATGATCAAATTGAGGGCGCATTGAACCGCCCTCTTCACCAACAAATGTATGAGTATATTGACGATTACAGTAAGGACAAACATTTACTTGTAACTCATTGGCAAGAGTGTATGCTCCCCAAGCATGCTTTGGTTGACTTGTAAATGCTTCATAATTAAATATCTCTGAAAAATCATTTATTATTTCCTCCGCCACCATTCTATGTTTCTTTAAATCTTCAGCATATTTCAACTTCTGGTATTTTTTTATTGTCTCAACAACTAATTTAACTGAATACAATTTTTGAGTATCTTTTGCATGAGAATATTTTATTATATTCTTTTTAGCCGTAGCGATACGTCTGTTGATATTTCTAATATCAATACTAATTGATTTTTTTTCTATATTATAGAATGTGAAGGCGTACATTATCCGTTCGTGTCGACCAAAAAGGTACTCGATTAATTCCCTAAGTCGAGTGGGTGCTCCGGTAATAATATCATGTATATTATCAATAATATCGTAATAGAATGATTTCTTATCGGGATTCTTCTCATTTCGATAAAGTTCATTCAATAAATGACTATTGTTATTCGCAATAAAGAAGTCATTATAATGTTTTTCAGATAGAATATTTAGAAATTCTCGTTCAACTTTTATCATTGATTGCCCTCAATCTTTTTTAGTCGTTCTTGTATTAGAGCTAAGTCCTTTTCAAGAGAATTGATTTCTCCTCTAATACCCATTAAATCAATAACCATACGTTCTTCAAGCATCTGAAAAAGTTTATTTTTGATTAGTGGTTCTCCAATTATTCGTATTGACTTGTCAATGAAATTTTTCTTTATTTTTATCTCAGCATCGGTCCCATTTATAAGAAGATGAATAATTTCATTTATTTTATCCTTTGCAAAGCTACCTATAACCCCATCTTTCAAGAAAAAAGTATGGGCTAGTAAACCATTAATATTTGATGCAAATGTTTGAGGTAATTCATCTAATCCGTAAGATACAACCGTTTCACCATTATTATCTTTTAAGAAAATAATGTTGGTATTTGGTAGGTCCGATACGATAAATGGTGAATTTGAAGTCATAATAATTTGTAGTCTTTTCTGTTTGTTTGAATTTCTCTTTCTAAACGCAATAGAAAAAAAGTCTATTATGTTCCGCAATAATTCCTTTTGCCATTGCGGATGAAGGTATACTTCTGCTTCATCTAGCAAAATCAACACATTCCCCCCTAGGATATTCCCCCTTCTGTTTATGATATTGTAGAAACGAGAGAAAATGGTTAAATATGCTTTTTGGCCTGAGCTTAATTCTCGCCAATCGAAAGTAAGGTATTCGTCAACACTTACAGACTTACCGTAATTTCTTAGGAGATCAGCAAGAATAGCTTCTTTGAGTGCAATTTTGACAGAACCATTTCTATCAATGCTTATTTCACCAGATTTATGAGCCTTTAAGATTGAGTATATGAACTTGTTTAATCCCTGAATTAATGATAGTAATTTTTTGGTCTCTGTTTCTGTACTTCTATATTGTTTATGAAGTGAACCAAGATGGTTTTCGAATGATTTAAGAAAATCAAAAACAATTTCAGCATTATTTCTACTCGGACCTGGTTTAAAGTTTTTTGCTGCTTCTGCTAGTACGTTGTGAAGTTTCTCCTCCAAATCAGACCTAATAAGTTCAACATATATGTGCCTAAGCGTGGCAAAGGCTAATTGTTTTGGGAACTGCTCTAAGTTAAAATCGTTATTTAGATTATCAACAAATTTTGAGAATAATTGTGGAATTAGTGGTTCCCGACTTATATTGAACAAAGTATTTTCCTTATACCAACCACTGTCAATAAAGTTTATTGTTAAGAAATCTGGTGCATTAAAAGGAACTTTAGATCTTAACAGTGAACCTGCTCTAACGAAAAAATTCACCTGCCATTCTATCTCCTTGGTTCTGTACAACGTTACGTTATCACTAAAACCATTTTGATTTATTAATAAATAATTTGTTGATAAATTAATTAGGCATCCTCCCTCAACTTCTCTTTTTGAATCAAAAATATTAGAAAAGTAAATAATTGAAGTATCTTTCTCAATAAAAGAAAAAAGCTCTCTAGCTTGTTCATATGTGTAAAGGTTAAATCCATATTCTTTGTAGTTTCCTGATTTTATTTGTATATCTTTATGATGAAAGATGCACTTTCTTAATTCATTGTCAAAAAGAAATTCCAAAACCAATATACCTTTGGTATTGTAATATTCGGATGAAAAAATCATCTTAATATAGTCAAGTATAGTGGTCTTTCCAGTACCATTTTCACCGACAATCGCACATATGTTTTCTATTTTTGCTAATTGACTATACCTAGAGTTTTCCAAGTTATTAACAGAGAAGAAATTTGGTATGTATAGGGTATTATTGGTAATATTTAGATTTCCACGAACTTTATCAAAGTCAATCTTAATTTGACTATTAAGATTTAGTCCCTGTTCCTTAATTCCTTTGAACTGGTCAATCCATATAAAGTTAAGTATCAATTTTAGGCACCTCATACGTTTTGTGATAAAAGTATTAATTAAAGATCTGTAAGAAAACAACGATTATATCCTGCACCCTTATATTTCTAGAATATTTTACATTACCCTCCATAATAAAAAGCAGCACCTTGAAATACTCAAGTGCTGCTTAGGTCTACTTCGTTTACTTAATAATAGTGTATATAAGACTATACATAAACACCATTTTATCATCAAGTGATATTATCAATAATTTTCAGACCGACAATCTATTGAGAAATGGTGTGAACTTTATTATTGTAAAGCATAAATATACACCGTTTCACGGGAGCCATTAGCTTTTTGAGAGATTGCAGGAGAAGTTGGATGACTTCCCAGTAGTCTTGAGTTAGGCAGTATGAATCGCTCAATAATAAATTTTTGTATATTATTTTTTTGAGGTTGTAATTGAAAAGGGTTAGCTAAGAATTTTATCGCCATCATAATTATCCTTAAGTATTTCCAATAATTCTTTAAGATAATTATAATATTCTTTCACTTCTACATCATTGGGATTGATACTTAAAATGAAATTTGCCTTGCCAAGTAACTGATAAACATAATGTCGTTTATTAGTTTCAAATTCGAACGTATGACGCAAATGACTCTCAAGTCCATATTTCTTTATGTAATACATGACCTGCCTAAGTGACTTGCGATAGCCTCTCGACACTTGAAGCTTCTCATTAACTACAATTCCTGTTACTTCCTGTTGTTGATTACGATGTCTCGTTCTTGTTTTTTGTTCATTAACCACAAATTCTTCCGAACGTAGTACCTCATTAATAAATTTAATGACCTTATCTTCATTTAAATCACCAGAAAAGGTCATATCATCAGCATAACGTGTATATCTAATTTTACGTCGAGAAGTATAGTAAGAGATCTTTTCATCTAACGTTATAGTCGTTAGGTTAGATAGCATAGCACTTGTAGGTGCTCCTTGTGGGAGTCCATTATTTAAAATACACAGATTTGTTAACGCTACTGCTACTGATTTGCAGTAACCAATTTTCATAAATAAATTAAGTACCTTTTTAAAACCGATTGATACAAAGTAATCTTTTATATCAATAGTTAAGACTGTTTTTTGATTGCGGTGATACTTTGCATTATCCTTTATAAAATAGCCACGCCTATATGCTTTTGCGTGAGGGTTTGGCGAAAGGTTATATAAAATTCCGTTTAAAATCCAGTGTTGTATATTTTTCAAATTAGGCAATGGCTCTGAGATCTCTCTATATTCACCTTTAACTTTTTTCGGTATCTTGAATGTCCTATAGAAATAACTTTGACTATTACATACCTTTAAAATATACGATTCTTTATAACCAACTAACATTGAGAGATGCTCTAGATCGTATATGACTGGGAGACCTTGTCTAAACAATTTCTCTGCATAACTTAAACAAGTTTGTATGTATAATTCATCTTTACCAGAGAATTTTGCAAGGTAATAAAACTTATCTTTATACATTTCCCAATTCATGTGTTCCACCTTATATTAGCTCCTATTACCCAATCTAAAATATTAAATATCTTCAAAACTCGTAACGTAGTCTCCGACGGAGAGAAGAGTTTACCGGCCCTTTAGGCTCGAAAGCAAGGTCCTTCTTAGCTTGGCGACTCGCCAAACTCGTGGTATAAAACCCACAATGCATCTAATAGGAGCTATATAAGGTTTTTAATATCTTTAGGTAAGTATATCTCATATTTATCAACCTTGTCCATTCTGTACTCAGTTTGTGGACTAATCATTGCCTCATAGGCTTTTCTATTCAGTAGTTTGTTAAGCTCCTCAAACTTTCGTGCCCCCTCTTCTGTCAATGAGAATTCTATGTCATCGTACTTGGCTAAATTATCATTTATAGCATTACTAAGCATATTTGCAATTTGTGAATAATCCAATCCATGATTCCTTAGGTTTTCTACATTGCCATTATTCTTGATAATATGGAGCAATAATAGTAAATGTTCACTTTTCCATTGTTGACTTTGCACTTGTTCACCTCGGAAATGGAGCAATTCTTTTCTTGTTTTGCTTCCAAAAAACTGGAAACGTATTATTCGGTGTACGTATTAGAGTAATTAACGCTTCTGAGCCTCTATACCCTAGTCTTTCATTTTCGTTTATTTTTACAACTTTAGGAGATAGTTTATTCTCTATAGATTTCATAAGAAACAACTTTTCAGCTGCTTCGTGACTAGGATAATAATTACTTATGCCCTTATCATATTCAAAAGCTGTAAAAACTTTTATACCCATGTTTGAGACTTCTTCAAGACCATGTTTCATAGCAGCTATGGATAGAACAACAATTTTATTTTGTTGAACTCCAGTTGTATTAACTAAATAGTTTATTGCAGTACTAGCTGTTTCCCCTGTACCTATGAAATCATCTACTAAAAATAAAATACTGTGTTGCTTATTGACCAAATCAGCATCAAAATCAAGATCTTCAAAGTATTTACACAATTTCTGTGCGTATGTAGCATTGTATCGGAGAGTGTTGTTACCTTTAAGCATATACAACACCATAGTAGAACTTTTAGTCTTCCCCTTGTCCTCAGGTAAAATTAAAGGCGCAAAGTATATGTTTGTAATATTATTCAAGCTAAACGTCTGACTTTGCAATATATTTTGAAAAATAAAATCAAAATGTTTGTAATAGTTTTCAAATCTAAGCCATACGAAACGATTGGTAAGTTCAATAATAAATTCTTGTTGCTCTTCGTCTAATTCCCCTAAAATAGAACAGAACCGATTAAATAAACTGGCCTCATTAAGAGAATTATCTTCAACCACCCAAGCATGCTTTTGAAAGACAGTTTTTAATTTTAATATCGCACCAGGTTTTATGTTTTTCTTATTGGGATTCATTACTCGCTCTTCTTTAAATTATTTGTCATATAAACCGATTATACTTGTTTTCAAAAATAAGGGAATAGTACGGGGTAAATCAATTTTAGAGATACTCTCTAAAATTCGCACTTTAAAATCCCATGTATATATAGCAAACCAAAACCTGCCGTCGTATTAGGGAATCCTACTCGTATAGTTAATATTAGACCATATTTAATACCACTTTATCACCAAATTGATATCTTATAATCAATCCATCCAATTTCAGTGCATTTTTTTATTAATTGTATTATAAAAAATGCACCGTTTCACAGTAAAAATGTAAACAAAAAAAGCCCATCAGCAAGGAGTGTGGGCCGCATCTGTAAAAAAGTTAAAATCCGTTTATTCTATTTATTCAGGTAACTTAGTCATCCAATGTAACATTTTTATGTATAAGCCTTAAATGATGAAAATTCAAATGATCTAGGTTTGACTTTCTCAAAAACCTCCCTAACATTCTCCTTAACCCCTCAAAATTATAAGGATCCCCTTTAGTTGTGAAAAATATCAAATCGTTATCTGAGCTTTCCTTAATACGACCATAAGAATAGTTTTTCAACTCTTGTAGCAGCCTTGAACTTACTTTGATTGTTGTAATTCTAAGCGATTTCCTATGTTGAACATTAATCACTGATTCGGAAAAGTTAATATCTTTCCATCGGAGGCTTGGAATCTCCCCCAATCTCAATCCATAATGCATTACAAGAGAAAATATTAGATATAGTGATATATTCTGTGATTTTATTATTGACAATAATTTATCGATATCTTCCTTCTTGGGTAATGGCTTGTCAAAATCTTTCTCACGACTTACCTCATGTGGACTTTCAAAATATTTTTTATATCTCATAAGAGCCGAAAAAGAATGATACGCCTTTTCCGCCTCATCCCTTGAAGTAAAACCGGAAACCTTTATTTTACCCACATTGCTCCAATCATTAAATTCTTCATTTAAAGTAAAAAACCACGTCAATCCATCAGTATGTATGTTCATATCATCGACCTAACCTTTCTATTTGAGTTATGTCTTTAACTTTGGATATGTCAAATTAGCTTAGAGAGGTTGATTGAAAATATCCATCATCTTATTTATGTTTACACCAAATAGCTCTATTTTCTTTCGAACTTCTTTAAAGTACTCTAGTTCTAGTTTCAAAATTCTATTTTCCTCCAATGTGTCGTTTAACTGTTTTTGAATGTCAATGTATCTTTGTTCCATTAAATTCTCTTCGAGTATATGCGCATTAAGAAAACTCAACACTTGTTCCCAATTCAAATTTTTAACGGATTCATTTTTATTAATAAATTGTTGCAATGGAATGATAGTTCCTTCTGATAGTTTATTTATTTTCTGCTTTGCAATCCGTATTTCTTCATTATGTCGTTGTCTTAAAACAGAGTTAAATCGAAAAGCACATGCACCAGGGGTCCGACCTATTTCATGAGCTGCCTCCTCGAAAGCACGCTTTTGATTACTACCCCCAGCTAAATGTCTCAAAACAGAATTAAGTAAGAAAGTATCTTGTTCTAGTGACCAAACTTCATTTCTTGACCTTTCAACACTCATAGTTATCCTCTCCCATAATAAAATTATAATTCTATCTTTTAGTTTTTCCAGAAATTATAGTTCTATTCAATTGTGGTAGATCATAAACCAGTTGTTTTTAGCCAGCTATCTATCGAGTCCCTGTGAAACAAAATACGTCTTCTAACTCGAACATATGGAATCTGTTTCTCACGAACCATTGCGTATATACAATCCTGAGAAACACACAAATAACTAGAAAGTTCTTTTACAGTAAACATTGCCTTTTCATTAGTCGCATAGGAATCTTGTGAGATCGTATCTATATTTACTTGCGATGCTGCTTTCTTTTCTTCTTGATTCAATAGTAGCCTACTTTGACTTAAATCCACTTCATCTTGCTTATCCATCCACTCTTCGATTAATTCAAGCAACTGTTTACGCCTTGCTTCGCTAATTTTGACCATGCAAATAACCCTCCCAAGTCTTTTAATGGAAGGGTTACCCTAGTTACATTGCTTAAATCAGAATTACATCATGTTGTTAGATTTTCTCTAAAAACAGTTACAAATGTATACTTTCTTAATCTCATCTCTTTTAATGCTTCTATTAACTGATCATTTCTACTTGAGAAATTTCTGTACAATATTACTTTACTGGTCCCACGTAATAATGCTGATGTATATACAATCGCATCTATTTGAAGATCCTTTGTATTAAGGTAATGCGTTAGTGGAATTTCATAAACACTATACAATTCAATAGTTCGGTATTGCCTCCAACTACGCAACTTTGCAACGAATGAAGTAGAAAGAGAAAGCGGAAAATCGATCTCAACTTTATAATAATCTATTTCTTTCTTATTAGAATTAAAAATAGTCAATACTTCATTGCTGTTAATTGTATTTTCAACACGAAGAAGATTGTTAAAGTTGTTGCGATAGTAAGATATGTCATCATAAAGCAAAAACTCATCAGGGACATCAAGTAATTTTGCCAATGATGATATGAGCCCGGGGGCAGATCCTGTCCGTTTAGGTTTACTGTTCTTTTGAAAAAGGGAATTGATTGTCGTCACTGGCTTATCAAGTAATTCAGCTATTTCTTTAGCTGATTTGAATCCATTTAATGCAGCTAGGGCATGAATCCGATCATGTGAATTTAATTTTTTCAATAACAAATCACAAACCTGAATATCCCGCAAAAGGATCT
Organism: Paenibacillus andongensis; assembly: GCF_025369935.1. Taxonomy (NCBI): domain Bacteria; kingdom Bacillati; phylum Bacillota; class Bacilli; order Caryophanales; family Paenibacillaceae; genus Paenibacillus; species Paenibacillus andongensis. The sequence continues at coordinate 859,087 of NZ_CP104467.1, read as the reverse complement.
TAGCCTCCGGCCATTTCCGCATTTGCAGTCCTGCATGAGCATCAATGAACCCATCATATGACAGCCAATCTTGAACAAAAAAATAAACAGCTTTTAAATTTTTCTCAATGTAACCTTGTCCCGCCTTTGTAAATTGAATACTTTTCAACCACGTTTGGAAGGACTGTTCTCTTCTTACTTCTTCTGGGCTTTTATCTTTTTTGGTCATTTCATCACCATTTATTATTTTATAAAAAACAAATGAAACCGTCTGATCATAACGGCATGTTGTTAGTAAAGTTAGTTTTTGTAAGGAATAGTTTGAAATAATTACAGGATCTTGCTTTATAGATTGGGGGGAGATAATTTCTGACATAATAATGAAGGTAAACACAATGGGGATAGAGAGGAATCCTTAATTGCATAAAAAACTACTTCAACTTTGGTTTAGGTTTTTAAATAATCTAACGGTCTAATGCAACAAAAAAAGGAAATACCAATTGTCGATTGACAATTAATATTTCCTCATAAACTCATATGGGTGATAGCCGTGCTTCCCCGATTACACTTTAGCTAAATAAAGGGAGAATTTGATAAAGAACAATTTATCAAAAATAACTGTAAATAAATGACAAAAACCATTTGCAGCCTTCCCTTGCACATAGGTGAGGCATAATCGCCTTCCAGCTGAGTCCAATGGAACACAGCAGATCTTTATGATCACTTATACTTCAGATCATCACATCAAACCAAGGATGTTCAACTTGCCACACTAAGTGGAAACGCGAACTTAATCGCAAAAAAATCTTGTTTCTTCTATTCTACTACCTGTCTCGAATTTTTTCAACAATCTATGTTAGAGAATAAGTATAGATAGAATCGATGCGGAAACACTGAATAAAAAGGAGTTGCAAATCTGATGATTCCATCAAATCTACTATTGAAGGAAAGCAACAATAGCAGCAAAAGGGACGTTGAAAACAAACCTACAGGGTTCAAGCTATTTCTCACTGAGTCAGGTGTAAGGCGTACTGCCATCATCGAAAACAATGTGCTTCTGTTCTTTGTCTATTCACTCAGTCATCAGTTAATTAATGATCACGAAAACATAAACGGACCACAGCTTGCGCAGCCCATACTTACCTATAAGCAGCACTTAGAAGATCTATTGAAGGAGGGTAAGATATTACCCTCTGAGAGGCAACAATATTTGTACAGTCTCGATTTTTATATCCGATATTTACGGACAAAAAATATTTATGTTCCGCTGGACAATTATCTGCTTAACCAAGAAGTCCCCCACTTCGATGATCTCGGATGTGCGCCCTTACGGGAATATATCGAGGAGCTGTGCCGGTTAAATAAACTGTGCGTTACAACTGAATTACGCAACATCAAATCAATTCTAAAGCTGCTCGACCCTGAAATCAGACAAAACATCAGACTGTTAACTCAGACCCACTTGACGGATATTGAAAACCACTTCTTAAAACGCATAGACGAAGAAACCATTTTGTCCAGGTCAGCTTATTATCAATTAAATGTATTGCGCAGATTTCTCCGGTTTCTAAAAAGAAATCAGTACATTTATTTCGATTATGTGATACCAGAACAGTTTGATTCCACAGTCGTTAGAGAGAATTCTTTTGTTACCAATGAAGACAGAATGTCCTTTCTTAATGGAATTCTTCAGGATCAGTACAGCCCTTTCCAAAAAAGGGATCTCTGTGTTGTCCTCTTGATCATGTTTACCGGTTGTCGCCCGATAGAAATATGTACACTACGGATCCAGGATGTGTTAAAAACGGAGTCACGTATATATCTGTATTCACTCAAATCTTCCCAGCGTTCCATCCAGCTGGAGAAAGAAGTGATGCTTATCCTTCGATCCTATATCAATAAACAAAGAAACGGCGCCAGCTTAATAGACCCGCTATTCGTTACCGGCAGAGGAATGAGAATAGAAACAAAGCATATAAGCAGCATATTTAATAAATACAATAGGAAAATATTTGGTATGAGTAAAGTTTCTGCTAGAGCTTTAAGACACACCTTCATTACAAGTGCACTAGATGATCATTCTGGCAATGAGCTCACAGAAGTTTCCAGATCAGTTGGTCATTCGGATTTACGTTCAACCATGCATTACTATTACCGAAACATTAAAAGACTGGTTTCTAATGCCCTGCCCTATCTCACATAATAGAAAAGGAGTAGCCCCCATGAGTATCGAGATCAATCCGAAATATAACATTATAGAAATCTGCCAAGCATTTAATATCTCCGTAAATGACTTCAGTAATCTTGTGCAAAAATCTTCTAACAGACAAGCAGAGACTTTGAAAGACATTGCTGTTGCAGAAGCAATCCCCAGATTTTTGCAATGGTTTGATGACAAAGTACAACAGAAGAAAAAATCCATTAATTCATTAGCACTTTACAGAGGATACTTAAAAAAGTTTTTACACTTCATTGAAGTAACAAATCCCGAAATTAAAGTCACACAGCTTAATGAAGACCTGCTCTACGAATTTCTTCAGACGTATGAGGGTCGGAACAGCACGTCGACTTTATCTCCCTATACGACTAACAATTTCATTGCTATAATCCGCAGCCTGATCAAATTTTGTTTTAAACAAAGACTTATCAGTACTGATTTTAGGAGAGATTTTGAATGGGAGAAAACAAACCCCCTTCCCAAATATCTGAATCCTGAAGAGCTATCGCAACTGCTGAGTGCCTCCCTTCAACTAACAAATGGATACCGTTCATTTGCCATACTCACTTTTTTGGCTGGAACGGGTGTAAGAATAGGCGAGGCACTTGACTTAAAAATTAATGACATTAATTTTAAAGAAGGGTTCTTTCTTATCCGAAACGGAAAAGGAAATAAATCACGCCATGTTCCATTAGATCCTAATGTTCGTGACGTCCTGCTTGACTATCTTAACATTACCGGAGTAGACCATATTGAACCCAATTTAAACGGATACATATTTACAAAAGATTATGGAGCTCACAGACCAACAAAGTTAACCCGTGAGGCTGTAGAATCAATGTTTCGTAAGCTATGTCGCAAACTGAATTTAAACCAATCCTTTACCGTCCATTCCCTTAGACATACCTTTGCTGTTAACTGTTTGCGCAGAGGAATGCCAATACATGTGCTTCAACAAATTCTAGGACATAATGATCCAGCAACAACGGCGATTTATACCAAGCTTTTCCCAAAAGATATATTAGCCGAGCTAAACAGACACTTCCCTTTTCAATTTGGTAAGTTGATGTTAGAAACAGTTAAGGAGGACGTTAACCATTGAGGGTTTTCCAGGATGATGCTCATCGTTTTATTACAAATTCAAGCTTCACAGAGCGGATTAAGCAGAAATACACGAAATATTTAAATGAGTTTGGCGATTTTCTTTCTGCCCGGTTAAACCAGCCAATAGACTCGACCGATCTTGAACGTATTTATGTTTTTAGAGATTTATCAGGAATGAGTCTTTATGGCCCCCTAGATGCAAAATTAGTGGATGAATATTTCACATCAATTCGTTCATTAAATTACTTCCACATCATAGAGACCCGCTACACCTTAGGCAGTTTTTTTCAATATCTAGAGCGAAACTATAAATTTAAAAACCCTATCCCTATGCTTTCTTTTGATTTCAAAAGCCTGAAACCAAATAAAAGACCTAATCGTTCCCTTTCCAAGCACGAACTTTTACGTTTGCTGCATACGATTATAACGAAGAGCCCGATGCTTGAGAGGGATCTACTGCTTTTCACCCTTCTTCTTTCAACTGGATGCAGAATATCTGAAATTGTATCACTCAGAATTAAAGACTTTGAATTTGAAAGCAACATCTTTAAAATTGAGAAAACCAAAAATAAAAAGCAAAGAATCGGTTACTTAGTGGAAGGAATGACCTGCGCTATTCTACAATACTCAAATAAACAATTACTAGCATCAAGTGATTATTTATTTAAACTAGACGAACAGAATCGCTTAACTGCCAGCAAAGCCCTTTCTCTGTTACATTCATATTGCGATATTGCAAAAATACCACATTTTACGTTGCACGGCACTAGACACACGTTTACAACCATGATGAAAGAGGCAGGATGTGATATTACTACCATACAGCAAATACTTGGACACGAACCAAATCATTTTAAAACTACACAAAGATATATTGATGAGAATGTTTTGCGTAATAAAGGAATTACGGTTAAAGAAAATGAGGAGTTACTTCACTTTCTTAAAACAAATAAAGGGAATTATCAGTAAATAAAAGGGAACGCGTATAGTCGATAATGCCGTTTCCCTTTATTTACCCTATTACTCGAAATATTTGTCCGTAATATCCTATATATTAAATAGATATACTAATTTGATTTTAGTATATTTTTACCTTTGCACATCCTTAGTTGAAACTCTCAACAAATTTCACATCAGCTGGTGCAAATTCAAACTCCCTCAACTCTTCTATCCGCACCCAACAAGACTCATCATGGTCAACCAGTACGATCTCGCCACCCACAAACCTCGCTCTATAAGCAATCAATTGAATATGAAGCGCCCCATACCAATGATCATTCATTCCAAAAAATTCATACGGCTCAATCTTAATGTTCATCTCTTCCTTCAGCTCTCTTACTAAACAAGCTTCCGGCGACTCACCTTCCTCTAGCTTCCCACCTGGAAATTCCCATAGCCCGCCCTGAGACTTCTCAGGCCGACGTCTAGCTATGAGCAGTAACCCTTCTTCATTTTCTATAATCGCTGCAGCTACTCGAATCATTTCATCACACTTCCTATACGATGCATTTATTAGCAGCCGGCACCATCACGGGCGGCATCTCCTCTTTTAATTGCCAAACGAAACTCATGGGCTTACTGCCCTCATGTTTCACATATTCTGCTTCCCCTAGGAAAACAAATGGTGACGTATAATCATTCTCTTCCTTATATTCACGAACAAATAGGGCGATTCGGTTGCCAGTCTCTCTTTGATGAATATACCTTTGCGCTGTTTTGGTATCCTCTGATATCCGGCTTTGGGTCTGCCAATGAAATAAACGCTCACTAATGGCATAGTCTTCATACAATGTCGAAGGTGAAAAATCCTTATCCGATTTATTTAATGTGATAAAGAATATATCCGTCTTCTTATCTTCAAGATGTTTTACACCTTCTCGAAAAGCTGGTGCTTTCTCTTCATTCCAGAGTCCAAATGCCGCTAAAATCTGATCGGTAGAGTATTGGCAATGAATATCGATCGGGCACGGAAATGGAAAATCATGTTTCTTATCGACGAAATCAATATGGGCATAGTTATATTTAAAAATTTCAATAATCTCATCCCGAAATGCAGTACTAGATAAAATGGATTTAACTCCTGCTTCTATTTCAACAAAACCATGCTTCTTAGGCTCTGCCCGATAAAAGGTATAATAGAACATGTTTAGCATGAGATGCTCTTCTTCTGTTTCTGGTTGCTTCTCTTCCTCTATATATGAAATTAAAAATTTCAATAACCTTCGTGAGTTCAGATTTAATAATGCTGGAATACGTTTTACTAATTCTGTTGGAGGAAGTTCAAAAGGCTCTAGCACGCCTGCCTCAACCATTAATCCCCTTAAGAATCTGTTACCGTTGCGACCACCATATAGTTCAAATGCAGAAATTCCATGGTACTCAATGAAATTTGTCAAGGTAAGCATGAGTCCCGTATCATCTGCAAAATATTTAATCTTATTAATTAAACTTCGTCGATTAGTTGACGCCTGCTTCAAATTTCTTAGGATGTAATCCTTTGCTTGTTTTTCAAGTTGAACAAAGCTTCCCCTAGGTAAACTAGAGAAACCATTCTCTACATAATGCTGAACGGAGTGTTTAGTTTTGCCTAACAGAGAACGGAATTTCTCCTGAAAGTTATACTCCTTATGTGCTTGCCCAATGAAGTCAAGAACGGTAAGACATTCTTTCCCCTCTGCCAAACGCAAACCACGACCAAGCTGCTGCAGAAAAACAGTCAAGCTTTCTGTAGGACGTAAGAATAGAATGGTGTTCACTTCCGGGATATCCACCCCTTCATTGTAAAGATCCACTACAAAGATGAGCTTAATTTCACCACTAATGAGCCGGCCCTTTGCCTGACTTCGTTCTTGTTCATGAGAGTTCCCGTGCAGCGCAATTGATGGGATTCCCGCTTCATCAAATACTTTTGCCATATATAATGCATGCTCGACACTTACGCAAAATCCTAAACCTTTTACTTCGTCCAAATCTGTTACGTACTTTTTGAGACTATTCAAAATCTGTGTAGCGCGAATCTTATCGCTTGTGTATAGGCCCTCTAGCTCTCGTAGATCATAACCTCTCCTCGACCATTTCACTTGAGTCAAATCCACATGATCGGTTACTCCAAAATAATGAAAGGGTGAAAGCAACTTTCGGTCTATGGCGTCTATTAATCGAATCTCAGCAGCAATGGTATGGTCGAAATAGGCTAATATATCCTTCCCGTCCATACGTTCTGGCGTTGCCGTCAAACCTAGCAAAATCTCTGGCTGATAGTGGGTGAGAAGCTTTTGATAGGATGGCGCGGCGGCATGATGAAACTCATCCACAATAATAAAATCATAGAAGTTACTTGTCGTGATCTCTGCTAATTTCATTGAGTTGAAACTCTGTATACTGATAAACAGATGATCGACCGATTGTGCTTGATTGCTACCTACATGCAGTTCTCCAAAATTAAGATCCTTTAAAATAAACCTAAACGTATCCCGGCTCTGCTTCAATATTTCTTCTCGATGAGCAACAAAAAGAAGCTTTGCTCCTGGATTTTTTGACCTATATCGCTTGAAATCAAAAGCTGATATCACCGTCTTACCAACACCTGTCGCAGCGAGCAATAAGTTTTTCATTCTTCCGTATAAGGTCCTCTGAGCTTCAAGCTTTTCCAAGACTTCCTTTTGGTAATCATAGGGCGTCAGGTCGAAATGGAAATGAAGTGCTTCATGCTCATTAACCTTCTTTTTCCCTAAAGCTTCCTGAAGTTGAGTCTCGTGTTCCACGTTCTCAGGAGAAAAGAGCTTGAATTCCCTATCGTTCCAATAGCTCTCAAAAGTGGCCTCGATCTTTTTAAGGACATCATAGGAATCTTTTTCTGTCACCTTCAAATTCCATTCTAGACCACTAGTAAGAGCAGGGTTAGAAAGATTAGATGAACCTACGTAAGCTGTTGTAAACCCTGTGTCTCGCATAAATACGTAGGCTTTCGCATGAAGTCGGGTCCTATCCGTATCATAGGATATCTTAATTTTTGTATTTGAGAGCTTGCTTAATTCTAATACAGCTTTGTAGTCAGTCGCTTCCATATAAGTAGTCGTAATAACACGAAGCTGTCCACCGCTGGAAGTGAATTGTTCTAGCTGCTCCATGAGACATCGAAGACCGCTCCATTTGATAAATGATACTAACAGATCTATCCGATCGGCTGTCACAATTTCATGCTTTAATTCATTCATCATGTTGGGTTCCGAGTGTGAACCTGTAAATAACGAGCTTTGAGATAGTGGTGTTGCCGGCCGAAGCACCTTTTCATTTTTAATACCACGAACATGATTAAGCTTTGAGTAGACGTATGTTAATACTTCACCCTGCTCGTCAAGCTGCAGCTCCTTGTATTCCTCTTGCCCCAGAGTTTCCTTTAGTGTAGCGATAATCTCATTACAGGTTCTGACCTGAGCAAGTACGGCTTCTTCGTCACTGCTTTGTTCCCTCACTGCTTTTAGCGCTCTACGAGTGACCGTAGCCAAATAATTGGATAGCATCTTTCTCGCTTCCTCAGCATCTAATCGTTCCTTGCCTACCTCATATAAAGTCGGGTCTAGGGCTGATAACTGCTTCGTAGTTATGTTGTTTATGATCTGTTCGTAGAGTCCTTGTTTCATAAGGGCACCTCTCTCTATAAAAAGAGCACCACAAGGGTGCGCAATGTCAATTCCAGTCTTATACAGATTGTTTATGTAATGACGTTTGCTGGCTTCTTTTCTGAATAATCTCGTCTAAGTATTGAGTGAATTTTGATTCCCCGCTATAAGTCAGGAACAACCACTCCAATGCCCGAGTCATACCAATATAAAAGAGAGAGACCTCTCTCTCTTCTACTTCTTCAAGTGGAAACGGCATATTCTCAATGTTGATAATAAACACTGCCCGAAAATCGAGGCCTTTTGCACTGTCGATGGTAGATATCTTAATCTTATTTTCATCTCGCACAAAATTTCGTTTGGACTCCGCATTTTCTGTAATCCATGTATACGGTAATTCATGCAGTTCCAAACTGTTTTTTATTTCATCAAAGTATGAAGTACGATGGCTATTTTTAACCCGATATAATATGGCTATATCCTGAAAAGGTATGTTTTTGTGTTGGTTTAGGAATGTAACTGACTTGGATACAAAATTCATTTCCTCTCGAATATCGCGAAACCCTTTAATCATAGGTTCCGGACCTTTTCTCTTCGTTGATTGCGGAGGGATGATTTCCACACCATCTACCGAACCTTCCTGAACCTTATTCTTTAATTGGGAATGTTCTTGATAAAACCCCCAAGCGAACTGAACAATTTGCGCAGTATTACGGTAATTGATAGCAAGAATTTTTGATCGCCCACGAAAATTAAGACCAATATCCTGAGCCAGGCTTGTTTTCCTATTAAAAATAGTTTGTGCTCGGTCTTCAACTAAGAGCAACGATTGAGTATCTGGATTTAAACAGCAGCTTAACAGTTTCAGCCAAACAGGTTCAAAATCCTGGCCTTCATCAATCATAATCGCATCATATGTCGGAAGGATTGCCTCCTTATTGTTCACTTTCTCCAATAGTGTAGGTATTTCACTATCTTTCATATGTAAACTGTTCCTCAGCCACTCATGAAAATTATATACCTCTACTTTCGATTCTCTTTGATTATCCGATGACCCTAAGTTGATTAGATCCAACAAATCTTCAGGCTCATTCATCATTCGCTCGATCATTTGTTTTAAGCTTCGGGATAATGGAATTCCGTAACATAGTACAAGAATCTTCCAATCTGGATGAGCCTTAGCTAACATCTTAGCGCGGCTGGCAAGAACAAGCGTTTTGCCGCTTCCTGCAACCCCTCTAATAAGTCGGTGTTTATCGCCGATTTGTTTCGCCATATTTTCTTGATGAAGATCCATTGTTTTGATGTTATGAAGTGAGAGAAGCAACTGATCCTGATGTTTAATAGTAGGCTTATACTCTGCACTGATCCGCACCTCAGGAAACAGGTGGAAGCGAATGGCTTGTATATCTTCATTGGTTAAAATGTTCTTTTTCTGACTCCAAACCGTGAACATGCCATGGATTTTTTCCTTTAATATTTCTTGAGAAAAGCCATCCTCATCCGGATCAACTTCATCTCTGCATAGTACAAATTGAGGCTCAATCACTTGGTATAGATCGTGTTTGATAAAATCCTCTTGCTTAAGTCGAGTAAAGACTGTGCCAAAACCATAAGGGAACTTCAAATAAGAACTCGCGTCTTGTACGAGATTCTTATCTTTTTTCAGGTGCTCCGATATTAAGCGAGCATTATCCCTAGCTTGTTTGAGCGGACTTTTCGTAGTCACCAACTCACCGGCAGTGTTTCGCAGAGTCCACTCATCGTGATTAACTTGGTACAATGTACCTTTGGTATAATCCTTAACCTCAAGAATAACGAGCCCCAAATCAGGGCCTATAATGACAAAGTCGGGTCTTCTACCCCGAATCTCAGGTTCATAATAAACAATATAGTCACTCGGTAAATGATCTTTTAAACTTTCAAACAAAATACGTTCTCCAGCCGTTGCACCTCTGGGGATCGTTTCCGGTACCATGTAAGCCATATTCTGTCTCTCCTAGTACGTAATACCTACTAGCACTATTATAGTACTAAATAGCCTGGAATGAATATACAGAGTATGACAAATATCCTTATTTTTCACTTAACCGCTCTAATCTGTTGTCGGCCATTGGAAATCTCTTCGATAGTAAGTATCTTTTAATTTCTTTAAATCGTACTCCCATTCAAAAATGGCGTGCGAATACTTATTTGCACCGCCTTTTTGGCGCTTTCTTGCTTTTACATTGGTTGCAATTACATTAGCTACTTTTTCTAGTCCGAGTTTTGGTAGCGCCTCATTTTCTAAGATTATCCATCTTTTCGATCGATTGCTATCTGTTATTTTATATCCTAATTTGTGAAGGGGGCTCTCTAGACCAAATCGGTTTCCATCTTTATTGCCTGGTTTTAATGTTTCCACAGCATATGTACTAGGCCACTGAAAATCGTGTTTTTTAGGTTCGGTTACAGGGACCATGATTTTGGGTGTAATTCCCCAATCATTAATTTGGAACTGACACCCTGATGCCTGTTTTTTTATTTGGATTAAATTACTCTCATTTGCACAGACATATTTACATACAGAGCAAGCCCATGCGGATGTTCGTACATAGCCCTGAATCTTTCCATATTTAAAAGAAGCAAGCTCAATTGTTTCCGTTGTCAAAGTGCCGGAACAGCGATAGCAAGTTTCGGAGTCTTCAGGTTTTCTCCAAATGGCTGCCATTTTTCTGAAACTTTGCTCTATTTTTTTTGGAGGTGGATTTTTCACAGGTTGTAGAATTGGTTTTGGCGGTTTCGAATTATTTTTTTGTTTGTTAGTATTCTTTTTTGTTTGATGTTGTTTATGCGGCGGCTCCTGAATTGCCTTGTTAGGAGTATCCTTAGAGCTAGGTTCATCTGGATCAACTACCGAGGATTGAGCTGCTTCTAGTGCATCGAGATTATTAGATACATGATCTTGAGAGGCGCTTTGATTCATTTGTTTGATCAGGTAAATACCTAAGATAACAACTACAATTGCAATAAGTATATACATTTTTCTATACTCACCTCTATCAAAAATTCTCGGCGGCTTCTAGATATTCATTGAGCTCCTCTGCTAATTTAGAGCAAGGTGACACCTTACTCATTTTATCACGCTCAGTTGTTACCTAAAGGTTACTCATTTCCACTCCTTACCTTTCAAAAGATTAGCGATTTCTGCTGTATTCATTTTTACATTAAATCCGGCTATGGTAGAAACATCAAAATATCGTTTCCCCATCATCCCATTTTTTGAAATCTTAATGAATTCAGTTTCATAGAACTTGTCTACGAAGAAAAACCTATGATTACTAGCAAGATCATAGCCGAACTCACCATATGCTTCTTTAATTACTTGTCTTAAGACGCCTTTCTGTTCATCAGATAAAACACCGAGTTGAGTTGAAACAACTCTAATTTCATCTTTTTTATTGTCATACTCTATATCAACAATACAAATTATTTTACCAATTCCTCTGACTGCTTTATTAGTATAAAGCCCAATGTAATTGTGGTTTTGGTATCTATTAGAACTTGGATCATAATATACGTTGTACTTTATATTTTGTTGAAAAGTTACCCCCGTTGGAACGAAACGAAATTTTGTCTCAATGTTATCAATCAACCCAGATTCACTACAGAACGCTTCATAATCTTGGATCATATCTTTCATCTCAAAGTCATAATCGTTTAAAGTTTCATTGAAGTTTTCACAAATTTCTTTAAATGTTACTGACGCAAAAGATATACTATTAATCCTTAATGCATTAATTTTGTTCAGTTCATTGACTATTTGACGTCTGTAGTCCTCTTTAATAGACTCTTTATTTATCCATAAAAATATTTGATTTTTTTCATCTTTAAATTCGCTGAAATGTTTCTTAATCTGGCTAACATTTTGTTGTCCATAAAGTTTAGTTTCAATTAGTATTTTAAAAGTTTCTTGTTGGATATAAGCATCAGGAACACTTCCATTACCTTTTTCTTGTTGACCAAATTTAATAGTCATGTCCAGATTAATCCCGGAATTCTCAAGAATTGAATTTAGATACCTATTAAATTTCTCACTACTGTTGTTGGATAATCTTTTAAAGAGCAACATTGTATTGTTCGTCACCATGTTCTCTTTCTGAGAATACCTTGGAAAATAATGAATCAATGACATTAAGACCTCTCCTTGTCAAAGCTTAGTATAAGAATAACCTCTTTTTGAACAGTACTATATGTTTTTCATAAACCTATCAATGGCTCTTTCCAAAGCTGGATTACTAGGTCCTCCAGGAACCATTTCTATAGCCCCCATACGATACTGCTCATGATACCACTCCTGAAAGTATCTTGGTTCTTCCTCCCCCTTTGAGGGAGTAAGAATAAATACATTCTCTACGGCAGGGGTCTCTTTATGCTTAACAAGAATCCCATCTCGATATTTATGCATTTCTCCTAATGCTGTGCTCAAATTTGTTGGAACTCGATACTTAGGATCAAAAACGAGAATTCCTTCATGACTCTCCAAAGTAATATCCGGTTCCATTCGTTGTGTGAACGAATAAAAATGATCAGAATTGTACTGAAAAACTCTTTGATAAAATAGATGATGGCCGTTAGCAAGCGATACATGACTTTCTTTATGTTTAGCAAGCGATAAAAAGAAACGATCCAGCGTAGACTTATAGAGATTTGCAGAATTCTTAATCAGACCCTTTTCCCTCAACAATCTTAATACCTGCATGTAACACCATATTTCATACAAAGCAAACGTATCCTTAAGTGGAAAGGGATACTCGAATCCAATTCGCTCGTTACCATGTTGATATAAACGATCAAACCACCTGTAACATAAACGATAAACAGGATGCTTACGAAAAATTGTTGAGACCTGTATAGGTCCCTGATACGAAGTAATCTCTTGGAAAATGCCCTGTCTCAACCAATATCTCACCAGATCCCCGTACTTTGCAGCCTTCTTTGAAACATCGCTTAAACTGCAGTGTATATATGTAACTAAAAGGCTTTGAAGATCTAAAAGATATCTTTTTATGACCCTATTTTCATACATATCGTAAGTGTCTATTCGAACATGTGTTAATACGTTAGCTGGAATTACACTCGAAGGATCTTTAGCATAATGTCTTTCTAGCCATTGCGATGTTCTGTTCGTAACGACTTTCATTTGTTCCCGCTTCAGTAAAGTATCCTTCTCAGACAGCCGCTTTAACGGATGTTCCAGAAAACGCCGAATATAGGAAGCAAGATCCTTAATCCCATGATCGATATAACTCCATTGCGCCCATGAGACATCCCTTGCTCTGTCCTGAGTGCTAATTGGAATCGTGAGCCCTGCATGATCAAAGCATACCGCTGCTTCATCCAAAATTTCAAGAAGCATAATGTCATATTGCTCTGCAGTCATTTTTCGATCATCTGGGTATACGTAGGTCTCGTATGCCTGTTGTTCTACTGTAAAAGTCAACTGCCCACTTTGAAATGGAGTCATAAAATGACCTGTAACTCCACCATCTACTTTCCGATAGGTTAGAGGAATACCCTGCATCAGCAAAATAGAAATGTCTATTTGTTCCCATTGCCATTCATATTCTGTTGCCTCGGTTAAATAAGCTTTTTCAATCGGGAGCCATTCACTGCCTCTTGAACGGACTAAAAAGCTATCTCCAAAACTGAGCGGCTCCATATCGCGCAATCTCCTTTTCCATCCGCTCTACGATACTTAAGGCAGCAGAATCCGATCCGAACTTTGCTTCAAAAACCTGATGAAGTTTAGTTAACATTTCTGAAATGGAGTCATCACCGCGAACTTTAGGGAGCACTTTTTCAATAATGACCTTTTCAAGAGCCTCCGTTTCATTCATTTGAATATTCGCTTCCAAGTTTTTATTATGTGATAATTTTTGGAGCATCTCATTCATAGAACGATAACCAAAATGAAGATAATAGGGCTTTAGAATACTATGTACTTGTTTCAAAAAGTCAAACTCTATCTGAAGCTTAACCCTTACATCCTCAGCGGATCTATTCCATAACGTATCGAAATCCACTTCACTTAACGTCATAACAAATGCCCGATCCAAGACTTTATCAGAAATTGAATGAGTCGTCTCGTCTACATTTACCGTCCCAATCACATACAAGTTCGGTGGAATTGTAACAGTCTTTGGAATATCAATAAGATCAGCTCGGTTATGTAAAGGAATTTCCTTCCTCGATTCCACGCCGCTCAAGTAATCACTAAGATAATATTCCACTCTCGCCAAATTCATTTCATCGAAGACCACAAAATGCGGTTTCTCACGTTCTTGATGAGCTTTCAACACCATTCTCAAAAACTCAGGAATGACATACCGATTTTCGAATGAGCTGTAATAACCGAATAAAGAACTAGAATCCGTCCAATCAGGCCGTACTGGAATAACAGACATGTAAGGGTTGTCCGCCTCATATTCCATACCGTATACCGCGTTAGCATATAGCCGTGCCAGTTGAGTTTTCCCAGTACCAGATATGCCGCTCAAAATTACAAAATGCTTATCGTCTAGTGCCGTCAAATTTAAATGAAGATCCCGAATGATTTCTTTTGCAAAAGTAAAGCTGCTATTTGCGATTAGCTCCAGAATGGACGTAAGTTGGAAACTCGCAATGTATTCTTCTTCCTCTGGGTCTCCTTCTTGTTCATCAGCCTCATCAATAATAGGCCCCATATCATCTACCGTTGGAAGCTGTAGCTTCTCACTAGCATGAGCAAATAGTAGTGCTGCAGTAATCAGCCTTTTTTTGACAACATCCGCTGCCTCTGTAAAGGCTTCAGAGACATTGTCATAAGTACCTGCGAGATATTCGCTCTCTTTAACTTCTAAACCGTGTTGCCTTAATAAAGACATTCCCGTTTCCAGCACCTCAGCATTATTCAAAGACTGCGTGGCAAACAGCTTACGAATCCACCAATCCTTCGTTCCTCTACCGAGCAGGTTGCGAACGTTTGTATATATGTGGCTATGTCCATCTAATTTAACTGCCAAGACTTGGTGCGGCGATTGTTTTTCCTGAAATTGATAATAAACTACGTAACCCTTTACGATCAGCTGCTCTTGATCTTTCAAAGAAAATTGCTGCCTGCAGACACCCGATTTTACTTGCTCCACGGAACCGTACTGCAGTTGATACGATCTGTGGAACAAAGTCATTTCCTGGTTTGCATCTTCAACCTGCACAAGTGTTAGAATATGTGCTGCTTGGATACTGACTTTCTTCTCTTCCTGCAAATAATTACGAATAGGTTCTAAGTACTGCCATGCTTCTTTCAATTCATCAAGCAGTTTTTCTACAGACCATTCGCCTTCTAGCGGAATACATTTAGCAAAATACAGCCATGGTCTTTTCCTAGGCTTAATACAAGACTTAATAAAATCCTCTAGCTCTTGTCGTTTAAGAAGTTCTCGAATTGTTGATTCCTTGGATTGGCTCGAAACAAGTACATCTACAGCGGGATTCAGCTCATTGACAATACCATTAATCCTATTCAGTCGGACTACTTCCCAAATCGGATAAAAATTCGTTTCAACAGAAAGTAAGACTTTCCTCTCCATCCCATTAAACTCAAGCGTAAGTGCATTTACCTCAGAATCCCCGATTTTCTTCATGATCTGAATAAAATACTTTCGACCGATATTGCTTTCTTTTCTTTGTTCAGCATATTTAGGATTCAATGCATCGTGATAAGTAGTTGTTAAGGTGACACCATATGTATGGAGGTATAGACTAGGATCGTTAAAGCTATCCAAAAATTGTTGCACGATTGGCTTTAAAGGAGCTTCAATTTGATCAAGAACTTGCTTACAACGTTCGTGTGTGATGTCGTGGTTGAAGATTGTTTGATACTCATCGAGATTTATCATTAATGGTACTCCTCTTAAAGAATGAGTTGAAGTTAGATTCGTTTGTAATTTTATTTCTTGATATATTTCTTTCACTTCTTCACTTGTGTCCTTCACCCACGGCTTACCGCCATTACGATCAGCCTTATAGTGTACCATCATGAAGTGATTGAAATCTGCGGAGGGATATCGATTGAGGAGCATAGTTATTCCATCTATCTTTGCTCCACGGAGCCTGTTACTCACTACCCTTTTCTCATGAAGTAACTTATCTTCTATAAAGCGAACTTCATACTGATCGTCATTTTTCTTAACTGTCAACAGATAAAACTTTGTTGGTTCGCCAATTATGTATTCTTTATTAGCAATACTTCTCTCTAGTTCTTTATCTTCTATACCTTGAATAATTTGGTTTCCGGATCGTTCATATTGATTAATTTTATTTTCATATTTGGAGTTGAAACTTAATGCCTTAACTCTTTCCCTGCCAATATTCCAAGGGAATTCCAACAGTTCTTGTAAACTGAATATATAACAGTTAGTCTGACCATTTTTAGGTACTAAAACAGCAAAATATGCTTCACAATTATACTTTTCTTTTAGATTTTTGATAGTTTCTAGTTTTTCATCGTTATCTATAATATTGATTTCAGGCTGTTCACTTTGGCGTGTTATAACATTAATAAAAAGATGTTCACCTAATAGATTTTGCCCGAAAACCCACTTACTTTTGCTATCTTCCGTTTGAATTATTTTATAACCCTGAGAATCCAACCAAGTTAATATCCTAGCATCTGACTCATTTAATTGCAGTGTCATCTTTAACCCCTCCTGACTATATTGTTAGATTCCTAGTATTTTAATAAGTAATCATATGAATCTTTAATCTACACTCCGTTTAAAAGTAATAACAGGTAAATTTACTCTATCTACTTCCCAACCAGCATAAAGCCAAGCCTTAGCTTGCGAGTGCGTTACATCATTCGCCCACCAAGCCCTATATTGGTGAGCTGATGTAGGCAACGCAAAACCAAGTAACTCCTCCAGCTGATCTACCATCAACTCTATGATTGAGCCTTGCTGAGTATTTAAGTAAGTAAAAAGTGACGTATACTTTCCAGTAATCTTTGATATAGGTTGCTTCTCTTTAATTTTTGGCGGCTTATCTCCATCTTTAACTAATTGCTCACTTGCTACCGCAGACTCTTCCTTCCCCTGAATAGCTTGAGTCAATTTTTGAAGCATATAGCCAATACCAGTGCAGTCACTTAAAGGTAAAGTAAGACTTTGATTCTGATGTAAGATCGCATTTATTCTATTTACATAATGCTTTCCCCCAAGTACAACAATCTCCTGATAGTTGTAAAAGCCTTTATGTATAGCTTGCACTTTCAGAGACTCTAAGCTTATCGTTTCCTCTGATGGCTTAATGAAAGAAACATTGTACGATTCCGGAACAACATCTTCCGGATATAGAAATCCATGCTTAGCAGATAGAATCACCCAATCAACAAAGAATGCTTTTGCATAGTTTTGACAGGCAACAGCAAACACTCCTGTGTACACAGATTGAGCTTGTGTAGGACCTCGATTCGCATCTTTATCCCAAATCTTTGCAGATCCACAAGGAATGATGCACAATCTCCTTTGGTTGTTCATAGATGACTCACCAACCGTTCCATATCTAATTGAGATAGTGGCTCTTTATATAGTTCGTTAACCTGCCATAACCCGCTTTGTTTTATTTTCTCCACAGGTGAAGATAACCCAAACCATTTGGAAGATGAATGACATTCCGTACAACACGATACAGTTGAGATCATTCGTGCCTCAATATAGAGACGATCCTCTTTTGAAGGCATATCTATCACACAGAATGAAAAATTATTTTGTATGTATTGGCTAACTTTCAACTCAATGTCCCTTTGATATTCGGCCTGAATTAGATGCCCATTTTGTGCTTTGGCTTGCGAGGTAGTAAGATCTAGTTCCCAGATTTTAAGATATGGATCCTTTTCGCTATTAAGCAGACTGCGGCCAATATTCTTCCGAAAGATGCTTCTATCTTTCTTCTGTTGGATAAAATGTTGCTTTAGGCGTGAGCGCAATTGGTGATCTCCTGTATGAGTACCTACTCGAACAATACGGTCCCCACCATGCCCAGTCTCACCATTTTCAAACAAAATATAGATGCCGTTCTTAGGGATCTCTTTATTATTGAAAGGAAAGCGATGCCTTGGTTTTGCATTTGCTATTTCGTGCAACTTTAAACACAATTGGCTCATAGATCATGCATCCTCTACTTTAAGTTTCAAAAAGAGCCTTCAATACATTAGTAAAGAAGGCTCTTTTTACATTCTACTAATTAGTAGTTTTCTTAGAATAAATTGTTGTCGTTATATTCTTTGGCACGATCAAAACAGGCCACCAGAACTTCGCGCCGCGCCATCCATTTTCTACTAATCCATTTTGACATAACATAATTAATGCCGGAATGTCAGTTGATAATCGTCTCGCAACTGTAAGTTCCCCTCGCTCACCCTTAGGTGTATCAGGCGAATTTTCATATTTATTATTATCATCTTTCCTTTTTATGTTGCGATTTTCCCGTCTAACAACCCAAATAAGACTTTCAGGATTTTGATCTACTTCCTTGGTCAAGTAATCCAATATGGAGTAGTACTCGCTGATCTCCCATGCATAACCATCTTCCATTTCTACTGTTGAATGAGCGAGAGTTAAAATCTCTTTTGCCAGCTCGACAGATATTGTAAAATTGGATTCGTCTCTAAGGGCACTTTTTTTCTCCGCATCAACTAATAACTGACTAATCTGATTGACCGTTTTCTCAATTGCCGTTCTAGATTTTGTATTGAATCCCACTGGTAAAATCCGTTTATGGGGCTTCAAGACAGTAAGTTGCGATAGCATGATTTTATTAGGGCTGCACGGAACTATTTTATTGGCCAAATCTTTTTGAATAAAAATAATACCTTGCTCATGTCCACCACGCTCAAATGCTTCACGAAGGGCAGTATCAAATTCATGGATTTTATTCATGATATTCCAAATATGCTGCGTAGTGTAAAAGCGGGTAACGGCAACGTCCTCTAATGGTCGTGCACCATACATCCGTGAATGTTGAAGCACCGTATCTTGTTGAAATTGTTTAGGATTCCGCCCATAAAAGAATCCAATTAAGTTATCGATCGTAACCCCACGATCCAGAATTTGCCCACCTATGAATATATTAAATGGTGAATCTAATCTTAGTTGGCCGGTCTCATCTAACAAACGATCAACATCTTTTTCAGAGTTAACGATTGATATCGTTACTTCCTCTTCAATTAATGCTTCTTTTACAAGTTCGACGACTTCCTCAAATGATGGAATAATAATATCTATAGTAGTTAAGGAACGTAATACATTAGAATAGGCCTCTTCCATTAATTCTTGAAAAATAGGTTGATTCTCATGAGCTGCAATTCTTAACTCCTCTTCCAAGTCGGACATTATCAATTCCTGCCACGCATGTGCTCCCTTTCCCCTCTCCGTATGTACAATCAAGGAGTACTTTCTCTGTTTCTGTTTCAATTGTTGCTGCTGCCACCGACGAATTCCACCGCCAACTAGAAAATTCACAAGCGCATTTCGCATAGAACGGATATTTTTATGTGTGATTAGTGAGTTCCCTCGTGTCCGCCGCTTATCTATTTTTTTGAGAACATCTAGCTCATTCTCTGTAACCTCTTCGAATAAAAATTTAGCCATATGACCATCAATTTGTGAGTTTTCAAAATACATTTCACCACCGACGTACTTATCATGAATTGGCACCAACTCAGTAAAAGCAGGGCGAACAGGCTCATACTTTTTAAACTCATGGACAATCATATCTTCAGGCTGTAAATAAAGAGAGTATGGGGTAGCCGTAACTTGTAAAAATGAAGAATCACTCAAGTCGGCTCTCATTTTATCTATTTTACTTGCAATTGTCCTCAACTCCATGATCTCGCTCTCTTTATCTTTTTCAAACGAGATACTGGCTAAGTCAGCCTCATCATCAATAAATAGAATTTTCTTCTCCGCTAAAACTGGATACCGCTCAAAGAAAGCATTTCGAAGTTTATCCATATTTTTCGTTTCTTTTTTGACGACGAATGCTAATTTTTGCCTTAAAGCATACTTTTTCAGATGATCCGGTAATTTCATAATGTCATAAACACGCATAAGTTCATTATCTATAAGCACATTGAATTCCCGGGCCAACCTCTCCGTTGTCTGTTGGGCTAATGCATTAGAATTTTTAGTTAAAATAATAACAACATCGAATCCTTGATCATAAGCATATGCCATTACCCCAATAAACGTCCGCGTCTTACCTGATTGAATTTTTCCAAGTAACATCCCTGGGCGTTTAGATGTGTCTTGGGACTGCAACTTTTCAACTGTTCTTGTTATACATTTTTGCATTATTTCATCATAGTTATTAAGTTCCAATAATCTAGGATAGAAAGTACCTGTTTCTTTATTCTCAGTCAATGTAACCATTCTGAATTCCCTCCAAAGAATAATTTTTCTTAATAACCCTTGTTGTTTACTACTATACAAGAAAGCCCCGACATTAGACTGTCAGGGAACGTACTTTCTCATTGCTTACTAAACTGTTGTAAAATTTCATTTTCCAGATCAAGTTTCCGACTAGAAACTATTATTGAAGAGGCCAGCTCTTGTTTCTCAGATAAGATTCGGTGAACAATCTCTTCAACAGTCCCCTGCTTCAACACGCCTTCATTGTCTGTGACAATAGGACAATAT
The DNA here is from genome assembly GCF_025369935.1 of Paenibacillus andongensis. Lineage (NCBI taxonomy): Bacteria > Bacillati > Bacillota > Bacilli > Caryophanales > Paenibacillaceae > Paenibacillus > Paenibacillus andongensis. Next base: position 838,448 of record NZ_CP104467.1, on the reverse strand, counting down.
ACATGAACAGGTTTATCTTGACCGATCCGGTATGCACGATCTGTTGCTTGATTCTCTACGGCAGGATTCCACCAACGTGTATAATGGATGACATGATTTGCTGACGTAATCGTCAAACCCGTACCTGCAGCTTTTGGAGACAAAATTAAAACATCAAATCCTGGCTTTCGGTTAAACTCATCGACAACCAATTGTCTACGATCAGTCATACCATTAATAACAAAAGGAATAATACCAAATCGATCTCGAATCGCTGATTTTAAAATATCCTGCATCTTAAGATACTCTGTAAAAATAAGTACTTTTTCACCTTTAGATTTAACGTCATCTATAATTTGAAGCGTGTGCAATAGTTTAGGCACCATTTCCGGAGGAAGATTAATCCATTCAGGCGCGATGAGTCCAGGGTGTGAACTTAACAGTTTTAACCGTTGAATCGCCTGCAGTCCATCCATCATTTTTGATTTTACCAGTTCAATGATTTCGGCATATAAGCGTTTCTGAACATCCCCAAGAGGAACTTGTATAACATGATGATGCTTGGGTGGCAGCTGCCCTGCCAACTCCTCCGATTTCGTCCTTCTTTTGTATACGTAGGATAACTTGGCTAGCAACCGTTGCTCCACAACCGAGTCACCTTCACCGGCTTCAAGTGGTGTAATAAACTCCCGTTTAAACTCACTTAAACTTCCAAGTAAGCCTGGTTGAACGTAGTCCATGATCGACCATAGTTCGCTTAGGCCATTCTCTACAGGGGTCCCTGTCATCGCTAATCTGAATTTCGATTTCATCGCTTTAAGCACATGGCTTGCAGCGGTAGATGGATTCTTTATCGCCTGGGCCTCATCGCAAATAATTGCCTGCCATTCGACCTGTCCAAATACAAGCTGATCACGAACTAACGTATGATAGGTTGTTATGGTTATTCCTATCTGTCTTAAGGCTTCAGGTGACTTAATCCTGTCTGTACCCCGATGTAAATACAAACTCGGCAGTAAAAAAGGAGCGAATTTCGTCATCTCCTTCTCCCAGTTATCGATTAAGGTCTTAGGCACAACGATTAAAGTAGGAGTTAATCGATTCGTTTGCTGCAGATAAGACAGAAGTGAAATAACCTGAATAGTCTTACCAAGACCCATGTCATCCGCTAAAAGTCCGCCCCACTTCCGGAAGTGAAGCATTTTCATCCAAACATACCCGTCTTGCTGGAACGCTTTTAATGTAGCCTGGAAGGAACCCGGAGGTGTACGATCCAAGACACCTTGATCTCGTAATTCTTGATGCGCCTGCAAAATGGGTGCATTGAATTCAAGTTGGCCTATATTTTCGTATATTTCCAAAATATAAGGAAGTGAGGTGATATCAACCATCGGTTTTTCACCAAACTGTTTATGGACTTCTCCCGTCGATCGGATAAAGTCATCCACTTCAGGTGGAATGCGTAACCAGTTTCCATTCCACTCAAAATATTCATTCCCGCTATCTCTAGCTTGGCGAATCAGTGCCTGAAACTCATCAGGTTTGAAGGATTGCCAAATTTCTCCAGTCTCATCTACTGCTGAAAAACCTGTTTCAATTTGAAACCAGCCTCGTTCTGATGGTTTCGCATGTACGAATGGCTGTGCTCGATATACGCGAATTCCCAAAGATTTAACTCGTTCACCAAATAAAGATAAATCTAACCCTTCAATGTCCGGTATAAAGGCTTCTGGATTCTCTGCAAATCTTGGAATGTCATCTCCTTGAATGGGTGGAACCTCTTTAATTTTGTTAGCATGTTCCCAGACTCTGGGATCCACAAATACTTTTTCACGACCTGCTCCAACCGCGAATCTAGCTCCCTTGTCATTCAAACTCTCTAGTAAAGTTGGATCTATCTCATTTGATACATAGGCTGGTTGTATATGAATTTTCTTATTATCGTACTCGACCTGAAGCTCAAGGTTATCGACGAAGAGATATTCCTGACGCTCAAGATATGTATCTAGTGGAATACCTAACCGATTTGCCCTGTTACGAACTTCTGCAACATAGGAGAATATTTGTTCAGCATCCCGAGGATCTGGACTATTGCGAATCATCTGATCTATTTCATATGTGTCAGGATCCAGTAGGTGCATGGAACCATCAGGAAGAGCCACCCATGGTCCAACTATTTTAGATGTCTGTTCAACATTACGCCACTGCCCATAACTCTTATGTAACACAAACTGAAAACGAGAAGTACCAACTGCCCCTTCGTGGCCTAGCAAAAGCTCTGGTTTTTCTGGATCAAGTATGCCCATGAATTCCCTTACTTCACTAGGAAGTTTAAGTATATCTGTGTACTGCAAATGATATCCATCCGATTCATCATGTAGTAATTCGTCATACCATAAGGTTTCAAGTATTTCTAAATTTTCCAGCTGAGTTTCCTTTTTTAATTGAGTAATCGTTAAGTTAAGTGGGAAGCGCACAAGTTCCTCGACTCCCTCACGGACCAGAGCAAGGCTAAGACCGCTTTCGATAAATTTCTTCTTAATCTGAATCGGTCTATATTCGTCGTTCTTCTCATTGCCAAAAAAACGCTTAAATAAAGACATCCCTTAGCCTCCTAACTAAAATCGACCGTCTAGGTAGTTTCGCATGTATTGGGTGAACTTAGGTTGCCAATTGCCGCGGTGATCATGTTTATCAATAAATAATGGAATTCCATTCTCTTCCGTATATCTACGTTTTAACATATCCTCTCTTTTCGCACGTCCACTGTTTCGGAACTTATATGAATTAGAAAGCGGTTTAATAATCTCTTCAAAACCTTGTTTATGATAGAAATAGGCAGCACCCATGATTCCAAATTCAACGACAACAAATCGATTAAAATAAATAAATGCTGCTTTGGGTTCTTTAATTACGTCTACGTCCAAAATGTGATCCTGATTCAAATAATTTTTCCAGTAGTCAAATCGTGTATTATTCTCATCCTGCTCAAAAAATTGCTTCAGTTTGTTTTGAAGGAGCCACTTCTGTATTTGTTCCATCGCAGTAGGAGTTAAGAAATCCCATTGCATAGCTTTCTCCAATGGATTACCTAATCTTTTGATTGCTTGATTCATCACTGCATATTCAAATTCCTTGAATGACCTAAACTCTACATATACGGTAAGAAGTTCTTTATATTCATCCATTTCAAATCGTTCTAACTTCTCAGTAATATAATTAACTCCATCTCGTTGAACAAATGACGGCTTCGCGAGACCCTTTAGAAATATGCCTTTTAAGAGTTCTTTTTCTAGAAGGACATCCTGTTGTATCTTTAAATGGTTTATTTGCTCTTTTGTTGAAATAGTTGAAGATATCATCGAACCGATCAAACCTGTGACGATTCCAGCACGATCTAACAACGCTATTCGAATCGTTTCCCGAATCTTTTCATTCGTAACAACAAATTCAAATTGATCTACATTGTAAATTAATCTAAGGAGATCCTGCAGAAACACCTCATGAGGATCTTTTTGAAATAGCCCCCAAGCAGTTTTACCTACTTGAGCCGAGTACCGATAAGATAGAATAAGATTAATTTTACGTCTAGTTTCATGACTTTCATTAGGAAATGGATAATCGTATAGGAGAACAAGTACCTCCATCCTCTTTAACTCGCGAGCAAAACTATCCAATGAATCAAATGGAACTTTTCGGATTTGTTCTAACAAACGAGGCAACTTACTATGACTAACTTGTTTAGCTATTGCCTGATCCACATCACGGAACGTTTTTTCAACTTGAGTACGTTGTTCCTTTAGTTTCTGAGGAGCAAACGTATAGTGATAATAAGGTTTATTTTCCATCAGCTTGCATCAACCCCTGAAGTTTATCAAGAAGCTGTTCATCTTTTAAGCGAAATTTAAATTCAACACGTCGCGATTTATCAGCATCTACGGTGCCATCCTGTTTATAAATGGGAACTGCAAATGAACGACCATTTGCCGTAATCACTTGTTTTAATTCATCCTTGTATTTGAAATTAGGAAAGCTCGGTGCAAAGATTTGTTGCACAACAGAAAGCGCCCTATCCTGGGAGAGTTTCAAATTATAAAGGTACGTACCATCCGTGTCAGTATGTCCCTCTACAATAATTTGAGCGACTTGTCCTCTAAATTGATCAGACATAAGAATTCCAATATACTGTGGAATGAACTTCTCTAAATATGCTTTTCCTGTATCAGATACAGCGCTACTATCCGTTCCGAAAAATACTCCGCCGGAAAATCGAATTGTTCCCGTTTGCTGATCCACCTGAAGATTGAGTTCTGAATCTTTGAAAGCCTTCACTAATTCCAGAATAATTTTTGACTTTACACCGAGTACCTCCTCGATGAGCTTGTCTTTTTCCTTAATAGCATCTTCTTTCTGTTTCATGACTTCAGCTTTATCGTCAATAGCAGATTTAGCCTCTTCATACGCTGTCTGTGTATCAAACATCATAACCATAAGAACTAGCGCAAATATAATAAGTAGTGCAGACATAAGGTCCGTGTACGATACCCAAAAGCTTTCTTTTTCTTCCTCCTGGCCATGTGGGAGGAAACGTTTCACATTGCGATAACCTCGAGACATGTTTCTCCCTCACCTTATGCTGGATTGATCATACGTTTGGATTGTTTGTTTAGTTCTTGTACAGTTTGTTTTAAAGTCTGCATTTCATCTGGAAGTTCAACTAAACTATCCTGAATAGCTTGTACCACGCGGTGAAGAAGATTTACTGTAGTTCCAAGTTCCTCATCAAACATCTCAAAGGTATGTTTAAGCCCTCGATGCATATCATCCGTAAATTGTCCCATCGACTTCGTCAATTGATTATTCATCTTCGTCATGACATCACTTGTAGAATCCCAATGTTCTTTCATGGTTTCTACTCTAGTATCCATTTCATCCAGTTGACCGGATAACCTGTTAATCACATCTTGTAACACTTGATCCATACGTTTACGTTCGCTTTCGGTTTGCTTCAGTACGCCTCCCATCGTTTCTTGAAGCTCAGTGAACGTCTTCGCATTATTTTCCACCGACTCTACTAGGTTTGCTAATGTTTCACTAGACCTCTGCGTATGAGTAGCATAATCTGCCATTGTTGCGGCTAGCAATTCTTGGCTTTGTGTCGTATCCGTCATTCCTTTAAGGTTTTGTTCAAGTTTATATTGTAACTCAACCTGTAACTGTGTTTGTTGAACGATGGAGGTAACATTTTGTTGAAGCATACTGATGCTTTCATCGAAATGATTGTGGAATACATTCCGCTCTTCAATCATTCTACCAAGTAAACCAGAAGTCGCTTCATGAAGTTCCGTGTTTCTCTCAGCCGTTTGATTTAATTGAGCAACTGTTCTTTCAAGAACATCTTGATGCTCTGTGATTTGTGACGTATATTGATGAATATGATCGGTAAGCACCGTTGTTTTCTCAACCATTAAGGATTGTTCCTTCGCCGAATCTTGCATCGATTGAACCAAAGCACCCATTTCCTCATGAACACGCTGCTGCCACTCAATCGTAGTCCGCAAAGCTTCTCCTAAATCTTTCATATGGTCGCCGGTAATTTGGTTCAATTGTGTAACAAAGGCATCTACCATGTCGCCCATACCTTGCATCTGATTAGCGCTTGCCGTTTGTAACATCTCTTTCATCATCACTTGCGTTTGTTCCAAATGAGGTGTTAAGGATTGATCCAACGCGTTGGTGAAGCCTGACATCATCTGTGGTATTAGTTGTTCAGACATAAATACTTGAAAGTCCATCATATGCTTTTCTTGATTGTTCAACATACGGAATAGGACCGTAGATTCTTCTTGAGTAGGGAACGTTTCGTCGAGTGTGTCTCGAATCGTATAGAAGCTATTCGTTAGCCAGTGGTAAAAGTATAATTTATCTAATCCTTGCCATATAAGAGAGACTAAAATACCTACAATGGATGACGCGAATTTTGCTTTCATACCCGCTAGGAGAATGCCAATGCCTCCCTTTAGCACCGTTGAGTCTCCACTCGGATCTAACCCAGAAACCCCCATTGCAATCCCTAAGAAAGTTCCGATGATTCCTAGTGCAAGAAATACACCTGGTAATGTTTCCACCAGCTTACGCTGTCCAAAGCGGTGAATAAATCTTTCTTCTTGAAAGAAATCTAATACATCCGGAGTAATTGCAACTCCATTTTGCTGATATTGCATGAACTTTGCACGAAATGAATTCCATGCAGGTAACACTGTATGATCTATGTATTTATTACCCTTTTCTGACTTCAACCAAGTATCAAACTGATGAAAACGTTCGATAGATGATTCTTCTTTTTGTAGTCCTATTAGTTTTTTGCGGATATTTTCTGCCATTTTCTTTGCATGATGATAAGGAGTAACAATAAAGTAGATCCCCAGTGCAAAAATTACGACCATTAATCCAATAAGAAAATAAGAAATTAATGATGTCATAACGAAGCCCTCCATAAAGTGATTATAAAGTGAAACATCCCCCGAATTTGTCGTCAGGGGACATAGGTAACAGCCTGTTTCCCTAGCTGCTTCCAGCTTTCAATGAATGGCTGCTTTGCTATTTTCTCTGCTTTTTTCCCGTTGAGCGGGTTATTCACGTACACATTTTCTTCGTCATAACCTACTAGCAGAACAGCGTGTTCTTCAAAAGTAGCATGAATTGTGCTGCCATCTTTGGCCTTCCATTCAACCCATTCATTTGAAGGAGTGAAGTTTGATGTTGTCCAAATGATAACGGGATGGTCGAGTGCAACTTGTTTCTCAACCTCACTAAATTCATTCCCAGTCATATCAAGTGCGTGGTCATTATAAATATGTGCAAGTAAATCTCTTATAGGCTTATGATATACCCCATAGCCCATATCACTTCCAGTAATATCGCCAACAAAGCCTTGGTTTGGATCTCCCCATACATCAATTGAACCGTCTTGACCACCCTGACGTGGAGTCACATCCTTAGCTAACATATTGATAAGATCCTGCCTGTCATATGGGAGTTTCAGATAAGTAGATAGCATGGCCAAGCTCGTAATCTCGCAGCCATTTACGTACTCAGGATACTGGGACATAACGGGGACATCTATATGATGTTCCTTGTCGAAATGACTCTCACTAATATCATTATGGATTTTAAATGTATTTGGTTTGTCAGATGTTGATACCTTTGTTTCTGGACCAACAGATGTCATACTAAGTTGCCTATCTCTGATAGTGGATAACGCATGTTCTTCATTAGCGCACGCAGCACAGAAAATTAATAGAATTATAAGACTTAACAAATATAGCCTAGACATAACTCTCCTTATGAAACTACGTAAACGTGTGTGGTAGCTCATCACTCTATTAATGTATCTTGGAAGTTCAAACCACTCATTTGTTTCCTACTTTGCACTTCTCAAATCCTTATAAGATTCCCTTGCGATTTCTTCCATTACAGAATTATAAAACTTCTTATCTTCAAAAAGCTTGGAGAATGAGGTCATAGAATCCATATAGCATTCCTGTGCAATCTTTTTAAAGATTTCAGGGAAGATGCTTCGTTCAAACACTTCTGCATCATTATTTTTGGCATAGGTTTTAAGCTTATTGTTGTCTTTTACAACCCTATTATAAATTGTTTCTACGATAACCTTATCACCCTCTGTAAACACACCATTAAAACGTTCATTAATCTTTTTAATAATATTGTCCAAAAGCTCATCATCACTTACAATTATAGATTCTGGAACGAATTTTTTTGGATTTATGAGTGTTTGATAGGTCGAATTGGTTTCAAGAACAATATCACCTTTGAAAGTTTCCTCAAGCTTATAAAACTCTAAGCGCAGCTTGTCTTCTAAATCAACTTTCTTGTCATTTTCTTTTGGTAGCAAGTTAGCAAGATATGAAGTAAAGGCAAATTCCTTTTGAAGGCTCTTGTCAAACATTCTTATAATTTGTGCAATATAAGAATACCACTTGTTAAAGTTTCTAATGGTCATGCGGTATTCATAACGACCTTCTGCATCAAGATTATTGTATCTTTCAACCACAGGCTTCAATAAAGCTGTCATTTTGCCAAGGTCTTTATCTGTCTGCTGTCCATCCTTGTAATAAATCTTAATGAAATTTTCTATGTCAGCATCGTTGTATAGCTTAAATTTACGTAATAAACTCTGTGCCTGATAAATTAGGTTGATATTTATTTCTTCATTTAGTATGGTAGCTTCATAAAAACGAGAGAACGATTTTTTCATATCCTCTGTGGAGTTTACAAAGTCCAAAATAAATGTATCCTCTTTACCACGGCAAGTGCGATTTAGCCTTGATAGTGTTTGAACAGCTTTTACGCCATCAAGTTTTTTATCAATAAACATTGTATGCAGCAAAGGTTCATCAAACCCTGTCTGATACTTTTCTGCAACAATTAGACAATTAAAATCGTGATGAAATTCTTCTGGCAATTGCTTCTCTTTAATGGTTGAGCCGTCTTCTCGCTTATTCATACCTTCTTCTGTATAGGCCTCTGCGTCGCCGTAATCGTTAAGGTCATTTATGACGCCTGAAAAAGCGATTAGAATATCAATGTCATCATACTTATTTTTTTCGACATAACGCTTAAACTCGTGATAATAACGCACAGCATGAAGACGAGATGCTGTAACCACCATAGCCTTAGCATTACCACCAATTTTATTTTTTGTTATTTCTCTAAACTGCTCTACCATTACCGCTGTTTTTTGTTGCAAATTATGTGGGTGCAACTCCTGATAACGGCGAACTGCCTTTACCGCCTTTGTGGTTGGTACTTCTGGGTTTTCTTCTGTATTCTTTGCAATTTTATAGCAGGTCTTGTAAGTCATATAGTTTTTAAGCACATCAAGTATAAATTCTTCTTCAATCGCTTGTCGCATACTGTAAATATGAAAAGCACGGAAAGTGCCATCATCTTGCTTTTGACCAAACATTTCAAGGGTTTTCTCTTTTGGGGTTGCTGTAAAAGCAAAGAACGATAAATTCTTGTGTCGTCCGTGGGTGATTAACTCTTTTACAAGGTTATCTTCCATATCTTCAACTTCGGACTCTGCTGCGTTTTCAATCTCGGCATATTCTTTTAAGGCTTCTTCCACATCTGCCAAAGCTGCTTTTAATTTCTTAGCACTATTACCAGTTTGAGAAGAATGAGCTTCGTCAACAATGATAGCAAATCTTCTACCTTTGTTATCGTCTATTTCTTCATAGATTACTGGGAACTTTTGAAGTGTTGTGATAATAATTTTCTTGCCATCGTTTATAGCATCACGTAAGTCTTTTGAGGTTTTCTTATCGTCAATAGTTTCAACAATACCTTCTATATGGTCAAAGCCTGATATTGTGTTTTGAAGCTGATTATCAAGCACACGGCGGTCTGTTACAACGATTACAGAAGTAAATACGCTGTTATTGTCCTTATCATGTAGGGTTGATAAGCGATAAGCAAGCCATGCGATAGAATTACTCTTACCAGAACCTGCTGAATGCTGAATCAAATAATTCTTTCCGCTACTATTTACTTTTACATCTGATATAAGTTTTGTTACAACATCAAGCTGATGATAACGAGGGAAAATTATTTTCTTGCTTGTCTTTGTCTTTCGTTTGCCATTTACTTTTTCGGTTGATTCCGAAATATCTAAATGTATATATCTTTGTAATATGTCAAGCAAGGTGTCTTTTTGTAAAACCTTTTCCCATAAATAAGAGGTAACATAGCCTTTACCATTGCCTGCTGGGTTGCCTGCACCACCAACTTCACCTGCACCACTAGAGCCTTGATTAAACGGTAAAAAGTAAGTATCCTTGCCCTTTAGCTCAGTTGTCATTGCAATTTCATAAAGGTCAACAGCAAAGTATACAAGTAGCCTGTTATTAAAACCAAAAATGAACTCTTTTGGATCACGGTCATACATAAACTGCCTTTTGGCATTGTCGACCGATTGTCCTTTAAGTTGATTTTTCAACTCTATTGCAACAACTGGGATTCCATTAAGGGATAGTACCATATCAATAGAATTTTCATTTTGTGTGGAATATTTAAACTGGCGTGTACAAGTTAGAATATTTTCGTTATATTGTTTTACTACGTCAGTATTCAGGCTTGTTTCTGGTCTAAAAAAGGCAAGTTTAAACTTGATGCCGCGGTCAATGATGCCGTGCCTTAATACTGAGATTAAACCTTCACTATCAATATTGGTTTGTAAACAGCGATAAAGCCGAGCCTCTGCGTCTGCTCCATCACGCTTAACTTGGCGTTCCCACTCTTTTGATTGCGAAGAGGAAAGAAAGGTAACGAGCTTATCCATATCAATAGCTTTGTCACGGTTATATGTTTTAAGATCGCCTTTGATGTAACCTCCCATAGGGGAAAGCAAAAAACTCTCTATATCCTGTTCAAAGCGTTTTTCATTGTCCTGCATCTATTTACACCTCCTTTTTGCCAGTTACACATTCGCATATTAGGGATTTTTTATACGTTTCGAGTTCTGAAATTATCTGATGTTTTTGAGTTATTAAATTGTCAATTTCAGTGCATTTGGCATCGAGATAATCACAGATTGTTTGTTGTTCATTTAACGACGTAGGATAAACAAAAGTTGTATTTCCAATAATATCTGTATTCAAATTTGGTTGCCCTTGTCCCATAGAAGCAACTTGCAAAAACCATTTTGTTTTTGCTTTCAACGAGTAATACATAAATAGCAAGTTTATAGTTTCCTTAACATCTAAAAATGCTGCAATTCCATCATTAAAAGTAGTATCAAAAGTAGTTATTTTAGGAACACCCAATGTTGCCCCACTATTAGTTAATAATAATGTTCCGCTGTTTACCATCCGTGTGTTAGATAACCCAGCTTCTTTTATGCTTGCAACACAAGAATTAACATAAATTTCATCATCTTTTGTAATGTCACTAATTTTCATAAAAGGTATATTACCGTCATAATATCTTAAATCTCCTGCTGGTCTAGGAGAACCGCCTCTAACTATATTGGCAACTAATTTCAATCTACATACTTCCCAATGTTCTGGTATCTCGCCAATCCATGCTTCACCGCTGTCTTTCATTAGTTCATTAGGATTTAAGCCTTTGGTAACCACTTCTGTGATAACCGATTGCTTATACATCTTGTACTCTTCAATTGATGTCCTTGTGTTTTGAATAATACTATCAATTTCAGTGCATTTTTGGTCTAGGTAATGGGCTATGGCTTGTTGTTCTTTTATTGGTGGTAAAACAATCTTCATATACTTAATTCCATCAAAAGTTAATCCTTGCCTTACACCAGAGCCCATACCATAAAAACCTTTGCGAATATCAAAACTATGAAGATAATAATACAAATATTTAGGATTAGCATCGCTTACGTTTCGTAATGTAATATAGGCAGAAGTAATAATACCTCTTTGGGTTGATAAACCTACTCTCAAACTAGTACGGTCATTTTGCAAATCAGTTAATCTAAGCACAATATCATTTGCTTCTATAATGTTATAGCCCGAAAAGTTTTCTGGAAGCAAACCGCCAGTTGCATTAATGTTTCTTTGTTTTATCTTTCCGTAGCTCAAAGACAACAAATTTGTTTCTTGCATATTATCATTCTTGCATTTTACTTCGTTGAACAATTGAGTTAGCATATTAATTCCCCAATGGCTTGGTATCTCTCCAATCCATTCAACACCACTGTCTTTCATCTCTCGACTCATTTTATGTCACCGCCCTTTGAAAACAGCCTTTCAAGGGAAGAAGAAATGCTTTGTTCAAGTTTGCTTATTCTATTTGCTATATCCTCGCTTTTTTCTGTGGAAACATACTTATAAAAATATCTTGTAAATGGAATTTCATACCCAACGGTTGTTTTACTTTTGTCAATCCATGCATCAGGATTAAAAGGCTTTACTTCTCTTTCAAAGTAAACATCTATATCCTCCGTTAGTGGCACATTTTCTGTATCTCGTTTCGAAGTATCTGGAACTTTCTTTTTAGCCTTCATAACTGGCTTGCCGTTTTCGTCAAGTAATGGGCTTTCAATAGTTATCTTGTTAAACCCAAAGTTAATATTTTCAATTATTTTAGATTCACAGGTTTTATCGCCAATTGTGTATATCTTATTTTGATTTTCACCGTACGCCTGTACGATAATATCTCTGCAAACATCTGTTATATCATTTCTCTTATTACCAATTGCTTTTCTTCTTTGCTCGTACATGTTAGAAGCATCAATAAGTTGCACTTTACCTTCTCTGTGTGAAGGCTTGTTTTTTGTAATCATCCAAACATAGGTTGCAATGCCCGTATTGTAAAAAGCATCGGTAGATAGCTGAATAATAGCATCAAGCCAGTCATTCTCAATTAAATATCTTCTAATTTCGCTTTCACCAGAGCCAGCAGCACCAGAAAATAGTGGTGAGCCGTTTTGGATAATCGCCATCTTGCCTGTGTCCTTTAGCTTGCTTACACCATTTAGCATAAATAGCATTTGACCATCTGATATTTTGGGTAGTCCTGCACCAAATCTGCCTTTGTCTCCAAGCTTGTTTTCTGCTTTAACAGCGGCTTCTTCACGTTTCCAGTCAATACCAAAAGGTGGGTTTGAAATACAGTAGTCAAAGGTGTATCCAGAAAACTTATCATCAGAGAGAGTGTCTCCAAATTTCATATTGTCAGCACTACCACCTTTGATAATCATATCAGCCTTTGCAATAGCGTATGTTTCAGGGTTAAACTCCTGCCCAAAACTACGAATTTCTGCATCAGCATCTAAAGCACGAAGGCGTTCTTCCATACAACCAAGCATCTGGGAAGTACCCATTGTTTGATCATACACAGTCTTAACAACGCCATTTTGTACAAGAGCATCTTTTTCATCACAGATTAAAAGGTCTGTCATTAGATAGATAATATCACGGCTTGTAAAATGCGCTCCTGCTTCCTCGTTGTAGGACTCTGAAAAGGTTTTTATCAAATCTTCAAATATGTAACCCATGTCAACTGCGGTGATAAGGTCTGCACCAAGGTAGCTTGATTTTTTATTAAACTCTTGAATTATATAGAAAAGAATATTATTATTCGCAAGCTTTGTGATTTCCTTATCAAATTCAAAGTGAGCAAGCACATCTTGAACATTATCAGAAAAACCATTGATGTATGCACGAAAATTATCTTCAATATGAGAAGAGTCCGCCAAGAGAGACTCAAAAGTAAAGGGACTTGTATTATAAAAGCTTAACCCAGAAGCAGACTCTAAAAAACCATCTTTAACTTCAAAGTTTTTAACCTTCTCATAGGTTTCAAGCACTTTTTCTCTTGTTGGTAAAAGAGTATCGTGAAACCGCTTGATAACCGTCATAGGTAAAACAACCTTGCCATATTCGTGGGGTTTATATAGCCCTACCAAATGGTTTGCATTATTCCAAATCATGGTTGACTTTTCTGAAATGTTCACTGCTGTTTGTTGGCTTGAGTAGATATCGGACATTTTTGGTTATCCTTCTTTCGATTATCTTATTTGATAGTTTTATTTCGTAACACTCAACTTTTCAACCATTTTAAAGATATTCCTCAGATCCTAGACTCACACTATTATGATTTTCTAATTATATTGTCCTTACTGCGATTTCAAGGATTATTCAAAGGCTTTAGATAAATCTTGAATACCCCGTCCACTAACCCAAAAGGCGCCGCTCCCGAATCCATCAGAGCCTCTGTCTCTTGCAGAAGATCCCCATGATGCGAGAACGCATACTCTCTCAGTTTTCTCCTCAATTTAGCCTCTGGAGCAGATCCCCCAAACTCTTTGCGAAGCACATAAGCAATGAAATCCGTATTCGATTCAATAAAAGAAGGATTCTTTCTCTTCAAGACAATATGCCCCTTGGAGCCCAGGAGTAGGAACCTTTCATCCCTTTTCAAACAATCTAACAGCAAATCCCGCGACCAATGTAGTTCACCAGTCAGTTCAGGTAGGAATTCTGACTTAAGCTCCTCTTCAATGATGACAAATGGTTTCACAAATGAGATATAAGCCCTATCCAACATCTCATTTATACACAGATGGAGTCGCTCTTTGAACGGATCATTCCAGCCAAGCACATCCTCATGAATGTACTCTCCTTGCTGTCCGCGGGTGTAATAGAAGATCTTCGTTGACTCCCGAAGTGCCATCTCCAATTTGAACGAGGAGGTTCCTATTTCTTCCGTCAGCCAATACAGTATTTCTTCCCGAGATACGACTTCTCCTCGATCCAGAAGATAGTTTTCAATTAGTGATGTAAAGGAAATTTCTTCTTCCTCCATCCCTTTCTGAACGATATGAGGCGCTCGTGGACATGAGAATTGTTCTTGGCAATACTCCCTAAGCAGACTATAAAGTAAATAGGGGGTGTTAATATGCAAGGAGAGGCATTCCGACTCCATCTCATCGAATACCCTTTTTACATCAATGGAAGTATTATATATAAGAAGTTTCTCGATTTTGTTACTAATTTGCTTTAGCGATGATTCATCCAGGTGGGCATAGAATTCAATCAACCCGTAAGATCCGTGGTCAACTTGAATAATCTCAGAATCGGTCGATAAATTAATTTCCAGTGTGAACGACTTCCAACCTTTATTCACCACAAATTCGGCAAATAGCTGTTTCCGCGTCACATGGGTCCCTTGCTCACGGATATATTCTTTAATTAAATCACTGTTTCTAAGGCTTCCTGTATCTCCAAATCGTGTAATCTTCGGAAATTTAGGCACAGTAAAGTAGGTAGAGAAGTGCATTCTCAGCAAGGTGTAGAGGGCATATTCGTTCGGAATGTTCCTCTCTTTCAACTCTGCTTCGAATATCCGATAAACACCTCCAACCGAAATGGTTCGTTGGTTTTCTAATTGCAGGGCAATTTCTTTCGCCACTTTTTCTAATACATCCATATCAGGTTGTACGAAAGAATGATGAATATAAACGCCACGGCCCCATAAATAGAATTTATCAGATTGTTCATCCCTGGTTACAACGGAATTAAAGTCTCGATCTTTCTGGAACGAGTGGGGAACGATCTGATTTCCTTTATCTAGGAGTTCAGAAGCATTCTTATATATTTCCACGCCCTCTGGATATTGCAGCATGACGATGGTTACAAGGTCAACTTTCGAATAGTTTGCCAGTATGAATTGCCCCGAAGCTGTTTGCGTAAAGAACTGCTCAACTATAAAGCGGATAACTTCAGCAGTGATACCTGTCTCGTTAGATCGTAAGGAAAGCATCTCATTTAGCTGCGTTTCATCAAGGAGTCTTCCGTTACATTGGCGATCCAACCAACTATCAAGTTCCTTCTCGAGAGCAGCTAACTCTGCTTTGCTTACTGTAGAGAAGACATTGCGGCCGTAGAAAAGGTAAATCCCCTCATTTTCCAATGCTTCAATAATCAAATGATCACTGAAGTTCTCACTCCCCAGCACTTGGTTTAACACGAATCCCTTTTGCTCTTCTAATCGCTCTTTCAGCATAGCTATCCAGTTGTTACCTCTAAGGGCAATTTTCAATACTGTTTTTTTGATAATTTGGCGGATGCGTTCACGTGTCAATCCATACTTTTGACCACATTCTTCTAAAGTGAATCGCTTCCCATTCTGAACACTTTGGAATCTTTCCAGAAGAATGTCTAATGTCCTGGGTTCAATATCCAACTGTTGGCATATTGTATCTGATGTAATCATGTCTTCTATCGAAGTGGCGAATTGCTGAAAATAGTGGTTTTCTAGCTCATCTTGAGGTATGAGGCTGGTCCTCTCTAGTTCTAACTGCTCCTCGTGCCATTTCTCTAATTTGAGTTTCAGATGTTCAAAGAACTTGGCGACCACTCCTTTACCAACAGAGGGCATACGTGTTAACTCAACAAGATTTCCCGGTAACTGTCCATAAGTGTCTAGCTTATTAAATGCCAATCTAGAGATGAGCAACGGACAGGTTAGGAAATCCCTCACGTCCATTTTCACATCTAATATCGTGTTAGGTAAGTCTACATATTGCTGCTCAAAACTGATTCTCTTGCCCTCACTGGGATCCGCTGTAGCTGTCTCTTGTTTGATGAAAAGGCTAGCGTCCATTTTACCATCAGCTACTATACGTACCAATTCTGCGAAAAACTTACGTAAATAGTTAGTACCTATCCCTTTCATTCCTTCGAATGCCTGAAGCTCTGTGGGCAGATCTCCGATTGTTTCCATTCCGTTCTTTTGTAAATACCAAACTAATTTGTTGCAACCCTTAAAGGTTTCATAGTTGATAGGGAACGCTGATTTCTCCGGTGTAATAACGACATATTCTCCAGAAAAGCAAACTTGTTTCACCGTCACTTCCGGCGTAGCACTGTTTACTTGTTCTTGTTCTGCCTCTAACTCTTCAACTTCTTCAATTACTTGTTCATCCTCATAGAAATAAGGTTTAAGTTTGGCGAACACTTCTTCATAATGCGCATTCATCAGCCACTGTAAAGATGGAACCGGAATATGATTCAATTGCGATATGTGATGAATGCCATAATGGAGGAATCTTTCCGCCATACTCGCAGGCAAAAGCTCACGAATTTCACCACTCAAAGGCTTGGCTGTATGTAAAGTGATTGTGTTTTCTTCATGATTTAGAGTAAGCAACCCTGCAAGCTTTCCTGTGAATCGTGATCCTAGAAACCACAAATGCGTAATAATATCATAAAATTTTTGTTGATCTTTCGCGTAAATCGTTCTTAAATGTTCATCATTAATTTCTTTAAAATAATGAATGCCGCATAGTCCAATTAACTCGGTCACCGGACCAGAAGCGTAGACCTCAAGCTTTGTTTGCATAAGATAAGCTGGTATTATGATTTGAGATTCTACAACTTGATTTACCTGCTTGATTTCATTAGGTTCATTTTCAGTGGAGGTTTCTTTTTTACCTAACAAAAACCAGCCGGGCTTTTTCTTCGTGGCCCCGCTTCCTTTTGGGGTGAATTTGAAATAGATCCCGCGCTCTTTTAACGGAAATAGAATTTTATTAAGACCCCAGCCCCCGACAATCCAAAGAGCACCACCGGCATCTCGCTTATCAATAGGCTCAACTTTATTTTCCTTAAGATATTCGATTAGATCAAAATCTTCTATCTTTATTTGTTTAGGTGCTTCCACTTCAAATTGTTTCGTATTCTTAGCTTCTTGGACAATTTCTTTCACGTTCTCTACTTGCATCACAGTGCTTGCAATGGAGGAACGCATGACCTCTTCTTGCATTTGACGAATCGTACTTTGAATAGAAGGCATTAGTGTATTCTCTAGCGTACTCTTCAACACTTGAGAGATTAAGGCACTTATTTCATCTTTATCGATACTCCCTGCTCGTTCCATAATAGGAAGTCTGTACGCTGGGGCCTTAAAATCTAAGTCCCCATATACTTCAAATAACCAAGAGGACAAATCGTAAAGAATTCTATGTGCATTCAAAGATAACTCAACAGTTCCGTATTCGGTTTCGTGGGCAGCTTTATTCCCTTGTACTCTCAACCAATCCAAAGCATTTCGAATGTCATCGTTGATGACTTGTAATCGGAATAGTTTGTGGATTCGGTCTGCCTGTTTAACATCAAAGACCTCGTTAATATCTTCTTGTTTTGTAACAAGCTTCGCGAACTTTTCACCAAATAGTCTTGCCTTGACAAGAACAACATGGGGATCCGCATAAACACTTCGCTCAATACTAGCTGCTAACTCAGCAAGATCTTGATATTCGGTTTGCAAAAAAGAAAATAACTCTTCTTTCGCTTTCATGTTCTCCTCACACTTCTTCTCATTAACTTTATTACTACAAATATTACATTACTGCTATGACAGCAAGCTGTCAGAAAACACATGTTCCTATCGACAAAAAGGACACGATTGTCCTTTGAAGATGACATTCGTGTCCAGAATATAATTAATTGATAAACCATCCAGATAATAAGCCATGCTTTGGCACTCCTTTGTGACTGAAGAACTAGTTCTAGGTATCTGGATAACATTCGACAAATTTGGAAATAACCCTCTTTTTGAGTTATTCTAATTATTTCAGGCCAACATAATTCTGTTAACAAAATAATGCCGCCAAAGAACTAAGCTACTCAACATCACTTGAATACTCAATTGACTAAGACAAATCAATCCGTTCAGTAAATTGGCCCAATTGATTGGAACGGCGATTTAATGCCCCTAACGGGGCATTTTTCACTTTGTAAGGAGTAGCCGATCGACATAGAATTTAACCAACCACTCTCGTTCTTCAGCCGACCACACTCCGTGTTTAAGAATAACATACGCACATTGCTCCCAACTCAAAAAAGCCACTCTCCCGCTTATTTTTGCCAGATAATCAATATCATCATTTCGCTCCGCGAGCCTTGGAATATCTAATGCTAGAGCCCGTAGATCCTCCTGATATTGCTTCAGTTTGAAGTAATAAAGACGACTTCCTGGATCCTTTTGATAGCAGAAAGGTGTAAGCAGCACCATATTAAACCTCTCTATGTTTCCCATTACATGCGCTAGCCCTACATCAATGCACCTAGCTAACTGATTTCTCGCAGTGCAATGGGTTGTATCAATCGAGATATCTGAAGTGTACTTGGCTTCAATAAAGACCATGATATCCTCCGTCAGTGTAATAACGGCATCAAAATCAGTCACGCCTTCTATCGTCTTCTTGATATCCGCCGCGTCTCTCACATACTTAACCGGATGACGTAGGGCATCGGATCTTAAAGAAGCTAATATCTCTGGGCTAGGCGAAATTCCTTTTTCCAACTCTATCTTCGGTTTATCCATAAACTTTGAATGCCAATCTTGAAGAGGGAATGCCTGTTTCAACAACTCTTCCCAAGCAGCCAAACCGACTCGAGATAATGCGGCAAAAGTAACTAATGTTATGCTAGGTTCATCCTTATAATATTGTAAAGGTTCTTTCAATCGATTAACCGATTTGGTGACACGCATTAAAGGATCCTCCTCTGCTTTTGCAGCTGAAACGAGTAAGTTTTCAAAATGACTTACTCTAGCTTCCTTATCGCCAGCATAAAGCCCAAGCAGCTCTGATCTTTGAAAAATATGCATGATGGCCTCCTCCTTGTAAAAGAACCGAACCGAACAGCACTACTCGAGTACCATCCGGTTCTATCCCTCGCCCATTAAATACATACATACTTGTGTTTATCAATAAAATAAAGCCCCGCTTCCTTCACTTTACCGCCAACCGTTCGCTCCCACTCCTCCACGTAAGCAACCACTTGAGGTCTATAATAATCCACAAACTGCTGCTCATGCTGCGATTCATAGCGATCCGTCTTGAAATCCACGATAACAAAACCGTCTTCCTCTTCAAATACAAGATCAATAACACCGCGAAGCAACGTGGTCATAGACTGTCCCTGCTCATTCTCATTCATTCGACGAGCGGTCATGAAGGAAAACTCATGGCCTCTCCAATTTGCATTCATACAGCGACGCCACATGTCGCTCTTAGTTACCTGCAGTACCGTTGTTTCCGCCTGCTCCAGCCATTTCACCTCAACGCCCTCTTCTTCCGCTGCCATTCTGCAGAAATCCGATAGGTCTTTGGCATCCATGCCTTCTCCTAAAGCCTGCAAGCATCGGTGAACCAAGCTGCCATAAGCCATTCCCTTGCCTTCAGCTGAGCGTACAAGCACTACTTCGCTTGAAGACTTAGCTAACTTGGTTACGCTTGCCACATGATAAGTAGGAGTTGCCGCACTTTCCAGTCGACTTTTCCATTCGGCCAAGCTTGCCTCTACGTTCGGAATTGCTTTTAGCTTTTCAGCCCGTACTGGACTGATCGGCGTCACATCCAGCTCCATCTGCCGCTGCAAGGATACGGCCAAAAGGCTCCACGGATCAATCGCTGGTCTAGATGGATATTGGCTGACAACCAAAAGCTGCTTGGCTCGTGTAGCAGCCACATACAGCAATCGATCCTTTTCCGCGTGCATATATTCACGCTCTTTCTCGGCGAGTTTCACCCAATCTACCGGCTGGGCAATGATCTCCGAACTGTAAGCATCCTTTGGTCTGGTAATTGTAAAATAACCATGCGGAGGCTCAGACATTCTGTCAATATGCTCCTCAGCATCATGGTCTATATAACCACAAGGACAGGCCATGATGACAACTGGTGCCTCTAACCCTTTCGCCTTGTGAAGATTCATGATCTTCACGGCTTCCCCTTTTCCTGCAAAGAGGCTAGCCGATTCCAATCTTTCCGTGTCCGTAAGCTTACTCAGTCGCTCTGTTAGCGCACGCCAATCCATGGCTGCATCCGAATCTCCTTGCAGCAGCTCTATCAATTTGATAAGTGTACCGCTGCGGATTGCTCCTGATTCATTAACTGCAGCTGCAGGTACGATGCCAATGTCTTGAATCATTTGCGAAAAGGCGGATAGTGCAGGTAGTTCTTTAACCCATTCGGCATATTGGCGGAGCTTGCGAAGCGCTTCATCGACCATTATGTTTTTCGCCGAAAGAACGGAAGAATCTAGAGAGGAATACAAGCTAATGCTGCCACCAGCGAGTCGATAGTGATACAACGCATCGTCGCTGATTCCAAACAACATCCCCCGCAGAACTGCCAATAACGGAACCCGATCGGTTGGATCATTCAGCGTTTCTGCCAGCAGGTATAGAGCGTTCAATTCCTCGAACACGGCGTGGCTGCCCGATGTATCCGATGCGATCCCATAATGCTCCAGAAGCTCCGCATACAGGCTAATGAATTTTCTATAGTTAAGCAAAATCATAAAATCGCTCGGACGCGCTGGCCGTGTTATCGACTTTCCATCGCCATCCTTATCCTCTTGAATCAAGAGGTTCCCATCACAGGCCCACGCCACAAACTGCGCTGTACGTTCAGCATCGTGAATGGCTATATCCGCTTGCCGATCTCTCTCCTGCTTAAGTATGGTCATGGTGTACACACCATACAGCGCTTTTTTACCAAAAGGATTTAACCGCTGTGTAATCATTTGTACGTAAGGCGCTTGGAAATCCGATGTTTGCCCTGGCAAAATGAATTTGCTCTCAAACGCATAGTTCACGAAATCACCAATCGCCTTAACGGAGCGAAAGTTACGTGTTAATTGGAGCACGTCTCCGCATTGTCTGATTCGTTCTTTCACAAAGTTGTAGGTCGAAATGTCCGCTCTGCGAAATCGATAAATGGACTGTTTAGGATCTCCTACTACAAATAATGAACCTGGCCGAGGGAGCTGCTCCCGCCAATTCGACT
Organism: Paenibacillus andongensis; assembly: GCF_025369935.1. Classification (NCBI taxonomy): domain Bacteria; kingdom Bacillati; phylum Bacillota; class Bacilli; order Caryophanales; family Paenibacillaceae; genus Paenibacillus; species Paenibacillus andongensis. The sequence continues at coordinate 817,120 of NZ_CP104467.1, read as the reverse complement.
CGGACGGATCAGATCCTGTAAGCAGCATCATCATTTCCGCTTGAATCGGATCTGTATCCTGAAACTCGTCAACAAAAAGCCGGCTATACCGTCGTCCGAAATAGCTTCTCACTTCAGGATAACTCCGCAGCAACTCCGCGGCTTTCATCAGCAGATCTTGAAAGTTCAGTCTTCCTGCTTCCATCCTACTGCTTTGACAGTATTGGACAGCCGGAAGAACAAAAGTGATCAACTTAGGGTGTAAGAACTCTCTCCATGCCTGTAAAAAAGGCCGAAGTGTTGTCGTCTGCCAATCATGAAACTGCCCCTTCATTTGCTTAGCCAACTTGGGGTCCGTCCAGCGATTTAAAGTAACGTTCAATGTCCGGTCAAACAACTTTGCTAAGACCAAAACATTCATATCATCCGACATGTCCTTACTTCGTAGATGACGATTAGCTGTGCGAATAGTTTTTTGCAAGTCGTCCCAATCCTTTTCCGGCTGAACCGTCGGGATGTATCGGAATGCTTCCTCCATCATTGGAAATAACGATTCTCTGATCACAAAGAAATCTGGTCTTTCCGACTGTACGGTATGTATAGTCACATCCTCATACTGTGACACTTTGTTGTAAACAGCTCGTAAATCCTCTACATGGACTAGTAAAGCAGCCAACTCATCGATATGGGAATCTTCTCCACCTTCACGCAATTTCTCCAAATAGTCATCCCAGCATTGATCCCGAAACTCTTGGTCCTCATGCTCATCCATTTCCTGAAAAGCCGGATCGAGCTTCGCTTCGATGGGACGTTCCCTCAAAAGCCGGCCACAGAACGCATGAATCGTTCCAATGAAGCTTTCTGGCACCTGCCGCACAGCTTCCAGCAACGCTTCCCTCTCTGGACCTTGCGGTGCTTTGCGCAGCTCTTGCTCGAGCTTGATTCTAAAGCGTCCCATGAGCTCGGAAGCTGCTTTATTCGTGAACGTAATGGCGGCGATGTCTCGCACTTGTGCTTTGCCTGTTTTAACAAGTGCAATCATCCGACCCACGATGGAGGTTGTTTTGCCCGAACCTGCTCCCGCTTCTACCAAGAACGTTGTATCCAGGTCGGTAGCGATTCTCTCACGAGACGCCTCATCCACATGAAGCTCTTGCTCTTTAAGCATAGCGGTTCACCTCCAAAATGTGACCAAGTCTATGGGCGTTTTCAGGCGCAGTCCTTTTCTCCTCAAACTGCTCCGCATGGGCTCCACAAACCACTCTGTATTCACACCAGCTGCAAATCTTCGGCTCATTCGTTGGTGGAAAAACACCATGTTTCATTGAACCCAGTATGGCTTGAAGCAGTGATGTCAAGTCGTCCCTCCGCGTTTGTGAACGACTAACTTCCTCTCCCATTCCCCGCTCGGTCGGAAAATAGTATGCTGAATCCACGACCTGCGCCTCTGGATCAAAACCGCTCTCTCTCATCCACTGTTCTACCGCAGCCCCGTATAAAGGAAGTTGCAGCTGTGTGCCGCCTGAAAAGCATTCATTTTGCTTGTATTTTCTAGGATTACCGGTCTTGTAATCGAAAATTTTGTAACGATGGGGAGCGATCTCATCCACACGGTCCACATATCCTCTAATTGGAATGGTTAACTCGTCACTCAACTCTAACTGCATAGGCAATTCTTCTCCATGAAGCTGCAGCTCCGTAAATACGGGAATGGAAGTCCTATGCTGTTCGTTCGCGTAAAAAATCTCAACATCCTTCAGTATGCTTGCCGCTTCCTTTTGAAAAATATGTGCGCTCGGAGCAGGTACTTGAACCAAATACAATTGAATAACTTCCTCAGTTATGGCGTGCAGCAGCGATTGATCATGCGTTATAGGGTCCGTTGAATGAGTGCGGCGACTTTTTAGCTCCATCAAATATCGACTGTAAATTTCATGCACCAAGCTTCCACGCTGCATCGCATCCAACCATCGCGTACGATTATAGACCGCTGCGTCTTTTACACGAACCCCCAGAATCTCCTTATAAAAAAATTGCAAAGGACATCTTGCGTACTGCTCAAGCTTGCTAGCGCTGAAATCCATATTTACCGGCAATTGATCAGGCTGCTCTCCCATTTTAACGAGTCCATCGTAAGAAGAACACTTACTATCTAATCTAGCCTCTACCGCCAATTTACCGTCTTTCAAATGCGAGTAAGTAGCATATACAGCTTCTTGACCATTAAAAATTCGAGATTCGCTCGAGAGAAGATTTGGCATCCACAAATCAATTGCATCCATGAATATATCAGATCGATCGGTAACATATCCCACGACCTCTTTCATATCCTGATGCATAGCTTCATAATCCGCATCGACTAGACCTGATTTCCTGCGGAATATTTGCAGCATCTCAAAGGCTGGCATGCACTCCTTTTGATCTGCTAGATCATAAGAGCAATAACTCATTACGCAGTGACCCTCAATCATATCTAGCCGACTATTCCGCTCATCTATCTTTCGCGCTACCCGATCAGAGCTAACCTGAAGATTCGGGCTGATTCTAAGCCGCTCATCGTCTAGCAGTACAGGATCCTGCCGAACGGAAAAAGCCCAATTGCTTTCACTCATACCGACAATAGAAGTATAGGGTCTGCCGGTTTGGCCTCCAGTGTTAAGGGACGCAACGTGAAGATGTCCGGGCGAAGGCGTACTTGTGCATTGTATCCGCATTTGATCCAGATCACTGCGCAGATACTGAATAGCTAACGATGTATTCATCGATAGCTCACCGGCAGCTTTCAAAGATTGTTCTAATGCTTGAAGTCCACTGAGGACTTGATAATCATTTTCTTCTTTTAGCAGGCAGTGGTTTTCCAGAAAATCCACGACTGCATGGATCAGTTTCTCAGGAGAACTTAATGTTGCTTCCGTTAATTGATTGAGTAGCTGATGAAAAACACGATCAAGAGTCAGAAGAGATTGGCTTCTTTCCTCTGTAACTTCTTTCAAAGCAGCCAAGTGTCCCAATAGCTTATATCTTTCTCTTCCCCAGCCAATACCTGCACACTCCAATTCACGCACCTGGCTCGACGTGGTCACTCCTTCATACCGCTCATCTTTGAAGCGAATAATCCCTTGTTTTAGGGCAGATAAAATAGGGTCAACGTTATAGCCTGATTCCAGCCAATCTAGGTATAGCTTTACTGCCTTGCCTGCATTCGTAATTCCAATTGTTAGCCCTTCCGAGAATGTACATCTGACGCCTACAGAAGAAGTAACCGTATAAATAGCGGCAGCGTACTTTTCATAGTCGGAAGCAATGATCTCTACATGATCCCATGCTATCGAGCTGCCCATCATTCGGCGCATGACTTCACGCACTTCCGCGATTGGCCCCAATGCATGGAAGAATTCCGAGTTTTCAACAGGGAAATTGGCGCGCTGATCCGTAAATTCGTGACCAACAGATAATGTAACATGCTTTCCACGCGTGAGTGCTTGCAGCAGTTTGTGTTCCATCTCTGTTCGAATCACGAAAGGGTCTACGATCATGCTCTCATTTGTTAGCTGAACCTGTGCAGTAAGTGTACTCAGTCCTGCAAAATCTACAAGTTTATTTCGATGCAGCTCTTCCTCATACCGTCCGAGCAATTTTTTTACAAACAGACCTTTTTTCTCATTCTCAAAATCCTCGACGAGCAATTGATCCGCTGTCACACCTGCACCGCGCAGCTCCAAAACCGAACGATGGAACGCATGGTTAAACCCGGGAGTTAATGCAACCCCTGAGAGATAGGATGATGTGGACTCTGACTCTTCCTGAAGCAATCTATACAGGATCCACTTCGATTCTGAATGGGGAATAAACCGTAACTTGCGCTTCGCCAATTGCAGCTTGAGGCGTTCCATTGACCATGATTCCAGCGTTCGCACCTCGGTGTTTAATACCGGCCCATACACTCGGCTTATCTGTTCCAGCCATTGATGTCCCTGCGCAAGACTTGGTACAAGTAGCACCTTACGCTGCAAAGGATTCTTGTTCATGATCTCATACAACTGTTGAATACGCGTCAATGAATCCAGATCTCATCCCTCCATCCATCCTATTCAAGCTTCGTACAAGGTTTTCCAACGCTCCAGCTTCTGCCGCATGACTTCCCGATAAGACTTCGGCTCCAAAATTTCCGCATCCGGACCGTATTGACTGACCCAATTCATAAACTCACGCTCATGATTGACCGTTACTTCAAACAAAAGACTTCCATCCTTCTGAGGGGTCATTTTCGGCTTCACAAAAAGCTCCTCTTCCTTAACATAACGAGCTATATCCGCGTGAAACTTAACTTTAAACCTAATTTGTTCTTCCCCACGCTCGATGGACCATGTATTTTTCATGTACGATCTTAAATTAAAATCGCCTTTATCAAATGATTGATTAAGCAACTTTACATCACGAAATCGGCTGATCCGGAAGGTTCGAATGTCACCAGCCGAATGACAATAGCCAATCAAGTAGAAGCGGTGGTCCCGTGGCACCAAATAGTAAGGATCGATACTTCTTTGAGACTCCTCATTGCGACTCTGTGTATAGTAAACGGTTTGTATCGTTTGCTGAGAGAGAGATGCCTGAATAATATCGTAGAGAAACGAAGTTCCGTCTTCACGGTAGGCAGGTGTACCCATTTGAATGACATCCGTGACATGCTGCACAATATCGGCTCTTTTCGACTTTTCCTTTTGATGTACGCCCATAACCTTTTCAAAAGCAGAATCAAAGCCTTCCGGGAGCAAAGGTTTGATTTGTTCCAAAACAGAAGGCATCATGGAGAACGACAACGCTTCCTGCTCCGTCCAATCTAGCGGATACATGGAGAAATTACTGATAAATGCATAGCCTTTGCCATGGCCGTAATTCGAAATTGGGATATTCATCGCATGAAGCGCTTCAAGATCGCGATAGATGGTCCTCTCCGCTGTCTCGCATCGTTCTGCCAACTCCCTTGCCAAAATGCCCGGTTTGGATTGTATCAAATTAATAATACGCATCAATCGAATTAATCGTTCAGTCACGTCTTGTTGTCTCCTTCACATTCACATGATCTAAAAGTACTAATTTCAGTAAATTCGACCTATGCCTAGGAGAGTCCTGCTATTTCTTTCTTTTCATCTGCCTGTACTTCTGCTCATGCAAGGATTTTCTCGTTTTGCTTGAAAAGCTGAAATTCTCCAAATGGCTATAAAGCATTTGAGCTTCCTCACGCAGCTCTGCATCCTCAGATTGTACCGCCGATAGTAGCATTTCATCCGCTTGCTGTTGGAGCAGCATTTTCCCCGTTTCCTCATCACCTTGGTCGAAAGCGATTATCGCATGCTCGATTGCCATGGCCGACTCAATGATTTTGACTTGTTTTTCAACATGGGGGTTCGATGAATTCATGATCAAATTGAGATCGTTCGTAAAATTGGCTTCGATTTTGTATTGGATCGCGCACAGCTTTGCTCCTTCCGTCATATCTACGTAGTCCCATTGGATATTAAGAACTTCGTGTTTACCAAAGGCATGAGGGAAGAACGAGATTTCAAGCAAGATTGACTTAACCTCTTGGTCGAAAATATCTCCCATGGACAGCTTCAGTCCATTATTGTCATCTTGGGCTTTATAACCATAGACTCGGGTAATGAGTGTTGTTTCTGAAGGTTGTATTGTCAACTGTACATTTTGGGCAACAACTGATAATAGACCATCCAGTTCTTTGGAGAATATACCAGGGATGTCTTCCGGCTTCTCAATAAAATAGAAGTTTCCGCCGCCATGGTCCGCAATGCCTTCCATAAGCTCCTCGTCGAACCCGTCCCCAACGCCCATTGTTGTTACACCAATCCCCAGACTATGAAACTCCTTTGCAATGGACTGCAGCTTCGCCCGATCTGTGATGCCTTCATTCGCATGTCCGTCGGATAATAATAGAACCCTGTTGACACTACCGTCTACTTTTCCCTGCACCACATACTGAATCCCCTGCAGCAATCCCCCGCTCAAGTTGGTACTGCCACCATCTTGTATAGTCTCTATCTTTTGTTTCATGGCATCCTTGTGAGTCATATTCTGTGGCGCAAACACCGTATTTACCTCATTATCAAAAGCAACCATACTGAGTTGGTCATCTTGGCTCATTTGATCGGTTACGAACTGGCAAGCCTTCTTACTGTAAGCAAGCGGCGCCCCAGACATGGATCCACTGCGATCCATCACTAGTGATATATTCATTGGCGCTCTGTCAGAGCGAGAGCCAGCATTTCCTTTTAACTCGAGGAGCAAAAATGCTTTTTCTGCCCCTCCCATTGGCCAATACTCATTATTCCATGCATGGGTCATTTGAATAGGTGAACTCATGTGTAACATCCTCTCTCATCTAGTTTCTGATAAGAATGTAGCATATGCTTTGGTCAACATGATGTCAGAGAATGTTCGTTCGCATAAAAAAGACGCGGACATAATGAGTCACACGTCTCCTTATTACGTTAGTACCGTTTTTCTTTTCTTGAACTTACGATTGCATTAGCCATATTTAAGAAGCTAGATACATCATCACCTGAATTCATTCTATCTTTTAGCAGTTGCAACTCGTTGATCATTTCATCCCTTGGTCTAGCAGATATATAATTCATATATATATTGATGAGTATGGCCTTTGTATTTTTTGATGAGGTCAACACGACCTTACTTGAAACAAAGCTTTGTAGCTCTTTTACCGTTTTGAACGCATCTTTAGACAAAAGCATTTTATTTAATTCAAAAAGCAGCTCCTGGATCTCAGGATCCGTATTATCATAGCTCGCCGAACCCTTTGAAATCGTTTCCTTTTTAGGGCGAGTATTTGATTCAGTTCCAGAAATACCATCTAGCTCTTGTACTAATTTGACGACATGGGCCAGAAAGGGCTCCGAACCTTTCATTAGTACGTCAGCAACCTGCTCGAATTCTTTGCCGCTATACCGCACTTTTAACTTCAACAAATCAAGTAACAATTCTTTGGACTGGTTCGTCATTCAATACCCACACTCCGTAAAAACTCGTCCCCGACAGCGTAAAATTCTTCCGTAATATGACCTCGCGCCCTAGTATCCTTGAACATCGGCTTTCCTTCACGAATACCGTTAACATAAGTTTTGGATTCTCTAACTTCATTATCGAATACATGCCAGTTGTTTTCTTTAGCAAAAGCTAAAACCTCTTTCTTAGAAATACGGTTTTCAGGTATGTCTCCTGCCTCTACATTATTAAAAATAATTCCAGAAACGGAAATCTTGTATTCTCCTTCGTTGTCCTCATTAAAATCCTCAATACTTCCCTTAAGCAGTGGCAGTCCTATGATCGCTAATTTCTCAGGCTTTACAGGAATAATTAACGAATCGCTGGCCAAATAGCTGGCCACTGATAAAATGGAGTCCGTCGGTGGACAATCTATCAGAATCAGGTCGTAATTACTCTTAAACTTCGCTAAAAATCGGCGCAGTTTATGCTCCTTCGTCGTTGGATTTTTCAAAGTTTTAGCTAACTCAGCTCTCGCTGGAATTAGATGTAGGAGACTACCGTCCGTCCACTCATCAACAGAATGAATAATAGCAGTTGTGACTTTGCTGCTGTTTTCAAAAATGTCGACAATAGATTGCCTAGAACTTTCTAAATATTCCCGATATCCGTCGCCCCCCATAAAAATTTGCGTTAGATTCGACTGGGGATCAAGATCGACGACTAATACTTTGTACATTTTTTTATAAGCAGCATACCAAGCTAGGTTGTAGGTTAGGGTGGTCTTTCCGACTCCGCCTTTCATATTAAGCATAGAGATAACTTTTGGCACTCTACCCGCTCCTTCTACCTATTATTGAATTTGGTTCTAACATTATGTTCATTCATGTTTGTTCAATAATACGTACGGAGTTTCCCACATATGCGTCATCGTTTGCATAACCCAAAAATGAAAAAACAGCCCGCGTTATTTGGGCTGTTTCACAATTATTCATACTCATATTTTAAAATATCTACTCCCACATTATACAATGATCTCCAGTAGCTTCTCGTGAATCGATCTCCAGTTTTTGCTTAGATCTACCGTACATACTTTAACCTCATGCCCAGAAACACGATATGTTAGGTCTACTGACTGATCTACTTTTGGATATAGCAGCATCCCTTTCAGTAATTTGTTTTGTGGCAGTTTTCTTTCATAATTTCTTAAATACGCATAAAGCTGATAAAGATTAGCACTCTTAACCTTTTCCGTGTCGTAGTGCCGAGATAAAGTTTCTATGGAGTATTTAGTATCGATAATCCACTTGACGCTCTCGCTTTCCAAAGAAATATCTGTCTTCATTACAGGTAAGTACGAGTGATCATTGTCATCCACCTCCCATTGAATGATGTCCCTCGATACCTTGTAGGTTAGCAATTCTTTTCTATAAAAATTCCGGACAAATTCTTCGAATAACTCGGCCATCTTATAATGGTTCCGTTCAAAGTCAATAAATCGATAGTTGCCGTCGTCTTCATTGATTAACAGTCCCTGATACAATAGCTTACATATATTTAGAATAAATCCATAGTGCATGTTGCTGCGCTGAAGAGTTACCCTCTGAAACAATTTGTAATCTAGTTTTAGAAGCGAAACTTCACCCAAATATGGATATACCATCATAATTTGGTCACGATAGGACTCACTTAAGTCCCTTGTCTTAAGTAACGCGTAGAGTGTTGATTTGATAATTTGGTTATGCAGAATATTAGGGCTTAGTTCATCATATGTGATTACCATTTTGCTACGATGAAAGGATAATTCTCGAATCGATTGGGGGAAATCAATTTTCCCTCTCAATGTAGATGACTCTTCATGAAATGGTTTATACTCACGGTAAAATCCCTTTTTCATTAACGCAGTTAATCTTATAATTAAAATTCTGGTTAGAAGATGATAGATGTCCTTATCCTCTTCTTGATTTATCGTGACTTCGTCCTTCTCTTTTAGCCGATCCCAGGCATAGCAAAGCATATAGTAAAGGTTGCGAATTGGAATTTTGTTAGGCTCGTTCAAGCAAACCCCTCACTTTATCTTCATCATCAAACCAGTACTCCCGTAGCAGCGGCTCCACTTCCATTTTTAGAATATGCTTGTACCAGGTCTCTTCATCTTGAACATTAGCCATTGGACAGAAGTAACTGTGCCCAATCTCGTAGCCTTTACCTAAGCTCACTTTATCATTTAAAATTTCACGATTGATGTCGTTCATGGCAGATACGATTCGGTCGATAAAACCTTGGCTAATGCCCTTACCTAGAAGATGTTCTTTAAATTGCAGTGTATGATAAGCTGACTCGATGGAAATAAAGGCGAATCTTCTCCTTAAAGCATAATCCACTAGCGCAAGTGATCGATCAGCCGTATTCATAGTTCCAATGAAGTAAAGATTTCTAGGTATATAAAAGACCTCATGGTCTTCCGAATACGTCAATTTGACAGCATAAGCCCTAGATCGTTTGTCGGCTTCAATCAACATCATGACTTCGCCGAAAATTTTTGACAGATTACCTCGGTTAATCTCATCAATAATCATGTAATAGTTATGGTCAGGATCCTTCATTGCACGATCACAGAACTCATAAAACAGCCCATTTTTAAGGCCAAAACCTCCGTTGCCTACTGGCTTATAGCCTTGAATGAAATCCTCATATGCATAGGATTGATGAAATTGGATCATTGCAATGCGACTATCATCTTTCGCACCATTATGATAGTAGGCAAGACGTTTTGCAACGTATGTTTTACCGACTCCTGGAGGTCCCTGTAAAATAATATTTTTCTTAATCTCTAAAGCTAATCGAATCTCCTCAATCTGTTCTGCAGAAATAAATACTTCCTGTGTCAGTTGATCAAGCCCATAGGGTTCCAAGGTCTGTTCATCTTCAACTGGATCTTCTTCGTTCTCAACAACTCCATCAAGAGGCTTGCTTTCCCCCATTAAATTAAGAACTGTTTCTATAAAATCTTCGTAAGGAGTCAAATTCGTAAGGGTCTTTAAGGCGAGCTTAGAATCAGATGGAAGATTCCAATTTCCACTCTTCAGCCAAAGTGCGGACCTGACCGATTTATAGTCAGAGCGTGAAAGGTCAAATCGATATTCGGACGTTATTTGACCAAACGCAATAATGGACCGGATACCTTTTTTAATAAAAACATAATCTCCAACTTTCATCTCATATAAAAATTGATAATTTGCCAATGCATCGTTGCTCGGATTATGATCGAGTCCATTTACTTCTTTCAATCTATCTGCAATTTCTTGTTTGGTCTGAAATTGCTGTAAATCACCAATCTCATCCCAGTTTACCGCGATGATTCCATTCTCGTGGAAGTCGTTCCACCGATGCGCATCTTCACCGGCAGCAAGAACCCAATACTGTGCTTCCCCTTCAGTTTGCTTTAGTGGAGTCTCCTTTTTTCCATACTTCACAAAGAGGAAGCTGAAAAATTGATCAATTTCCAAAAATATAGGAAGGTCCGTCTGCTTTCCTACTATCTTCAGATACTTATTTACTATTTCATGCTCCTGAAGACATGCTTGGAATTTAAGGAACTTAAGTGCCGTGGAATCTCCTTTGGCATAATCGGGCTTCAATTGCAAAACATTTTCGACTGCCACTTTATCTCGCTGGTTATAAAAGCAAAATTGGTCAGGAAACACGTTTCCAATTATTTCACTTGCGACACTTTCACCAAAACCAAATAATTTATATTTATCATCAGTAGTAAAGCGCTCGATTCGTTCTTCGATCGGATCTTCACCGTAGAGCAGATATAAGAAACTGCTTCGATACTTTTCAATTGGCTCGTTAATGTTTCCAAGCGCCCTCTTTTTGGCAAGCGCCATACCAAAGGCATTTATATGATCACCAAGTCGCTGAATATCCTCCCATTCAATGGTCTTTAAATAGTTTCGATCTTTGAATGTATTAAAGAATTCAAAGTTCCCTTTGAGAAAATTGCAGTTGTCAAACCATTTAGCCGCTTGGTTTCTAAATGCCAATAAATATTTCTCTAGAAGTGGTAAATTCGACTGCTCCGATAATTGACTCGGCGAATTCCAAAGCTGCAGCAATGTTTCATATTCACTTTCTAAGATTTTGTAGTTGGTAGCCTGATTCATTTTAAAAATAGGTAAGTCCGCGGTTTCGGGTAAATCTCTGAGTTCATGCCGCAATAACATGCCATCGTCCGGTATTACACGGTGTTCAAGTATTTGAAGTTCAACTCTCCAACATTCCCTAGTCTCATCGAAATATGGCTTAGCGGCTACCTTACACCAGCCAATGATTCCTCCAGAATTCTTCTTTGCTCCGTCTGATCTCCATAAAAAAACAGGGTCATGGATGGCAATTTCATCTTTATAATGTTTTTGTCTTATGTCCCAACTGATTCTTTGGTTTTCTGATACATAAGTGTCTATATCAAATTGTTTCGGGTTACCTTGAAAAATCCAATAATTCATTTTTGTCCCACCTATCATTTATTTTTGAAAACACCTATCTCTTTTACCTGCGTTAGTTAATTATTGGTAAATTCAACCCTAAGTTTAAAAATCCTTCTAGTCTCCTCCTTTCATCTGACCTTACTTTTAAACCAATTGAATTGATGATCAACTTATGATAAGAATTTAGCACTTTTTTCTGTCATTAGGATGACAGCGAACGTACGTTTTTAAAGGATTATTTCCAAGGAGGAAAGGGAGTTTGAATTCAATGCCTGCCATATGTATCGGTCAATATTGAAGTGGTGATACTTGTAATGTGTGTCTATTACACTGGAGGTCATTGCTATGGCGAGTTTAGAAAAAAGAGGTAAGAATTCATGGAGATTGACCGTTAGCATTGGAAGAGATGCAACAGGTAAATATATACGTCACGGTAAAACCGTTCATTGCCGAACTAAAAAGGAGGCTGAACTTGAACTTTCCAAATTTGAGATTGAAGTCCATGCCGGAGCTTACATTGCTCCTGAAAAATTGACGTTGCATGCTTTTGTGGATGAGTGGAGGGACAAGTATGCATTGCAGGAACTTGAAATAAAGACATTTTCCATATACATCAGAATTTTAAACAAACGAATTCTTCCAGCTATTGGACATTTACGATTAGATCAAGTGAAACCCTTGCATATCGCTTCCTTAATAAGCGAATTAGGCAAAGAAGGCCACAGACAGGACGGAAAGGATGGAAAGCTTTCATCTGGAACCATTCAGTACGTTTACCGTGTGTTGAAAAATGTCTTCTCAAGAGCAGTCGAGTGGAGAGTTATTAAATCTAATCCTGTTGCCGATGTAAAATCGCCTAAAGTCGTGTATAAGGAAAGTCAAGTATACGATGAAGATGAAATTCAATTATTATTTGAGGCATTAGAAAAAGAAGCTTATCATTGGCGCATGATGATCACTCTTGCTTTAACCACTGGTCTTCGCCGCGGCGAATTAGTTGGCCTAGAATGGAAAAATGTTGATTTGGAACAAGGCACAATTTATGTTAAACAGAGCATTTCAGATTTCATAAATGGCAATCCCGTTATTAAGGAACCGAAGACGAAAAAGTCTACGCGAAAGATCAACCTCTCTGATGCAGTATGGGAAGAATTGAGAGAATATCACGATTACTGCAAGCAGTTATGGGTTGAATTGGAGAAGACCAGAGATAACGATCATTTCTTTGTTTTCTTTAATCAGTATGGAAGAGCATTCTATCCGGAAAGCCCTTATCTGTGGTTTCGCGGGTTTTTAAAGAAGCAAAATTTAAAGTACATCAAATTCCATGATTTACGTCATACTTCCGCCACCTTATTAATCAACCAAGGTGTTCATGCCAAAATCATTTCCGAACGTCTGGGACATGCCAACATCACGACAACGATGAACATCTATGGGCATGTTTTATCAAAGGCTGATAAAGAAGCTGCCAATAAGTTCGATCTGATCATTCCATTTAAAAATCGCAAAGAAGCATAAGAACCCGAACGATTGCTGTACTAATCGCTCGGGTTCTTATGTTTAATGCTAATAAATAAAAAGAAAGTCTGCATATCCCCCTATCAGATACGTTAGTGCCTAAAAATTACAGAAATGATAATTGTTTAGAATAATTCCATCTGCTCAAGCCCTTCCATGTACACTCGGACTTCATGTAGCTTATGTTTATCAAGCACCTTTTTAAAATCTTCATTTTCATAAATCAGTTCATCTGATAAATCATAATAATCCAATATAACATCAATTCTTTCCAATATCTCATCCACTTGTGGAAATTTTAATTGATCATCAATATACATGTCGATAGCCTTCTCTATAGCTTGAACCTTATCTAACTGTTTATGTTCATAAATACGCTTAATAGATCTATACTGATTTAAAATTCTTTGAAAAAAACCATCATCATTTGCAGATTCTTTTTTCAAATGTTTTGCTAATTCCGATCTACTTTTAATTAGTATTGAATCTATTCCCGTTTTAAATGTTATCTTATTTTCATGTGTATCTTTATCTTGGCCTTCAACAGTATTTACAAATCTATTATCTGTTCCAGGATTTCCTTGGACAAAGGCTATAAACTCTTGTTTTACTCCCTGCATTTTTGAAGAATATTCATGCTTGTTATTTGTCCGAACCAAGTATCCAAATCTACCTGCGTCAAACAAATATTTTGAGTTTATTTTTTGAATCTCAACTTGAAATATACTCATATCCTCAAGTTCTTTAACATCTTGCTGTAAAAAGACATCCCAACTATTGTTCAATCTCTCTTGCGATTCACTTAGCAACTTATAAAATGGTTTTATATTTATTTTTCTATTTTCAATTTTAATACCTCTAAGTTGAATTTTTAGTAATTTATAATTATTTCGATAAAAATGAATCCTCTTTAATTTGTTTGGATCAACTGGAGGGTTGCCCTCCAACTTTCTCAAGGTATCATCAATTTCTTTCTCGATAACCTCTTGATGAGACGATTCAATACGTTCTAATTCAAAAGGAATTTGATACTCTTCCATCTCAGGAATATCTATTTCCGTGACTGGAAATTTATCTAAAACCAATTTTGTAATATCCATATCTCCGTACAAACCATTTGGGAAATTATATTGATAAGAATCCTCATCTAAAAAAGTTATTTTGGGCATGTAAAATAAAGTTCGATTGTCAACAACGATAATTGCCATTCTAATACAATCTTTGAGTTGCGGATGTAACAAGTTTCTATTCTCATTTATCATTTTTAATGCATGTGTATCGCCAAATCCTGCCCTTATTGCACTATCATTTTTTTCCACGTATAACTCACAATAAACTTGTCTTTTTTCAATAATATTTAATACTAAATCTATTTCCCATTTATAATAAGCAGGCTTTACAAAAATAATTCTTTTTTGGGCTTGTTTTAAAAACTCCTCTATTCCTTTGTCTGTAACGCTGGCAAATTGTAAACTACTCATATTTCATCTCCTGACTGGATTATGCCGAATAATCGCAGTGGTCATATGTCAAATTCTCTAATTTGGTAATATTCTCCTATGACTCCATTTAATCCTGCTAAAAAAGAGTGACTGACTGATTATTTTAAAGAACGAATATACGGAAACAAATCCATATCACGCTTACCATCTTTGAACCTTTTTCCTATATATACCTTAAAGAAAAATGAGAAAATTCCATTTTCCTCCTTTCGCGATTTTCAAATTTGCTATTTGAAGCCCCTACTATGTAGACCAAAAAATAAGGTTTTACCTCAATTCCCTGACCCTTGTCGCTGTTCCCTGGCAAAAGCAAAAGCCGAGCGAAGACCAGGGGAAATGCCTGAAGATCGCGCGACTGAGTGGCAGACTAATTTTCGACTTATAACAGCTTAAATAAATTCTATTTGATCATTCCATTTAAAAATCGCAAAGAAGCATAAGAACCCGAACGATTACTGTACTAATCGTTCGGGTTCTTTTCTTAAGGACTATAACAGTTTATTCAAAATGTGCCCTGTTTTAGGCTCTTTTCGGGTGATTTCAGCTAATTTCGGATTATTTATGTTGAATTTTTACACCAACTTTACACCAATGGCCAAAAAATCACTAAAAATCACTTCTGTATTACTAATTCAACCCTGCTGTTTCATCGGAAAAACCCAATATTAATAAGGCTTTTCAGCATCTGTTTCATTTCGTACAAGCAGCGCCACGCACTCCACATGCACCGTATGCGGAAACATATCCACCGGCGTCACCTCCGCGACGCCGTACCCGCCATCGACCAGTACGCGCAAGTCGCGCGCGAGTGTCGATGCGCTGCACGACACGTAGACGACGCGCCGCGGCTGCAGCTCGAGGATCGTCGCGAGCAGCGCCGGATCGCAGCCCTTGCGCGGCGGGTCCACTACGATCACGTCGGGCCGGACGCCCTGACGTGTCCACTCGGGGAGGACCACTTCCGCTGGGCCTGCCTCGAAGTGCACGTTCGTCATGCCGTTTAACTCGGCATTCTTCCGTGCATCGGCGATCGCCTCCTCGACGATCTCAACCCCGTACACCTGTCCCGCCTTCTGAGCGAGGAACAGGGAGATCGTTCCGATGCCGCAATAGGCATCGACCACAGTCTCGCCGCCAGTCAGCGCGGCGTACTCCAGTGCCTTCCCGTACAAGACTTCCGTCTGGACGGGGTTCACTTGATAGAACGATCGCGCGGAAATTGCAAATTTCACATCGCCGATATAGTCATAGATGACTTCGCTGCCCCACAGGACGCGAGTCTCATCCCCAAAAATAACATTGGTCTGTTTCACATTAATGTTATGGCAAATGCTCTTCACACCGGGCAGTGCAGCCCTAATGCCCGCGACCCACTCGGCGACACGAGGAATTTCCACACCATTGGTCACCAAAACAACCATGATCTCACCCGTGCGGAAGCCGACTTTGACGACGACGTGGCGCAGCAGTCCGTCATTACGCTCTTCATTATAAGCGCGAATGCCGAGCCGCGCGCCGATCTCTTTCACACGAGCGACGACTTCGTCGTTCGACTCATGTTGGATCAAACACTCATCCATATTGATGATGCGATGGCTTCCCTGCGCATAAAATCCTCCGATGAGTCCGCCCTGCTCTTCCCCAAAAGGAACCTGAGCCTTGTTCCGATACCTCCATGGATCGGTCATCCCCAGCGTGGGATGAACAACAATACCTTCCTCATCTGAAGAGGAAGATCTAACCTGCAGCTTCCCAATCCGCTGCAAATTATCCACAACCTGCTGGCGCTTCACGCGAAGCTGCGCCTCATAACTAAGGTGCTGCAGCTGACAGCCGCCGCATTCCTCATATATCCCACAATCCGGCTTAACCCGATCCGGACTCACTTCCAGAACTTCCACAAGCGCAGCATAACCATACTGCTTCTTCAAATGCCCCACCCGCACAAGCGCACGCTCACCAGGCAGCGCACCAGCGACAAAAAGGGTAAAGCCGTTCACACGGCCCACCCCTTCGCCATCATGGCTGATCCCAATGATCTCAGCCTCATATTGCTGCCCAATCTGCACCGGCAGACCGGCCATCCAAGCCGGAGCCGCCTTCGCGACGGAATTCCCTGCTTTTCCAGAATTCCCAGTCCTACCGGAATTCCCTCTATTCCCTGCCGTCCCAAAATTCCCAGTTCCTCTATGTTTACCTGACGCTGAGCCAGAACTACCTTTTGCTTTCATATGACCCTCACTTTACTCAATCCTTGTTTCTTAATCTACCTAGTTCCGGACGCGGCGCGCAGGGGTAGTTTTTTGAAACTCCCTACTCCTGCTCCTCATCCCCATGACCCTGCACATTCCCTCTCAAATGAAACGGCGTGGTCAACGTCTCTAGGAACGTCTTCTTATAAATCGACTGCCCCGATTCATCCACAATAATCTGCAAATGACTCTTCAAATTCGTCATCACACAAGGCAGCGTGCCCCCGAACTCTCCATCCAGATTCAACTGGACGTAGTCCGGCGAATTAATCTCGATATGATTCGTTTGGAAATAAATCATATTCGGATCGCTCAGATGCTCGCCGCGCAGTGCGAGCGTGACCACTCTTATAAACTCAG
Organism: Paenibacillus andongensis; assembly: GCF_025369935.1. Classification (NCBI taxonomy): domain Bacteria; kingdom Bacillati; phylum Bacillota; class Bacilli; order Caryophanales; family Paenibacillaceae; genus Paenibacillus; species Paenibacillus andongensis. Next base: position 799,996 of record NZ_CP104467.1, on the reverse strand, counting down.
CAAGATTACACTTGCGTAGAATCAACACATCGAACAGCCCATCATTCATACTCGCTTCCGGAGCCAGCTTCTCGAAGCCGCCGACGGAGTTGGAGTTACCTACGAGGAACATCATGACTTCCTCATGAATTTCCTTGTCGCCTGCCTTGACGTACAGCTCAATGGGCTTCAGCCTAGGCAGCTTCTCCAGTCCCTTCATATAATAGGCCAACTGGCCGATCATGGTCTTGAGCTTGCTTGGGACTTCGTACGTCAACTCGGTCATCGAGCCGCCGCCGGCGATGTTGATGAAGTAGCGGTTGTTGATTTTGCCTACATCAATGTCGGTTGTGTACTGCTGAACGATCAGATCGCAGGCGTACTCCAAATTCTTAGGAATGCCTAGCGCTCGGGCAAAATCGTTGGTCGTTCCCAGCGGCAAAATGCCAAGCGGGGGCCTGCCTTCTCTCTCGGCCATGCCGTTGACGACTTCGCACAGAGTGCCGTCTCCGCCTGCCGCGATGATCAGATCGAAGCCTCGGCTAACAGCATGGGCCGCTGCGAGTGTGGCGTCGCCTTCACCGATGGTAGCGTGTGTGGAGGTTTCGAAACCGCCGCGCTCTAAGCGCTGAAGAATTTCTGGCAAACGTTTTTTCATTTCTTCCCGGCCAGAAGTCGGATTATAGATCAGTCTTGCTCTTTTGACCATTGCGTCTCATCACCTGTTTCGCCTTCTGCGATTTCTGAAGCAATCTGCTTCTCGATCCATTTGGAAATTAGCGGACTAGGCAGCAGCGCCCGTCCATTATACCGATATTCGAACCCTTCCATGCGGGAAGGGATGACTTGTGTCGTGAAATAGCCTTCACTTAGAAAAAGCGGCGCAACGACGATCGTCTGGTCTGGCTTCTTCTGGGCCCACCAGGTCATCTTCTGTTTCACTTGATCTGGCAAAAGCATAGCGACATCCGCCTCGTCGTAGCCGCCTAGCGCTTTCAACCGCTCAGCGAGCAGCTCTAAGCCTTGGCGCCATTTGAGATGGAAGCCCTCTTCCTTACTTCCGTGACCGATGAGCAGGACGATTTCCTGACTTGGCGATTCGGAAAGCTCTTTGATTTTCGCATAAATAATCTCAGCAATCACGGGGTCGTCATCAATTGGCGATGTGAAATGAATGCGCGCCTTGATATCAAATGGTTCCATATCTGTCTCGAGAAGCGGCTGGTCTATCACACCTAGGGCGTAGCTGATTTCATCAATATGTGTACTCCCAGAGGACACGAACAGGGGAACGACGATTATATCCGTCACACCTTGCGCCTCTAAACTGTAAATACCATCTTGAATTAATCGCCCTTCCACCAACTCCAAATAAGACGCGTAGATCGGAACATTCATCGGCATCCTGACTGCAGACACGGCATCATCAACCAGCTGAACCCAGCCTTCATCCCGAGATCCATGGCTTATTACTAGCACACCATACTCGCTCATTTTGTTTTCCCCACCCGTTCTAACCATGCCTATAATCCTATGCTAACGAATGTGTTCACACATGTCAATTGACCTGCAAATAAACAGGAAAAATCCCGCATTACGCAAGGTAACGCAGGATCTTGAATTATTTTCGAACAAACGACTTCATTAACGACCTAAACGATCCAGCGTCAGCACGTAGCCGTCGTTTCCGTAGTTCAGGCATCTTTTGACACGAGAAATGGTTGCTGTTGATGCGCCCGTCTCGGCTTCGATCTGGTTATACGTACAGCCCTTGCGCAGCATGCGAGCAACCTCTAGGCGTTGGGAAAGCGATTGAATCTCGTTCACTGTGCATAGGTCATCAAAAAAGACATAGCACTCTTCAATATCTTTGAGCGTCAGCACGGCTTCAAAAAGCTGGTCTATTGCTTTATCATTTAATTTTTTTAATTGCATAGGTTGTCAACTCCCGGTAGAAAAGCATGTTAGCTTATAAGATCAGTTTAAGCTCCTGTGTATCATTCGACACTTGACGAATAATTCCTTCCTTTAGCTTTGCGAAACGTTAAAATTTCTATGCGTTAATGAGGTGAATTTAGACAATTAACTAGACCCGTGACATTCGTCCATACCAACGGTAGGCAAGTGACATATCCTGTAGGAGACAAATCTGATATAAAGGATCGTGAATCCTAGTGACTAACCAAAGACAAATCATTGGTAATGGCGGTATTCGACCTGAGGTGCATACAAGAAGCTTAACTTTACCTCCGCAAATTGGCGATGGCGGCTTCGGGCAATATCCCGGCTTAGGCGGTGGAGGCAATCTATTTTCACAAGGCGGAGGATTTCCTACTCCTTTCGATGGAGGCGGCAATCTCTTCGGTGGCCCAAGCGGCGGTAATGCGGGTGGCGGATTGTTTGGTGGCGGCGGAGGTAATGCGGGCGGAGGATTTTTTGGCGGTGGTGCAAATCCTAGCGGCGCAGGTGGTGGCGGAGGAGGCGGTTTCCTCAGCAACCTCTTAGGCGGCGGTGGAGCTGCAGGTGGGGCCTCTTCTAACCCGCTTAGCGGCTTGAATATGAAGCAAATCTCCGGCTTCATTGAACGTATGGGTGGTATTGACGGCATCCTCGGCACCATGGGCAAGGTCCAGAAGTTCATGAGCACCTTTCAACAAATGGCTCCTATGGTGAAAACTATTTTGAGCTCGATTGGCAAAGGAAAAGTGAATTCATCGGCTGACTTGGAAGAAATCATTAAACCTAAACGCAAACGCCGTAAGAAATCAAGCTCAGGCCCTAGAAGAAAAGGCGTTTCCAAAACCGCCTTAACCAAGCGCAAACGCCGATAAAAGTAAAGAAAAATGAGCAGACCACAATCTGCTCATTTTTCTTTAATTCACAATTCCAATTCTTTCTTAACTGCTAGACTCTCTACTTTTACGTTTACTTCCATAACTCGAAGCCCCGTCATGTTTTCCACAGCTTCTCTAACGTTTTCTTGAAGATCACGGCATACCTGCTGAATATTAGTGCCGTAATTGATGATGACACGTAGTTGGATAGCGGCTTCCGACTCTATAACCTCGACTAAAACACCTTTTTTCGCATTTTTTCCGCTCAGGCGCTTCGTAAAGCCCTCGGAGATGCCGCCTGACATAGAAGCAATCCCAGGTGTATCTTGGGCGGCGAGCCCAGCTATGATAGAAATAACATCGTCGGATATACGTATTACTCCGTATTGTGATTTCTCGGGCAAATGAATCACTCCTACTTAGTTGATGGAAATTCTTTGTATTCCTTTAGACTAGGCTTGTTTGTTCCTTACACTTGAGCCGTTTTCTTTCCCCATTTGTGTAATTCAATGTTATTTATGGCTTGCCCAAACTCATGAAAGTCTTTGATTAGGTAATTGAGCCTCTTTATTAAGTGAGCAGCAATGTCCGAATGATCAGCAAATTCGATCTCATCAATAAGATCATCCAAATCCCTAGCCAATACAATGAAATCGAGATTGTTCTTATCTCTACTCAACTTACGTTTAAGATCATTCGCTAACGCTTCGCCCAGCTCTCTCATCATAGGAACTTCAAGATGTGTCGTCATTTTCACTATTGGAGGAGTAGAATCCTTTCGAAATTCAATACCAGGAACTTCATCCCAAAATGTATCCCAATCTTTCATCAATCCTGCTTTGTAAAATAATAATTTTAAGTATCCGCATAACCATGACGTGCAGCTTGTATTTCTATTCTGACAGCCCACACCGTCAACTAAGTGACTACAACCACGACAACAAGAACCGCTATTTTGAATGCATACTTTACAAATATGGTCTGCCCCTAATCCATTTAAATGTCGCATGCCATAGTCGATAAGGTACCTTCTTGTAGCTATATACAATTCGTCACCAACGAGCATTCAGCCCCAACCTTTATTCTCGTATTTTCAAATAACAATATATTTGATTTTTTGAATATTTATAATTTATACTATAACTGAAAAGTATTTAATATTGCAAAAGGATTTTTACTTGCTTCCATGCTTTCCAACTTGTGATATGATATTCTATATATTCAAATGTTCGAATATTAATATGTAGGGGAGAACGCTATGTATCAAGAAATACAGCATTTTAAAGCGGATTTTTTCAAGGCGTTAGCGCACCCACTGCGTATAAGAATCCTTGAAGTTTTAGTTCATGGCGACAAAACCGTTAATGAGATACAAACGATATTGGGCAGTGAAGGTTCTGCCGTTTCACAACAATTAGCCGTATTAAGAAATAAAAACGTAGTTCGTGGAATTAAAGACGGAACCTCTGTTGTATACTCGCTAACTGACCCATTAATTAAAGACTTGCTTACGGTTGCCAAGCAGATTTTTGACAATCATCTTGTGAATGCTATTTCAATGTTAGAAAATATAAAAAATCAGTAATTCAAAAAAGGAGTGAATCGGGTTGTAGTTCTCGATTTACTCCCTTTTTTGTTTATTTCCCTTGTTTATCTAGAAATATCAAATTGACACCTAATACCTTTGGATATATGATTTTATATATATTCAAATAATCAATTATTTAGGCTGGTGAGATTAGATATGAAACCTTCTTTTAGTGGCAGATTCCAAGGCTATAATGGAAAAAAATTTCAAAAAGACTTGATTTCAGGTCTGATCGTAGGTATTGTCGCCATTCCATTAGGAATGGCGTTTGCAATTGCTTCAGGCGTAAAGCCGGAATACGGATTATATACTACGTTTGTAGCAGGCATACTAATCTCATTATTTGGTGGTTCTAAATTTCAAATCGGCGGTCCTACCGGAGCATTTATACCCATTTTATTTGCGATAGTGATGCAGTATGGCTACGAAAACTTGCTTATTGCAGGTTTTATGGCAGGTGTCATTTTGCTATTCATGGGGATTTTTAAATTAGGTGGCGTCATTAAATTTATTCCACGTCCTGTCACCATAGGTTTTACCACAGGAATTGCTGTTACGATCTTCACAGGACAAATTGCTAATTTCCTTGGATTGCATAATCTTCAAAAACATCAAGAGTTTCTTTCCAATATGAAGGAATTAGGCATTCACATTTCAACCATCCATATGTACAGTCTCTTAACTGCTGTGATTTGTCTCGTGCTTATCATTCTGACACCAAAGCTGGTACCCAAAATTCCTGGTTCATTAGTGGGTTTATTGATTTCTACAGTTATCGCATCCCTATTCTATCCTGACAAAATCGCGACCATCGGTTCTACCTACGGCGCAATTCCAAATAGCTTGCCTAGCCTTCACTTGCCTGCACTCTCCATTGAACACATTCAATCTTTAATAAAACCCGCTTTGGTAATAGCCATGTTAGGCGGCATTGAATCCTTACTTTCAGCCGTAGTTGCTGATGGAATGGCAGGAACCAGACATAACAGCAATCGTGAATTGATTGGTCAAGGTATCGCGAATATGATAACGCCGTTGTTCGGGGGTATTCCTGCAACAGGGGCTATTGCACGAACTGCAACAAATATTAAAAGCGGAGCGGAGTCTCCCTTCTCTGGGGTCATTCACGGTATTGTTGTTCTGTTGGTTTTGTTCTTATTTGCTCCTTATGCATCGAATATTCCGCTTGCGAGTATGGCACCCATTTTAATGGTTGTTGCTTGGAATATGAGCGAACGCAAAGAGTTTGTACACGTTTTAAAAACCAAAACGGCAGAGTCATTCGTTCTGCTTATCACCTTTTTTCTAACTGTTTTTACAGATTTGACGACCGCTGTTGAAGTTGGATTAGTCTTGTCAGTCATTATTTTTGTGAAGCATATGAGCGGCCTTCTCATTACTGCAAAGGTGTTACCCGACCCTTCCGAGAAAAATGAAGAAGTAGCAGCACACATGGTTAATGAACAACATAATTGCCCTCAAATCAGTATCTACACCGTCGAAGGAGCTTTGTTCTTTGGGGTTGCAAATATGTTTGAGAAATCCATTATGGACGAAATCCATTACAAACCCAAAGTATTAATATTGAAAATGGGCAATGTTCCCTATATGGACACAACAGTCGAATCCAATTTATCCAGTATCGTCAAGCACTTTAACAAGCACGGTGGCACCGTAATCATTTCCGAAATACAAACCCAACCACGCGATATGCTTCGAAAAACAAGATTAGACGAATTCATTGGGCAGGAACACTTTTTCGAAAAAACTGGTGACGCGGTTAGCTTTGCATTAACCAAACTTAACCACTCTCAATGTCTTGGGTGTAAGCATTATGCGTTCCGTGAATGCTATCAACTATCAACCCGAGAGATTAATTTCTGATCAAAATAATTAGAAAGGGACTCCCGTCTTTTCAGACGAAGGAGCCCCTTCATTTTGTTCTACTTAGCTAATTTCAATGATCTTAAGATGATGTCAGAGTTTTCAAAAGAATTGTTACTGCTTCTGCTCTTGTTGTTTGGCCGGAAGGATCGAATTTATTCCCCTCTTTACCTTCTACAAGGCCAAGTTTCTTCAGTGATGTCACTGCGCTTTTCGCCCATGTAGGAATATCCTTATCGTCTGCGAAGCCTGCTGCGGCATTTGTATCGACTGACGGAGTCATCGCTTTGGCAAGCATAACTGCCATCTCTGCGCGTGTGATTTCTGCATTCGGACGGAACGTACCGTCCTCATATCCAGCAATGATACCTGCTTGCACCGCTTGTGCAACCGATTTCTGTGCCCAAGCTCCGATATTTGCTTTATCCGCGAATGTCAGTGCCGCTCCATTGCCTTGCGGTTTCAGCGTACTCATCAGCATCACTGCAAATTCTGCGCGGGTCACCGTATGATTCGGCTTAAATGTGCTGTCTGGATAACCGCTAACAATACCGAGGCTTATCCCCTGCTTGATGTTGGCCTCAGCCCAGTGTCCGGCGATATCGCTTAGGGTAATCATCGGCTTGGCAGGCTCCACTACGGATGAACCTACGGCCATTACCGCATACTTCGTAAAGTGATTAACCTCTACGGTGATGCGATTCCCATTAACCTTGCCGCCCTCGACTTCTACCCACACTTTTTTCACTTCGTCATAATAGAAGACAGATGCCTTTTGATCGCCCTTCAAGCTTGTCGGATCGAAAGTAAACGTCAACGTTACAGGTTTACTGAAGTTCTCTGAATAATTTTTGAGAATCTCATAGATCGGACTAGCTAGAACCTCATTATCCGTTAAAAGCTTCTGCGTCTCAGACAATTTTTCGATTGTTAATTTTAAATCTTTCATTGAAGCATCAGCCGGAATCAAGACTGTGACCGCATTTTCATAACTAACTTCGCCCGTTTTACCTGTTGGAAGCGTTAATTTACCATCCGTCGAGGTCACTTTATCGTCACTCGGAGTAGATGGCGACGACGGACTAGGTCCCGTTCCTGGATCGGTCACTATCGTTCCTGTTGTAAATTTCCAAATATCCGACTCCTTTCGGCCTCCATACATATCTGCTGCGACTGCATACCATTGGTAGTTGGTATTCGGAGTAAGATTGCGCCAGACAATGGATGCCTGCTGGCCGCTCTTCACATGCTCAACGCTTCCGATCGTATTGGACGTATACACGTTTACCCCGAAATAGTCCGTAGCCACACGTTTGGTTACCGATTGCAGATCCAAGCTAAGTGAAAACTCATCTTTACCAGGATGTTCAGCCGGTTCATAGTAGTTATAGTCATCCAAATGCGGTGAATAGGTCTTCATGTTGATTTTGCTGTTTTTCATATCAAACTGCATGAGTCGGATATAACCAAGTCCGCCTTCAGGCGCCCCTTGATAGTCAGCAAGCATTTGATACACGTTGCGGTCCGGTATGCCGTCCCCATTATCGTCAATCGGATCGACTTTCAATTCAGCATCGTGATAATGGCCGGAAAGGGCGGCAATGACGTTCTTATTCGGTTTGATGACCCGTTCGAACACTTTTTCCGCCATCGGTGCGCGGTTATTGGAAACAAGCATGAACTCATGGAAGTTCAAGATTGCCTTCCGGTTCGGGTATTTTTTCAAAACCTCGTTAATCCAGTCAATTTCTTTGTCACCATAACCCCAACCCATGTAAACAACGATAAAATCGTTGCCGTTCGAGGAAACTAGGTCATAATGACCGCGATTGTTATCGTAGGATTCGCCGTACGTCGGCTGACTCTTAAACCGATCTTCCCCAAACCATTTAGCGTAGTAGCTGTAATCATTGTTTTGATGACCCACGTCATGGTTACCAGCCAATACACCGTAAGGGATTTGCGCATTTTCCAAGACTTTCATATCTTTATCCGCTTCTACCCATTGGTATTCTTGGTCAGCATTATCGACAATGTCGCCGGTGTGAATGACATATTTAATTTTGTTATCTTCTTTGTGATCAGCGATCCACTTGACAATTTTTTGATAAATGTGAGGATAGCTTTTGGAGTAATATTGCGTATCCGACATCCATACAAATGAGAAATCGTAATTCGCTGGATCACTGCTGCTAATTGGATTTTGAGTGACGGCAATTTCATCCTGAACCATCACCTGGATCTTATGATTGTTGGCATAATCTCCAACAGTTACAGCCGCTTTCAGCTCGAAATCCTCACTACCCGCTATAACTGTCTTCAGTGGACTCCATGCTTGTCCGTCTGGACTCCATGCATACAAGCTGACTTTACGGCCTTCCAGCGACTTTCCTTTCCAGCTAATTTCTACTTTATCTGAGTTTTTAATCGAATGATCCAACGAAATCTCAAATCGCTGATACGGGAATTTATCATCGGAATCGTCTACGAGATACTTCCCATCAAGCGCTCTGATTTTCTCATAATCCTCTTTGACAAAGACTGACTCTCCCTCAGGTTTTTCCTGTTTAGGAGGCTCGGTGTCTGATGCACCGCGATATCCGGCGAATGGCCCCTGCGTACTTGCATCGTATTTGAAGCCTTGGTTGAATATCACGTTCATGTCGTCATTCATCGGATCCGTTACCTTAACGCTTAACCCCGCATTGCGGTCCACGCCAGCTGCGCCTTGACCTGGTGCAATCTGTACGGGCATATCCGGGATTTCATTCGGTACCTCGAAGTTGATCGTTGTATGCGTGATATTTCCTACTTTATCGGTTGCCTTAACGCTGAATACATGCTTACCGCCTTGAAGCTGTGCGGACGATGCCGTATTTGGCAAGGTGATCGGCTGTTCATCGAGTGTAGCTTCTACCTTATCTACCCCAGCCAGCGCATCGGATACTTGCGCATCCAACGTGAAGGCGCCGCGGTACATGACTCCTTCTTCAATAGAAGGCTTAATAACCGGAGCTGTGTTATCAACCGTCACCGTAGATGTAACTGTACCCACATTGGCGTTGCTTACTGAAATCTGATGATTGCCATCGCTCACGGATGCCGTATTCCAAACATAGGCTTTGGATGACATCTGGCTATCCGGAATGACGAAGTTAAAATCAACAACTGGATATTTGCCTTCGCTGTCGCCCATTTTAATCACTTTAGACGGATCGTTATATTTAGTATCATAAACAATCGTACCATCAGCAAACACAAGACGAACGTTTCTAACATCAAAATCATCTTTATTCTCTTCCGCACGATCGTCGAATGGCGAAGATTTAGAACCCGATCGGATCGAAATCACATTGCTGCCTTCCTTCAAGCGATCAGCCTGAATCGGAATCGATAACGTGGTGTAGCTTTCAATCGGGTCTTGGAAGATAGTGAGGATTTCCTGCCCCTGTGTGACTCCGTTTTTGAAATAGTAATCAACACCCGTTACATCGAATGCGAAATACGCATCATGTTCAATGGCATGAAAGGTAGATTCCGTCAGCTCGGTTCCATCCATCGCAAGCTTCAGGTCGGTCGAACTGAGCCCCTCGCCTGTTCCTTTGATGACCTTCGTTTTGGAGACCATTTCTCCGTCTTTCAAATTAAGGCGCAGGCTCGAATGATCCGATTGTCCTTGAATGGAAACCCGCTTCACGCCCGACGTGATCTCATTCGTGCCATCAGAGGCAACAAAGTAATAATCCAAGTAGGCATTACCAATAAGCTCTGGGGAATAGATCATATAATGGTATAACGTATCTGCGAAACTCTCTTTTAAATTCCGTTTAATATAATGAGACTGTTTTTCCGTCTTATAATAGAGAGTTACAGTTTTCACTGCGCTATCATCTTTCGCATCCCCGATGATTTCGAGATTCTTCGACTGATCAATGACGGTCTGTTTGGTCAAATCCGCCAGGGTAGGTTTGAGCGTATCTGGTGTCACTTTCACAGTCTGCCCAGGTATTTGAACCTGATCCAGTTTACCCGGCGTTGCGGCTGCAAGTGCCGAACTGTATTTAAGCATCGTCGTACTGCCATCAAACGGATAGGCATACAATATCCCTTTATTGGCCTTGGCATCGCCTGCCACGTAATAAGCTGACGAAATTTCGGTACCTGTATTCGTCGCAATCAGAAGGCCTCGATTGGAACCATTCGCCATACCGTCGCTGTGAACGCGTACAATATCGGTGCCTTCGACCAGATTGGTATTATAATTGGCATTGAAGTCAGCGACGGTAGAATTCGTATTCTGACTGTTGATGATCCAGAAGACAAGTGTGCCTTTCGAAGGAATGACCATGTCTTCTTTGTCTGCTGGCCAAGCGACATCCGCACTCGGTCCTGAATCGGTATAGCGGTAAACTAATTTATAGTCTTTAAAATTAACGGCTTGATCCGTATTATTATAAATCTCAATAAATTCATAGCCATCTAGCGAGCCCACATTAGTGGAATCCGGTACAATTTCTGTCACCAGAAGCGGAGGAACCTTCGAATAGTCGGAAGGATCGATTGTAACATCTACACTGTAAACGTTCGTTCTTACCGAATTAAAACCGTCATCAGCTTGTACGTAATACCTCAACTGACTCTCGCTCAGCTTCACCTTGGGAATGACAGCTTGATAATGGTTATTGCCTGTTACTGTCATAGGAACCGATTCATAATTGGTCTGAGATCCCATTTGATAGTACACAGCAGCGGATACTGTTTCATCTTGCTCTACATTGGAAATTTGTGCTTGCAGAATCAGATCGTTCCTTTGATCCGCTTGCGTAACCGGTGCGTGATCGATGACCGGAGGCTCAGAGAAGTTCAACGGTACGGGTGGAACTTGATTGGGATTCACAACTCCTGGTGTAGCAGCAGCCGGATTTGTATCGGCTCCTGAACCGGACATGACCATATTCTTCGTCCCATTCACTGGATATTGGTAAAAAATACCTTTATCCGGTTTCGTTTGATCATCGTTCTGATAACTTGCAACCACGATATCGCTTCCGGATTTCTCTTGAATTACCAGGTCTCTTGGGCTGCTGTTGTGCATTCCCCCTCCACCCTCTACACGGAACAAATTGACATTCTCCAGCAGGTTCGTGTGGTAGTTTGTGTTGAAGCCCGCTTCGGTCAAATCTTTGTTTTTAGTGTTCATAACCCACAGGACGATGGAAGATTGGGCGGGAATCGACATGCTCCCGTTTGGATTCCCGTTGTTATATGCCGGCCAAATAGCTTCAGTTCCGGGATAACGGTAGACCAGATTGTAATCTTTAAAGTCCAACACTTTGTTCGTATTGTTATAAATCTCAATAAATTCATAAGCATCGTAACTGATACCAGTAACATTGGTGGAATCCGGGACAAGCTCCGTAATCAACAGCTTAGGTACTTTTGAATAGTCGACAGTGCTGGTCTGTGCGCCGTTGTCCACAGCAATCGCCATCGGCGTCAACATGCTGAACAGCATCACAAATAAGGTCAAGCCTGAAATGATTCGTTTTAAGCTCTTGGTAACCAACTTTTAAACGCCCCCTCATCATTTAATGGTGTTAACTATTTATTGGGTGAGAACTCTCTCTATCAACCAGTAAAGCCCGAATACGCCGATAATCCCGGAAGCATATAAGTTCCAATTGATTTTCAATGGCATGCGGCGGATCAATAGGAGCACAGGAATCACAACCGCGACTACGACAAGCTGTCCAATTTCAACACCTAGGTTGAAAGAGAATAAAGGCAGCGCCATATGTCCGGACAGCGTCCCTCTCAGCACCTCTGCAAATCCGAAACCATGCACCAGTCCGAACAGCATCGTGACGACTACACGAGCACTCTCCTTTTTCTTCCATATATTTTCAGCTGCGATATATAGAATGCTAAGGGCAATTAAGGGTTCGACGATTTTGGGTGAGAGATAAGCGATCTCTAGGGAAGACAAAACAAGCGTAATACAATGACCTATTGTGAATGCCGTTATCAATTTAACAATTTTCCACACTCTTTGTTCAGCTGCCAGCAGCAGTCCAAATAGAAACAGCATGTGATCAAGCCCCGACCAAATGTGCTCCATCCCCATGAGGATGTAGGTCTTCAGCGTGCTCTGCCAAGAAGCATTTGAAGTATCTGCCATAGGTATTGCCACAGCTGGGGCTGACGCCATTTCTGGATTTCCTGCAGCGGGTCCTGGCCCTTGAATCTGCACAATATAATTCTGACTGCCGAGCACCTGCTCGATGGTCTGACCTCCGACATGAATGGTTGCATAGTTACTGTGATTGGGATCGATCCCGGTGTACCAGAAGAAATTATATTGCATGAGATAACGCTTCACAGTGGAAGCAAACTTATAGCGAATATCGATGCCGATCATCTCCATGCTGGCTCGCTTCTCATGCTTTGCGTTAACAATGACTCCTGCTCCAACTTTGCCATCCCCTGTAACGACTACACCGTCATTCACAAGCTTTGCAACTGTATCCAAGGAGCTAGACAATTGGTTATCGCTAATCTTGTCGCCCCCATCCGCTTTATCAGGGAAGATCTGAAGGAAGTCATGTTCCAATATAGAAAGGTGGTATTGTATCGTGTCCGAACCCACCTTGATATCGGAGTAACCGGTCGAGGAGAAATGCGCCCCTGCCGAACCGACTAAGTTCATGCACACAATAACTACCAAAACTAACACAAAGCAGCTTTTTTTGACGTTCAAAACGGTTCTATTATGCACGTGTTCCATTCATTCCTTTTCCCCTCATGTTCATTTGCACTTGCCCCTTTGAACCCTTGCCTGCCTCTCCTTCCCATGAGATTCGTTCATACCCTGCCCATCATATCCAGAACCCTGCACCTTGCCTATACACATCATTTCCGATCTTTTCCCATTGTTTCGATTCTTCTTTAAAGCTTTTATGAAGCGGAAAACAAGTAAAAGTGCGAAGGTTCCAAAAAAAAGCCCATACCCTAATTATCGTTTTTGCTCTACAATAAATGGTATACAGCTCGCCGGAAGCAAATAGCGTAATGATCAGAGGAGCCTGCGACTTATGAGTATTTTTACAATAAAAAGATCCATGTTTCGAAATATACTGGCCAGCTTCATCATCCTGATTCTGATCTTCTCCACCTTTAATCTTCTGATCTTCTGGCTCTTGAAAAGCCACCTCCGCAGCGAGATGATCGAACAGAATCGTCTCACTTTGCAAAAAGTGGCTGAACGTTACCAATTTCAAATGGATAAAGTAAGAGACGCCCTATTTAAACAATTTACGGATAAAGATGTCATTTCTCTGAACAATCAAGTGGGCTTAAAGAAGGATTCCGATACGCTGAATACCCGTCCCATTGTTCTGGATATTCAAAGCGTCGTGAGCGATTCCGAACTTTATTTAGACAATATGATCCTTCTCTTTCGATCCACGAATTTGACCATCAATAAGTTTGGCTCTGGAACAACGAAAGACTTGTTTACTGATCTTTACACCAGCACGCTATACCCGCTCTCTTACTGGCAAACACAGTTTCAACGCAAAGACAATTATGTTCTTCATCCGGCGGCATCGTTTGGGAGCTTACCCGCAGATTCACCAGCGAGAACACTGATTCCGTATTCGATTAAGCCTTCACTTGCTGATGATATGCTGATTGCTATGATTGACGCAGATCGGTTGCGAGACGCCATTCTTAAAGAGCATCCTGCGCTGCATCTAACGATTCTGGGACCAAATGACGATCTCATTTATCAAACGAATGACGATTCCTATGAACTCCCGAAGCAGTTACTGTCAGCCCAATTGGCTGGAGATGAGAAAAAGCAATACCTCGTCGATAACGGGATTTATTATATTGCGTATGAAAATGGCGACGGCCTGCGTTACATCATGAAGGTTACGAGTCAAGACTTCGCTGCCAAGCTCGTTCGCTTGGACAATCTCATGATGATTCTCTTGACCATTTCTATTTTCATCGCTTTAGCTGTCGCTATCTTTTTCAGCAAACGAATTCATAAGCCTGTTCGACAGCTGCTCATCGAAAAAGGTGAGATTCAACAGGCACTGCAGGACCAACAATCCTTGCTAACGAACTATCGTTACATCAATAAGCTGAAGAATATCAATCATGAATCGGTTGAATGGCCTCACATTCAAGGAACCGAGGAAACCTTCACCATCGTACTTTACGAGCTTCGCTTCCGCTCAACCGCTTTCGTAGACATACCAATGAGTCGGGAACACATTTCGCAATCCATTGGTGAGCATCTCAAGCAGCTTACGGATGAGCGTTTTCCTTATTCGCATACCTTTCAGATGGAACATCATCAATTTCTATCTGTCTTCCTGGGCAATGAGAGGGAGCGAATCGCAGCCATGCTGGAAGAGTTGAAGCAGGTTCTGGACCGTGATCGACGCTACTGTTTAGTCACTGCTGCTGTCAGCTCTGTATTCGAACATTCCGTACAGTTCGGACATGCCTACCGACAGGTCAAAGAAATGGCCATGCAGGCCAGGCTGCTGGAAGAAACCCAAATCGTCAGCGAGTATCGCTCGGATCGTTCTAACTACGTCCTGACACTCACGCAAGAGCAGGAACTGACCACAGCCCTCAAGGCAGGGAAGGAACTTGAATCGCTGGATCTCTTCATCCCTTGGTTGGAGGAGCTAGACCACAAGGAAGCGTCCGTGGACATGTTTAAGCATCTGGCTCTTGCTGTAACCGATAAGGCCAAAAAGGTTCTTGAACATTATAAAATCCAGTCTGATATCACCTGGCAGCTTAAGCCGATCATGCTTCAGTTAGAAGAGTGCTGCACACTTGAGGAGTACAAAATAACTTTTCAGGCCTATTTCCGAGCAGTCACCCAAATCATTCGTGATAAAAAAGAGGTCAACGATCCGATCATCGATCATGTACTAAGTGTTATTCAGGATCATTATGCTGAGGATCTTTCACTCGATACGCTGGCTGACCAACTGAATTTAAGCACTTCCTACCTCTCTACGTATATCAAAGAGAAAACCGGAGCCAATTTCATGGAGCATTTGCATGATCGAAGAGTGCGCAACGCGCAGGAATTACTGCACCATACAGACTTGAACATTCAAGAAATTGGCATTCAAGTGGGTTACCGGAATATCTCTTCGTTCAACCGGATGTTTAAAAATCGTACCGGGTCCTCCCCCGGCGAGTATCGAAGAATGAATCTAACGAATCGAACATCGTAAATGCAAAAAAAACGAAAGCCGGTAGCGGCTTTCGTTTTTTCATTTCAAAACCTCATTGTAATTCTCGATTTTGGTGCTGATTTCCAAGGCAGCTGAGTCGAGCGCGTCCTGCGGCGACTTTTGACCGCTTAACGCCTGCTCAATCGCATCCTCTGTAAGCATTCTGGCCTCTGGATATACGCCCAGAATGCCGCCTTGCGTCGCTTTATTCATTTTCGCAGCGTTATGCTGGTCAATTGCCGTTTTAAACTGCGGGAACTGTTTCATATTTTCCTTCACAATCTGCTGATCATACGCTTCCTTCGTAATCGGGAAGTAGCCTGTGTTCACATGAAAGAACGCTTGCTGGTCAGCTTCGGACAAATATTTGATGAATTCCCAAGCAGCCCTCTGCTCTGCCTCATTCTTGCTGTTCATAATCCAATTGCTCCCGCCGCCTACCACAACACCGCCATTATCTACATCGACTGGCTTGGGGAAGAAGCCTGTCCCCACTTCGAACTTGCCGTCAACCGAACCAAGTAGATCCCGCAGCGCTGCCGTGGTGTCGAAGATCATCGCGACTTTTCCCTCGGTAAACATTTTTTTCGATTCATCGTTTTTGCCTGCTGAGTGAAGTGCAACCTTGCTGTCAACAAGCCCCTTCCACCAAGTGAGCGTCTTAACACCTTCCTGGCTATTTATCCGCCAATCGGTAGCCAATCCATCACGCCCGTTGCCATTATTCAGCAGTTCAGCACCTTGATTGGCTACATACTGCTCCATGAACCAACTGTTAATACCGAAGTATACTCCACTTACGCCGTCCTTTGTTAGCTTTTTGGCCGCTTGTGTGAGCTCTTCATATAGAACAGGCGGTTTTTCGGGATCGAGCCCCGCAGCTTTGAACATGTTTTTGTTGTAATACAAAATAGGATTGGATGCGTTAAAAGGCATCGAATACAGCGTATTTCCCACTACATAATGGTTAAGAATAGCCTCGTCCAGCTGGGAAGTGTCATACTTATCTTGATTCATCAAATCTTGGATGGGCGTAATCGCCTTCGAATCGATCATAAATCGGGTCCCGATGTCGTACACCTGAACCATCGTAGGCACCATTTTCGAGCCGATGGATGCTTTCAACTTTGTCAGATTATCATAGTAGGAACCCTGATATACCGCTTCTACGTTGATATCTTTATGAGATGCGTTGAAATTGGTTACGAGCCTGTCCACCACTTTGCCATTATCACCGCTCATGGAGTGCCACCAGACTACTTTCTTAACCTCATGAGCTGCCGATTCCGTTACAGCTCCTGCCTCATTTCCTTTAACGACGACTTGATTTCCCCTTATCGAATAACTGATTCCAAAGATGCCAAATAGCAATATAATAAATACGATGTAAACGGGTATCGAAATTTTACGCTGAAATGTATTCATGTTCTTCCTCCTATGACTAGTAATCATAGGATTCTTATGTTCGGGCGTGATTAGATGAGTGTAAAGGGATTGTAAAATATATTTACTCCATCTTAAGCGCTGTGCCCTCAGGTACGATTTGAACCCAAGTGTTGCCCGGCAGCAGCGGCACTTCTTTGCCACCCTCGGCATAGGCGCGAAGCATGCCATTTTTGCGTTCCCAAGTGATCTGCTGCGACTTGCCCTCTTGCAGGATAAGACCTTTACCGGGTCCGAATACGTCGACTTCACGGCGACCTTCTTTGTCCACAATCTTATGCTTGCTTTCGAGGACGAGCAGATTCGTGGTTTGCAGCTGTTTGCCCGTCTCCCTGTCGAGATGCGGCTTGCCCTCCATGCTGCGCTTGTATACACCTTCAACGGCACTGTATTCATAGGAAACGAAATACCCTTGAATATAAGGAATTTGAATATAATTCACGGCTGCGCCCGTAAGTTTACTTTGACCCTCCTTGGCAAAAGTGAGCAGCGGTCCGTTCCATTCGGAGCGGAATTTGCGCGCCTCGGCGCCCTGCTTCATTTTATCCACAGAGGTATAGAGGTTGTGCGGTGCCTTACGATCGGTCGCGCGCCAGTAGTAGGCGCCATCGCCGTACACTTCATCGAGATGGGCCAGCTTGCGGCCTGCCATCATATCCATCGCTTCCTGGCTCCAGCCGGCATGGACGATAACCGCATCGAGCGCGTCGCCGATCTCCACGAAATAAGGGCGTATGCTGCGCACGGGACCAATGGTCTTCGCTGCTTGGCTCTGGAATACCGAGACGAATCTCGTAATCTCGCCCTCTGCGAGAATCTCATAGACGATGTCCGCTTGATCTAGGCCGGTTTGGGGCCTGGCTTGCGGGGCATTTTCGACCATGACCATGAAGGGCCGGCTCTTCACTTCTTTATCGGTAGGCAAACCCGTTAGCGGGAATTTGTACGGCAGCTCCGTTTCCACGGCTGTGGCAGCAGGTTTGGTGGCTGGCGATGCGGCGGCGGGCGTGGCCTCAGCGGCATTCGGGCTGGCGGATGGCAAGGATGCAGGCGTATCGCTGCAACCGACAATGGCTATGACTGAGCATCCAAGGACGAGCCAGGCGCTAAGGTTTTTGGGGTGGAATAAAGGCAATGTTTTCAACAGGGCTGCACCTCTTCTCTTAATCGTTCTAGTAAATGTATATGCTAGTAATGGGATAGATAGAAGACTTTTTGTGCTGTGGGTCAAAAGGTAGTTGGAGCCGCGTCTGAGATTCGGTATAGTAAGGGTAGATGATTGGCTTGTTTGCGGAGTACTTCTGTATGCGTGATGATGGGCTTGGTTGCTGGAGTACTTCTGTATGCGCGATGGGCGTGTTTTAAACAAGTTAATGCATTTTGTGCATCAAATTCAGCTCAAACAGGCGTTTTCAGTAGATTTGCTGCAAAAACTACAGCTAATTCGTCCAAGACAAGTTGATTTGGCTAAAATGGGCCAATTTTGCTGCACTATTTGCAGCTTCTACCTTATAGACGGTCTGACCACCGGAATTAGATGCACTTTTTGCATCAACTGCTCATCTATTCCCTACTCGCCAAAAAGGAGGCTATTCCATGACCAAGCTCACCGATGACCATGCCATCGTATTGTTCGACGGGGTCTGCAATCTGTGCAGCGGTGCTGTTCAGTTCATCCTGCGGAACGACCCGAAGGGGATTTTCCGCTTCGCTTCCTTACAATCGGATCGCGGCCAAAAGCTGCTCGAGCAGCATAACCTGCCTACCGATATCATCAGCACGATCGTCCTGATCGAAGGCGGCCGCTCTTATACCCGTTCGACCGCTGCGCTGCGCATTGCCCGGCGTTTGCGTGGCGCTTGGCCCCTAGCGTATGCGGCCATCATCATTCCCGCTCCGCTGAGGAATCTGGGCTATACATTCGTGGCGCGCAACCGCTATCGCTGGTTCGGCAAAGCCGAGCACTGCATGCTGCCGAAGCCTGAGTTCAAGGCGCGATTCCTGGATTAGCGATCGGCATGGTTTTACGCTGAGTCTTCGCTCGGTTCCATTCGTTTTCGATTAGTTTTCCGCATGGCTCCCGCTCTGTTCCAGCACGTTCTCATACACTTCTCGCTCGTTCCATTTCTGTTCCAGCACGATTGGTTCAGCCCTATTTCGTCCCTACGACCTCCTCATCCCGCCAAACATCCAACAGCACAAACTCAGCGTGCCCATCTGAAAACTATGATGCAGCATCTTCGCCCTGCGTGTGGTGTCTGCCGCACCTAGTGCAAGCAGCAAGGGCACAAAATGCTCCGGCGTCGGAACCGCCTCACGCGCGTTAGGCGCTCTTTCGTCATATCGTACGAGCGCATCTAAATTCCACGTCTCCAGCTGCTCCGCCAACCACTCATCGAATTCCACCGCCCATACCTGCGGCACAGGGTTATTGCGATCCAGTCTGCGCAAGTTGTGGACCGTCCCTCCACTGCCGAGGATAAGAACATCCTCTTCCCGCAAGGGGCCTAATGCCGCACCGATGCGATAATGCTCTTCCGCCGTCAGACGCGGATTCACAGAGAGCGCAACCACCGGTATCTGCGCATCTGGATACATAATATGCAGCGGTGCCCACGCCCCGTGATCCAAGCCTCGCTCATCATCGAGCTCACAACGAATGCCCTCTTCCTGAAACAACCGCTGTATACGCAAGCTTAGCGTCAAATCCCCTTTAGCTGGGTACTTAATGTCATAAAGCTGTTCTGAAAAGCCTGAGAAATCATAGATCGTTTCCAGATGAATCGCCGAGCTAATCTTCTGCACGGGACTTTCCCAATGTGCGCTGAACAGCACGATGGCTTTGGGCGCAGGAATGCTCTTGGCCAGCTTCTGCAAAAACTCGGTATAAGCATGCTGCTCGATCGCCAAACTCGGTGCTCCATGGGCAATGAAAAAAGATGGCAGCATGGCAGATCCCCCTTCTTCCTAAAATGGTAACTTTTTACCAATATACTATACATTATACGCTTTTGGGCACAAATAAAACCTGGCCGATGGCCAGGTTCTTGTCTAAAGCCTACGTTTGAGCATGGGGAACTCGCTCGTTTAGATTATGGGCAACGGAAATAAAACCGCCCTGATAGCGGCGGCTTCAATACTAACACTGGGGCATAGCCCACTCTCTAGCTCATCGGCTTTTCAAAAACTGCTCAATCCCGTCTGCGATACCTTGGGCTAGCTTCTTCTGATATTCCGCTTCGGACATCAGCTCATCTTCTTCCGGATTGGTCATGAAGCCAAGCTCGACCAGCACAACAGGCACTTTGGACCAATTGAAGCCTGATAAGTCACTGCGTGCTGACAGTCCTCTTCCAGCTGTGTCAGTAGCTGCCTTCAGATGATCTAGAATAAAGCCAGCTGCTTCATGGCTTTCTGCTGCGATGGGCTTCACCGCTGCTGTGGAAGCCGACGGATACAGCACCGAAAACCCTTTGGTTTTCGGTGAACTATCGCCATCCGCATGAATGCGCACAGCCAGCGCTGCTCCTGCTTCGTTCGCCAGATCCGCGCGCTGCTTGTTGCTGATATCGACCTCATGCGACTCGCGGGTCATCGCAACCTCTATGCCGCGGCGGAGCAGCTCGTCCTTGATCAACAGGGATATCTCTAGATTGAGAACATATTCCGGTTTTTTCGTCCGTACGCCGACCGTGCCGGAGCTGACCTTTGGCTTGGTTTCCCGCGTATCCGGGCCTACCGACTCTGGAGCATTATTCCCATAACGCTGATGCCCGGGATCCAGCATGACGAGCTTCCCTTGGTGTGGTTTGGCAGCGGTTTTGGAAGCCGCGGGCTCTGTTCTAGGCTTTGTTGCAGACTCTTGCAACGGTTCCTCAGCAGATGAACTTTCCGCTGCCGGCTGCATAGTCACGCTACTCGTAACCGCAGGCGTTTCCTTGTTTCCGATCGGCGATTCCTGCTGTATAGCCGGTCTATCCAATACTTGCGACGTACAACCAGCCGCGACCAGTACACAGACTATCCTTACGGCAACACGCATGAAAGCCATCCACGGCTTCCAGTTTTTTGCTACCTTCACGGTTCTCCGCCTTTCATGTTGTTGCTTGCCCGATGCATGAAACCAACATCTCCTGCCAAAACTATCCTCCATATAAACAAAATAGAAGGAGGTACTCACATGAATACTTTCTGGAGCTTTATTTCTCACCACTGGTTATCGATTGCTTTAATCGTTGGTGTTCTCGTTGCCTTTTGGTACGAATACAAAAACAAGGACAAGTATATCAGAGGCACCGATGACAACTAAGTGAGATTCTCAAAACTTATTATACCTTAAATACTTTCACGACCTCTTGGAGCTCGTCAGCCATTTTGGACAACGATTGGGAAGCTGCGCTAACTTCTTCCATGGAAGCAAGCTGCTGCTCAGCTGCTGCGGCTATGCTGTGTGTGCTCTCTAGCGATTTACTGGAAATGGCACAAATGTGCTCGACAACCTCAACCATATGTTTCGAGTCGGATTGAATGAAGACAGCCGATTGCGAGACTTCTTTCACATGTCCAAAAACATCCTCCACCGCTTGGAGAATAGCCAGAAATGCCGCCTTCGCGCTTTCGCTCATTAACGTTCCATCATTGACCGCTTGGGTACCTTTATTCATGGATTCTACTGCGCTGTTAATCTCCGATTGGATGTCACCGATTAAGCTCCGAATACGGTCCGCTGCTGTCGCGGATTGTTCAGCCAGCTTGCGAACTTCAGTCGCAACGACGGCGAATCCCTTACCGTGCTCGCCAGCTCGCGCTGCTTCAATCGAGGCATTGAGTGCTAACAAGTTCGTCTGACTGGATAAAGAGGTAATCAACGTGATCATTTCCCCGATTTGCAGCGATTTCCCGCTCAGCTCATCTACAATCATGGACGATTGCTCCATGTTGCGATGAATGAGCTTCATTTGCTCCGTTACCTCGCCTACGGCCCTGTTCCCTTTTTCAGCTGTCTCGGCTGTTTTTTCTGTCGAAACATTTACCTTCTTAACGCCGTCAACAATCGATACAAGCCGCTTGGCAATGTCGGTTACTGTCTTTTTCGACGTATCATTCATGTGACTTTGCTCATCGGCGCTTGAAGCAACTTGCTGGATGGAATCTGCAATCTGCTCCGTCGCTCTCGAAGTTTCCTCTGCGCTTGCCGATAACTGCTCGGACATAGAAGCAACGGTGTGCGTGTGCATCGAAATAGATCCAAGCATCGTACGAAGCCTCTGAATCATTTCATTGAAAGAATGCCCCATCTGCCCTAATTCGTCACTCGTTTTTACTTCCATATGCTGCGTTAAATCACCTTCCGCGATGCGGCTTGCCATCACTTTGGCTTTTCGTATTTGGTTAATCAGATATCGACTGAATAAAATAATCACAAGCACCATGATGACCAGCGCGATCAGGCCGCCTATACCCAAAGAAACGACAAGCTTATTCACCGGCTCTAGCAGCTCTTTCTCTGGCATAACGAGCGCAATGGTCCAGCCGGTTTCCGGTACTTTTTGATAATAAATACGATTAATTCCCTTGTCATCTGTGATGGTGGACTGGCCCCTTGGCTGTGAAAGCAGCGTTGGCGCCAGCGCACTTATCGACGGGTTCGGGTCCTTATCCATGCTGACCTTCATCACCTTGGACTTATCCGGCAAAGCTAGATAGTTCCCTTTGGCATCAACCATGAACGCCCAGCCTGTGCGGCCTACTTTCGTTTCTTCAACAAGCTTTTGCAAGTGAGCAAGGTTAAAATCACCGGTGACTACCGCGAGAAACTGCTTTTTTTGATCATAGATGGGCACGCTTGCCGTCACCATGGTTACTTTCGTTGGTTCATCATAGTAAGGATCGGAATACGCAAATGCTTGCTTCGTGTCCTGAGCCACCTTGTACCAATCCCAGTGCGGATAATCGTAATCAGCTGCGTTATAGTCTTGTGTTAAGTTAATTTTGTCCCCTTCTCGGAACGCGTAAGTCGAAAAATATTTCGTTTTGGCATTGTACTTGAACGGTTCAAAGAAAATTCCAAGGCCAAATGTATCTTCACTTGTGCTCAAATCATTACTTAGTATTTTGTTATAGTTGTCCAAAGTCAGCTGGTTAGGTGCAAACTCGACCGTTCTGGCCAGCACTTCTCCCACTTTGCGATGCGCTACTAGCTTTCCATTAATGCTGCTTGACACACTTTCGAGCTGCTGCTGCATCTTGAGCCCAATCTCGTTATTAATCAACCCTTTGCTCTCAACGTATGCGAACGCGACGATGCCAAACAGAGTAACAACAATAAGAGGAACAAGCAGCAGCATAAATTTACTTTGAATACTTTTTAGCTTCATGACCTTCATCGCCCCCACCTATCTCTAGGATATAGATTATCACTAGAAATTCCACGTTTTTTCGACAAATACCTCTTATTTCCGACATAATTTTTAGTAAATTTTTTGTTAAGATCATTCACTAGTAATCGACCTCATTAGAAGTGGTTTATCGCAAGATAAACCTAGTCTGTGACTAGGTCCTTTAAGTTTTTCGATCACCGGCTGTGAAGCACATGAATAAGCAAGTTTACCTTGCTTATTCGTTCTAATATCGGAGAATTTCGTCAGATAAGACCACAGCACATGCTTATTAGCTGATAAACGAGACTTCTATGGTGTATTAGCCAACAATAAGCAAGCCTAGCTTGCTTATGCAATCATAGCCGGGGTCATTAGGACAAATAAGCTGCTTCAGCTGCCTTATCCGCACAATGAACTGCATAGATTACTCCAAAACCCAAATCATATAAATTCTTATCTATTGAAAAAACAAAAAACACAGCCTTTTACCATGCAAAAGGTTGTGTTTCTGCTTTCAATCTATTTCAAGGTTTTCATCGCGTCGCGGATGCCGATATCCTTTACTAGTCAAAATAAATCGGATTCGTTAAAGCAGCCATAAGGGTCGTGTTGACCTCATCGAAATGCCGCCAAACTTCAGCGCGTACAAACGTTGTTCCCTGTGCGTCAAAATAGATGGCAATGACCCCGTCTGAGGACACTAGTACTTCCTTTTCCAATCTGAGGTTGCTGAACAGTTTGATTTTATCTCCGGCCATCAAATCCTCGGCTTGCAAACACACTTCTCTGCTCCGCTCTCCTGCCGGAACAATATCTCCCACCTTATATGGACCGCAGTTCAGCTCCACAAAAGGCCCGTTTGGCGCATAGGTAATGACCACATGACCCAGCCCAATTGCGCTCAAAATGCCATCCACGGTTTTCTCAGAAGCGTACACCCATGTGCATGGCATCGCATGCTTGACGTATGGATCCGGGCGATGGGTATCGCTGCCGCCAACAGCAACAAGCCATCTGCCAGTGACGAGTTGACTATGCCACCAATTCAGCGCTCTAACATTCCGCTCGGTAAAGGGGCCATTCCATACTTCTACCCAGTCATGATCTACACCCAAATCCCATTCCCACGGGCAATACTCGCAATGCGGATGATTGATCACGATTTTGGCTCCGTTAGCACGGGCTTCGGCAATCTTGGCATTGACGTCTTCCTGATTCTTCACCCGGAAATCACGGATTGGATCGGTAACACCCAAGAAATTGCTGTGTCCGAAATTCGTTGTAAATTCCATCCCCGGTATCATGACAACGCTTGTATGGCGCGGATAGGTCATATTTTGGCTGACTGTATTGTGATCCGTCATGGCGATGAAGTCGCAGCCAAGTTCCTCCATCCTTGCGGCATTCTCTTCCAGCGTAAACGTGCCGTCGCTGTTCACGCTGTGCGTATGCAGATCGCCTTTGAGCCAACGAGGTGTCTTATAAAGGAATTCGATGGTGACGGTAACAGAACACCCTTCGCTTGGCACCTTGTAGGCGTTATGCAGAACCGCCCAGTTTCCCGGCGTTAAATCACCCGACAAATAGCCGGGAGTTGATTGTTCCTGCCCAAGTCGAAATGCTTTGCGCGCTCCTCCGCTCCAGCCTCTCACTCTGCCGGTGTCCCTCAGACCTAAATCGATTACAGCCTTCTGTTCACCGTGTGATTCGATCACGTAAGTGACCACCATTTCCTCCACATGCTCGGGCATTTTAAAAGGAACTTCGATATAGGCGCTTTGCTCCAAATGAGCAATTTCTCGCGTAATTGTAGTAATTGAACGTCTTCTTTCCACCTGTTTCATCTGTCGCTCTCCCTTGATCTGTTCATATCCCGCACTGGTCTTTGCCTATTCTTTTACCGAACCAAGCATGATTCCATGAATAAAATACTTTTGCAGAAACGGATAAACGATCAGAATCGGCACCATCGACACCACGATTTTGGCAGCGTTGAGTGTCTTATCCGATACTTTCATCAGTAACTCAAGCTTCGTTGAATCAAGTTCCAACACGTTCTGGTTGACAACGAGCTGCTGAATATACGTTTGCAGCGGATAATTTTCCGCACTGCGCATAAAGATCATACCGTCGAAGAACGAATTCCAGTGACCGACAATACTGAATAAAGTGACAGTAGCCATTGCTGGCAGCGAAAGCGGCAGATAGACTTTGACCATCATATACCAAGGTCCCGCACCATCCATGTACCCCGCGTCGCTCAGCTCCTTCGGCAAGTTCCGGAAGAAGTTCATTAACAAAATAACATTAAAAACCGGCACTGCGCCTGGCAGCACAAGAGACCATATCGAGTTAAACATCCCTAAAGATTTTACGGTCAAATATAACGGAATAATCCCGCCACTGAACAGCATCGTAAACAGCATGAACCACATATACACGTTCCGGTATGGGAATTCTTTGCTGGTTCTCGACAACGGGTACGCCATCATAACGGTCAATACGAAATTGATTCCCCCGCCCAGCAAAACCCGTTTGACAGAAACTAAGAACGCATTGAAAAAATGCGGTTCTTCCAAAATTTTACGATACGATTCCAAAGAAAAGCCAACAGGCCAAAACTTAACGAACCCCCCAGCCGCTGCCGCGTTGTCGCTAAACGAGACGGAGAACACGTGCACAACAGGCGCGAGCGACATGGCTGAGATGACTAGCATCACTAAGACTAGAGCTGCTTCGGTTATACGAGCCGAAATCGTTTTATTACGTACCACTGGCATTCACCTGCTTCATCAGAAAATTCTGTAGTTCGCATACGTATAGGCAACTCTGTACGAAATAAAGATGAGAATGAAACCGATTACTGATTTCAGCAAACCGACGGCCGTAGCTAAGCCATATTGAGCCTGTACAAGACCTACCCGGTACACATACGTATCGATAATATCACCTGATTCATAGACAAGCGGATTATACAAATTGAATATTTGATCAAATCCTGCATTCAAAATATTACCTATGCTCAAAGTAGCCAGCAAAACAACAGTAGGAACCAAGCTCGGCAGCGTCACATAAACCAATTGTTTCAGTCTATTAGCTCCATCCATTTCGGCCGCTTCATAGAGGGAAGGGTTAATGCCAGCTAATGCAGCTAAATAAATAATGGCAGCAAATCCGAACTCTTTCCAAATATCAGTGCTAACGACGATGCCAGGAAACAAGCTGTTTTTTGCCATAAACATAATCGGCTCGAAACCTAACGCTCTCAGCGCATGGTTGATAATGCCGTCGAGCGACAGCATATCCATCACAACACCCGCCAAGATAACCCAGGATATAAAATGCGGCAGGTACACAACCGTCTGCACCCATCTTTTGAAGATCCTGAATCTTATCTCATTGAGCAGAATGGCAAATGTAAGCGGAATGATGAGGTGCGCGATAATTTTACACACGGCAATAAATACTGTATTAAAGAAAATAACTTTACTGTCTCTCAGTTGAAACATGTACGTAAAATTTTCTAAGCCGATCCAAGGTGAGTCCCATATGCCCAAACCGATTTTGAAATCTTGGAACGCAATCGCGATTCCGAACATCGGCACCAGATGAAAAATAATGAGAAGCACGATACCCGGCAGGAGCATCAAGTGGTAGTGCTTGTAAAACGATTTTATGTTCATGAACGATACACCTCTGTTCAAACTTATCCGTTTTTAATGGTAGAAAGAGAGCGCACCACCATTCGGTTAGGCGATGCGCTCTTCTCATTACACGTTACTTTTTGGATTTGCTGATTTCATCCGTAACTTCTTTCGTGATTTCATCGCCGCCTTGCGCTTTCCAATCGGTAACGAACTTATCAAACGAATCAAGGGGTTTCTCACCCATTACGATACCGAAGAACGTTTCATTCTCTAACTTTTGCAGATTAACCCATTTTCTTTCCATCGTTTTCGTATTCGCCGTAAATTCACTGTACACCTTATTCATACTCTGCTTCAGCAAATCTGCTGGAACGGTGTACCCGAAATATCCTGACCAATCTTTCAGATCTGCTTTCGGATTAGCTTTGTCGCGAGTTGCCTTCGCAAACATTTCTTTCATTTCCGGATTCAGCTCTTCAGGCTTGATCTGTCCGCCCATCGCCTTTTTCAATGTATCGGACTTTCTTTCAACAGCATCCGCATAATCGTAGGTGGAATTTCCAATCGGCCAGTACTCTGCGCTTACTGTGAAGTCTAATTTCAAAGCGTCCGGATCTACTTTACGCTGCGCATTGATAAACGTATTCGCGTAAATCATAGCCGCTTCCGGATTCTTCATCCCTTTCTTCACCACAATAAACTGTGTGCTTACCGGCACCATCATCGTGTTCACAGTCCCTTTGGCATCAGGGATCAAATAAGGCACGAAATCAACCTTCGGATTAAGCTTCATAGCATCAGCAGCCAACCCGCCGGACCACCAAGGTCCGAAGAACATACCCGCTTTGCCGGATACGATGTTCTCGTTTGGATCTTTGCGCAAAGCAAATTCCTTATCAACTGCGCCAGCTGCATACATGTCACGCAGCTTGCCGAGCGCTTGCTTCGTTTCAGGAAGGATCGAAGCGTAAACGACCTTGCCCGAGCTATCCTTGATCCAGTTGGAAGGATAAGCGCCGAACGCTTGGAAAATACCTTTGAAGTCGCCCCGCTGTGCTTTACCGCTTACCGTTAATGCTTTCTCAAAACCAGCGATTCCAATGGTATCCGCTTTGCCGTTCCCGTCTGGGTCTTTCTCTACGAAAGCTTTGGCAATCGCAGCGACATCGTCCATCGATTTTGGCGGCTGGAGTCCCAATTTATCCATCCAGTCCTTGCGTACCCAGGCCATACTTGCCGCATCCGCTTGAACGCTAATATTCGGAATACCCATCAATTTACCTTTATAGGTTGCTTTCTCGATCGCTTTATTGTTCGTTGATGCATACAATTCCTTGGCTAATGGGGACGCATATTTGTCATACACTTTACTTAAATCCTCAATTTGTCCAGCTTCGGCGAGGGAAAGGAAGATTTGCTCGTTTACAAGCATAACATCCGGCAGATCATTGCTCGCGATGGCCAGTTTCATCTTTTGCTCATAGTCCTGTGAAGCTGCATACCATAAAATTTTAAAGTTGATATTTGTTTTTTCTGAGATATATTTCATGTACTGGTTGCTTTCGACGGTATCTCCAGCTGGTAACTTTGCGCCTGGGCTTAAGCTTTTGAAGGTAGTCACTTCAATGGGATTAGGCATCTTAAAAGGGTCCACCTTAACGTTCGGACTAGCTGCTTGCCCGCCGCCATCCTTGCTGGTCCCTGCGTTGTTGCTTGAACATGCCGTCATCAGAACAACCAATGCCATCATAGAAATTAGCGTTATTTTCTTTTTCATATTGCCCCTCCTCATTAATAACCCTGCACTTACATTTTAAAGAAAATGAAAGACATTCGGGTCGGTTAATGTCTTACGTTTCGGAGCAAATCGTCTCTTAATTCAGCATTCCGGGAACGTTTAGGAGACAAAAGTGCACTTCTTTGGAGACGATTTGTGTTACTGTCGTTTTGAGATAAGCCCGAATTTAATTCTGGCTCCTGCGAAATTCACCGGGCAGCATCCCCGTCAACTCACGGAATACCTTGCCAAAATATTTTTCATTCGGATAACCAGCCTGTATGGCGATCCAACCAATCGTTTTCCCGGTCTGACTAAGCAGCACTTTCGCGTGATTTACTCGCACTTCCCGAATAAAATCGTTAAACGTTTTCCCCACAATATCCCGAAAACAGCGGCTGAAATAGCTGCGGCTCATATTCACCCTTTTCGCGATGTCCGGCAGATGAAGCTCATTTTGAAACTCTTGATGAATAATGTCTACTGCCTTCCAAATACTTGCTTTCACTTCAGGAGAATACGGCCCCTCATCCTCTTCGGCAAACAGATGGTTCGCCACTTTCATTTCCCTTGTTCGTACATGCTGCTCCTGCATTTTACCTACAATTCTTCTTAGTATTTCGTCCATCTGTTCATGTTCAAGTTCGACCTTGGTCATATAATCCAGCGCTCCAAGGCGAAGCGCCTCCTGAATCAGTTCAAAATCTTGATGAAACGTCAATACGACCATGCTAATATCCCGATAACGTTCTTTCACACACCTCATCAAATCAATACCTGACATGACAGGCATCGCTAAATCGGTAATGAGCAAGTCCACCTGATTATTCTCCAGAAACTCCAACGCTTTTTTGCCGTTACCGGCTTCTCCAACGACCTCTAGGTTATGCTCACGCCAAGGCATCATTGCGATGAAGCCTTTACGCACCAAGTGATCATCGTCCACAACCATAACTTTTATCATCCGAGTACTCCTCCTATTGGAAGACGAAGTATGATCGTCGTCCCAGAGCCGATTGTGCTTTTAATATGAAAACTCGCGGCTGCTCCGAATTGGAACTTCACCATACGGTTTACATATTGCAGCCCGATTCCCATACCTACCTTCTTCTTCTCTAACGTGTTCTCGCTCATTAATTGACTAATTTCTTCCTCTGTCATCCCGTCTCCATTGTCTCTAACTTCAATAATGACATGCGACTCGCCGTCTTCGATGACACTGACTTCGATCACGCCTCTATCTTCCAACCCGTGATACAACGCATTTTCAACAAGCGGCTGTAAAATAAACCTTGGAACCGGCAGCTCAAGCGCCTTGGAATCAGCGTGGATATTCACATCAAAGTGGAAGTTATAACGGATGCCCTGCAGCTCAACATAATTTTTCAAAGCTTCAATCTCATCTTTAATTCGAGCAGGGCCGCCTTTACCGAGATTATAATAGAGCACCTTGTTTAGCGTTGAAACCAAACGGTCAATATCTTTCTGCCCATTGGCACGAGCCAGCCAGCGTATGGTATCGAGCGTATTGTGAATGAAATGAGGATTAATTTGCGTCATTAATTTCTCGACTTCAAGAAATGCTTTGCCTTGTTCCTTCTGCTCCACCTCGCCGATTAATTCGAAGATGCGCCTTCTCATTTCGGCAAACTCTTTATAAATAACGGCAAACTCCAAAATCTGAGATTGTCTTCTCGGGAAAACCTCGTTATTGCTTTTTACATTGCGAATATCCGTACTCAGCAGTTTGAGCGGACGATATACCGTTCGCCAAATCAGCCAGGCAATGAAGCAACTTGCTATAAGCGTTAGGATGGCAAAGAAGGCGAACTGCTTGATCCACCTATTTACTTCGAGATTGTAGACCGATTTGGGGACAGCGGCCAATACCTTCCAAGATTGGTTGCTGGTCTCCTCAAACATCATATATTTGCTGTCTTTATTCGATGGGTTATTGGCACTATGCAGCATGCCGACAGGAAAATCAGTCGAATTCTCGCTATAAACAATTTGCCCATGATTATCGACGATAAGATGTACCAAGTTGCCGCCGAATTGATCGTTGTCTTTGAGTATGCTTTCCGCCAATTTAAAGTTAGTTTCAATATAGACATACACATCGTCACGATCCGGCAGCTCGACTTTGCGCAGGATGGACAGCACTTCATTGCCGTCAATCGGGTTTAAAGAAAGATGAGGTCCCATATAAGTAAGTTTATCGAATTTGATAAGTACAGGCAGCTGCTTAAGGTCATAATCGTCACGAACGTTAAAATTCTCAAATAATCGCTGGTTGTCTTTCTCAAAATAATAAAACATTAATCCAAGGGTCGGGTTCGTAAAATGAATCAGGCCTAACTCGCTTCTAATATCATCGTTCAATCGTTTCTTTTCAAATAAATCAGCTGATAAATAATTCTCTAGGCTTTTGCCAACCCTTCCATCAAAAGCGAGCTGCTGAGAAGTGTGATTTAGCTGACCGAGCGTATCTTCAAGCAATAGCCTTACCTGATGCAAATTGCTTTGGACCCCGCCTTCTGCTTTATTTTGTAAAATCGCATACATGGAGAAATAGGAAATGCTCCCAATAAGAATTAAGGGTGCGAGTGAGCTGATAAACAGGATCAGGATTAGACGATATTTCAACGAATGCGGCTTCGGATGCAGCCCCGCAATTTTAAGTATGGTCATGATTCAACCTCGCTTCTACTTACCCAATATTGCCTAGTATACCTAACATATAAAACGCTTACAACGGTCAATTAATTGCATCTTTTTTACAAATAGACGGAGAAAAATGAAAAAAGCACAACCCTTTGATGATCAAAAGGCTGTGCTTTATAGGCTTAAGAGCAATTCAAGCTATTTCAAAGCTTTCATCGCAATATCCGTACGGTAATGCTTCCCGTCAAAATGGATCCGGTCCGCATCCGCGTAAGCTTTCTGACGAGCTTCAATGATATCCTTGCCAAGGCCTGTGATTCCCAGAACGCGTCCGCCATTGGTGACAATTTGGCCATCTTCGATGGCAGTCCCCGCGTGGAACACCAGCGAGTCTTGTACTTGATCCAGCCCAGTGATCGGCAGCCCTTTCGGGTACGGACCCGGGTAACCAGGTGAAGCAACAATCACACAAACTGCCGCGTCCTCGCTCCACTCGATCGACTGCTCCGCCAACGTTCCGTTGTTGATCGCAAGGAAAATATCAAGAAGATCGGTTTTGAGGCGAGGCAAAATTACCTGCGTCTCTGGATCACCGAAACGTGCGTTAAACTCAATGGTTTTCACGCCATTCGGGGTCAAAATCAAACCGGCATAAAGCACGCCCTTGAAGGGACGGCCCTCTTTTACCATCGCATCCGCTGTAGGTTGAACGATGTTCACAAGCGCTTCCTGTACGATCGACTCAGGGATATGCGGCAGTGGGGAGTATGTGCCCATTCCGCCCGTGTTAGGCCCTTTATCGTTATCAAAAACTGGCTTATGATCCTGCGATGGCACCATGAGGCGAACCGTGGACCCATCAACAAAGGCTAGCAGCGACATCTCTTGTCCTGTTAGGAACTCCTCAATGACCACGCTCGCGCCGGACTTACCAAACACTTGATCCACCATAATGTCTTTAAGTGCGGCTTCTGCTTCTTCCATCGTCTGGGCAACGGTCACGCCTTTACCAGCAGCTAAGCCGTCCGCCTTGATAACGATTGGTGCTGTTTGGCTGCGCAAGTATGCAAGAGCTGGCTCATAAGCGTCGAAAGACTCATAAGCTGCTGTAGGGATGCTGTACTTTTTGAGCAGTTCCTTCATGAATACTTTGCTGCCCTCAATAATCGCTGCGTTCGCGCGAGGTCCGAAAGCTTCGATCCCTTTGGATTCCAAATGGTCAACCAAACCTGCTGCTAATGGATCATCAGGTGCTACCATCACGAGGTCAATCGCCTGCTCCTTCGCAAATGTACTAATCTCTTCGAATTGCAGTTCCGTAATCGGAACACATTCCGCTAGGCCGGCAATCCCGCCGTTCCCCGGTGCGCAGAACAGTTTGCTGATCTTCGGGCTTTTGCTAAGTGCCCATACAATCGCGTGTTCGCGCCCGCCTCGTCCAATAACTAATACACGCATCTTTGGTAACCCCTCTCATGGGGAATGCCCACGGACCGGTTAATGATCGTGAGCATTCTCAATTGTTTTAGTGTTTAAAGTGACGAACGCCTGTCATGACCATGGCAATGCCATTTTCGTTCGCTACGCGGATGGATTCTTCGTCTTTGATGGAGCCGCCCGGTTGAATCACCGCTGTGATTCCCGCTTTTGCTGCCATTTCAAGTGTGTCGCCCATTGGGAAGAACGCATCGGAAGAAAGGACGGAGCCTTTCGCCTTGTCGCCAGCTTGCTCAATAGCGATTTTGGCTGCGCCAACGCGGTTCATTTGACCAGCGCCCACGCCAACCGTCATGTCGTCTGCAACGAGTACGATTGCGTTAGATTTAACGTGCTTAACTACTTTCCATGCGAAAAGTAATTGTTTCATCTCTTCAGCCGTCGGTTGACGCTCAGAAACGACCTTCAGATCTGCTTCGGTTAGCTGGTAAGCATCGCTAGCTTGTACGAGCATGCCGCCTTCAACCGTTGTAATCACTGGCTCCGCTTTGCGGCCAGCTATTGTATCTAAGCCGCTTACTTTGAGTAGGCGAATGTTTTTCTTTTTGGAAAGGATATCGAGCGCTTCCGGTGTAAAATCAGGCGCAATGACGATTTCCAGGAAAATCTCATGCAGCAGTTGAGCTGTTGCTTCGTCAATTGCACGGTTCGCAGCCACGATACCACCGAAGATGGAAGTCGGATCTGCATTGTACGCTTTCGTGTAAGCTTCAAGTACGTTTGTACCGATACCTACGCCGCAAGGATTCATATGCTTAACTGCCACGACAGCAGGCTCGCTGAACTCTTTGACAATTTGCAGAGCTGTATTCGCATCATTAATATTGTTGTAGGATAATTCTTTACCATGTAATTGCTCAGCCGTTGTAATGTTGCCAGCAGCCGCATTCGGCTTACGATAGAAAGCCGCGCTTTGATGCGGGTTCTCTCCGTAACGAAGCTCCTGCATTTTCTCATAAGTCACTGTGTAGCGCTCTGGGTAAGGCTCGCCTTGCAGGCCTGTCAAGTAGTCACCAATCAACGCATCGTATGCTCCTGTGTGACGGAACACTTTGGCAGCTAGACGTTTGCGCGTTTCCAGCGTAGTGTCGCCAGTCTCTTGCACTTCTTCCAGCACCTTCGCATAGTCGGTTGTATCCACGATAACGGAAACGAACGCATGGTTCTTAGCTGCGGAACGAAGCATCGTCGGCCCACCGATATCGATGTTCTCAATCGCATCCTCATAAGTCACATCAGGCTTCGCAATCGTTTCAGCAAAAGGATACAAATTCACGACAACCAGATCAATATACTCCAAACCGAGCTTCTTCATGCTCTCTTGGTGCTCCACATTGTCACGAACCGCCAGTAGTCCGCCGTGAACATTCGGATGCAGCGTTTTGACGCGGCCATCCATGATCTCCGGAAACCCTGTAACCTCGGAAATACCGATAACCGGCACCCCTTTATCCTTCAACAAACTAAGCGTACCGCCCGTAGAAATAATCTCAACGCCCAGCTTCGACAGCTCGCTCGCGAATTCAACAATTCCCGTCTTATCGAAAACGCTGATAAGTGCTCTTTTGATTGCCACTCTGCTTCCTCCCAGAAATAATATTTGTAACTTCTCCCGCTCATCCCAACTTAGCTATGAAAAACATCCTTACACACTCTCCGGCGGCGACCCGCGCCGCAGAAAAATCTAATTTGTTTAAATCCCGTGCGCACACTGAAGAGTTTTGCGTAGGGAGCCGAACATCCAACCCCTACAGCCGCACGCCAACTCTGCGGCCATCTAGGCTCACGCGATCCTCGCGCAGCCAGCGAATTACCTGCGGCAGCAGCACGTGCTCAGCCGCATGGATGCGCTCGGCCAGTGAGTCCGCTGTCTCGTGCTCGTGAATCTCCACGGCGCGCTGCGCGATGATCGGCCCGGAGTCGAGTCCGCCGTCCACGAAGTGAACGGTCACGCCGGTTTGCTTCACGCCGTACTCGACGGCCTGCTCGATCGCACGCACGCCGGGAAACGACGGCAGCAACGATGGATGAATATTGATCATGCGCCCAAAATACGGCTCAACGAGCACATTCGTAATGATCCGCATGTAACCGGCCATCACGATCAGATCGACCTGACGATTTTGCAGCTCCTTCAAAATAAGAGCCTCATAGGCCTCGCGATTATCATAATCCCGTGGGCGGAACGTGAAAACAGGCACCTTTGCCTCCATAGCACGCTCCACCACATACGCCCCAGGGCGGTCACAGACAAGAAGCTCGATGCTGACATCAAGCTTCCCCTTCTGTACCTGATCTACGATGGCCTGAAAATTCGAGCCGCTGCCCGAAGCAAAAATCGCAATTCGGTAAGGCTGCATTAAACCTCAGCTCCTTGGAACGTCACGACACGCTCGCCTTCAGTAACAACGCCTAAGCGGTAAGCTTTCTCACCTTGTGCTTCTGCTGCGGCAATAGCTTTCTCCGCATCATCCGCGTCAACGATAACAACCATCCCGATGCCCATGTTGAACGTGCGGAACATATCGTTGTTCGAAATGCCGCCCTCACGCTGCATCAACGAGAAGATCGGCAGAATCGGCCACGATCCATATTGAATCTCGACGTTCACGCCATCAGGCAGAACGCGCGGAATATTTTCGATGAAGCCGCCGCCTGTAATATGTGCCATCCCTTTGATTGCAACGTCTTCAAGCATCGCCAGAACCGGCTTCACATAAAGCTTCGTCGGCTCCAAAAGTACGTTACCAAGCTTATCGCCCAGCTCATCCACATGACCTTGAAGCGTATAACCGCCATCTTCCAGCAAAAGCTTGCGCACAAGAGAGAACCCGTTACTGTGCACACCGCTCGATGCCAGGCCTAGAACCACGTCTCCAGGACGAATAGTTGTACCATCGATGATCTTTTTCTTGTCGACGATTCCAACCGTAAAGCCGGCAATGTCATACTCCCCTGACGCATACATGCCCGGCATTTCCGCCGTTTCGCCACCGATCAGTGAGCAGCCAGACTGCGCACAACCGTCAGCGATCCCTTTAACAATAGCTTCAATTTTCTCTGGAACTACTTTGTCACAAGCGAGATAGTCGAGGAAAAAAAGCGGCTCCGCTCCTTGAACGATTATATCATTCACGCACATCGCGACAGCATCAATCCCAATCGTATCATGCTTATCCATTGCAAAAGCGATCTTCAGCTTCGTGCCCACGCCGTCCGTCCCAGACACAAGCACAGGCTCCTCGTACTTGTCTTTGTTCAAGCTGAACAGCCCGCCGAAGCCGCCGAGGTCAGTTAACACTTCAGGACGGAATGTCCGTTTGACGTGCTTTTTCATCCGTTCTACTGCTTCGTTTCCCGCCGCGATATCCACTCCAGCCTTTTTGTAAGCATCCGACACGTAGCAATCACTCCTTAGTTTGTCTATGTATCGGGAGGTCCTAAGACCATCCCGTTATTTCTAATCGCAAGCACAACCAACCTTAGTAACATCCACAATTTCCGTTGGATAGGTATTATCGAAGCAAGCCGTACAGTAGCCGCTCTCCGACCCTGCCGACCCTTGACCGATTGAATCTAACAGCCCTTCTTTGGTCAGAAAATGCAGGGAATCCGCGTTGATCGCTTTACGAATCTCTTCGATCGAATTCATCGCAGCAATCAGCTCTTTCCGATCCGGTGTATCAATCCCGTAGTAGCATGGGTTCATAAAAGGCGGCGAAGAGATACGCACATGCACTTCTGTTGCGCCGGCTTCCCTAAGCAAATTCACAATCCTTAAAGACGTTGTCCCGCGCACGATGGAGTCATCAATCATGACTACACGCTTGCCTTCGACGACTTTGCGAACGGCGCTCAGCTTCATTTTAACCCCTTGCTCACGAAGCTCTTGGCTTGGAATGATGAACGTCCGGCCTGTGTAGCGGTTCTTGATCAGACCCAGCTCATAAGGGATACCCGTTTGTTCCGCAAAACCAATCGCAGCCGAAATACTCGAATCCGGCACGCCCGTTACCACATCCGCATCGACGAAAGCTTCCATCGCCAGTCTTTTACCCATCCGCTTACGTGCGGAGTGAATGTTCACCGTATCGATGTCGCTGTCCGGACGAGCAAAGTAGATATATTCCATGGCACAAATCGCGCGTCGACCGCTTTCCGTGAACCGCTCTGAGCGGAAGCCGTCACGGTCAATCACAATGATTTCCCCCGGCTGTACATCACGGAAATAAGTAGCTCCCACCGCATCGAAGGCGCAGGACTCGGAGGCGAACAAGTACGCCTCTCCCAGACGGCCGATCATGAAGGGACGAAGTCCGTTCGGATCTAGCGCAGCAATCAATTTATCTTTGGTAGTGATCAGGAAGGCAAAGCCGCCGATGACTTGATTCATCGCATCTTTAACCGCATCGACGATATCATCGTGCTCCGAACGAGCAATCAGATGCGCCATCACTTCGGTGTCGCTTGTCGTTTGGAAAATCGAACCCTTGCGCTCAAGCTCCCTTTTTATAATGTTCGCATTATCAAGGTTACCATTCGTCGCAATCGCAAGATCGCCCTCACGGTATTTGAAAACAAGCGGTTGTGCATTCGCTAGCTTGCTTTCGCCCGCTGTAGAATAGCGGACGTGCGCGACAGCTGTCGCCCCTGAGAGAGGCTCCAAATTTTCATTGGTGAACACCTCTTTGGCAAGCCCCATACCACGGTAGTAGTTAAACTTACCGTCATCCACTGTACAGATGCCGGCACTTTCCTGTCCACGATGCTGCAGCGCATGCAAGCCGTAGTAGCACAGAGAGGAAGCGTCGGGATGACCGTACACCCCGAACACTCCGCACTCTTCATTCAGCTTATCGAACAATCCGCCTTGGCCGCCGACACCTTCGTTGAAATACTCTCCTGTCCAAAGCTCGTGCTGCCCGTCGCCCACTTGGACAACAGGAGCAGCAGGAAGCTTTAGGGCCTCTGATTGTTTCACGCCATTAGACATGGAATCGCATCCTTCCAGACTTTCGCCAGCTCGCTTACCGGAGACTGGAGACGCTGTTCGTTGTTGATTTTAACCGTCAAATCATCAGTACCTGTAACTGTTCCAATTTCTTGATATGGTACGCCTTGTGAAGCAATCCAGTGCTTCAAAGCGTCCGCTTTATCAGGGGAAGCACTCAGCAAAATACGGGATTGTGTTTCACTGAATAGCGTGAAGTCAGGACGTAGGTCAGACGCCACATTAACAGCTGCGCCCAATTTACCGCCGATACAGCTTTCAGCCAAAGCAACGGCCAAGCCGCCTTCGGATAAGTCATGCGCAGAAGCGACAAGACCTTCTTGAATGGCTTTTAGTACAGCATTTTGCAAACGTTTCTCCGTAGCCAAATCCAATTCTGGAGGACGGCCTTCGGTAACACCGTGAATCACATATTGGAATTCGCTGCCGCCGAGCTCCGCTTTCGTCTCGCCGAGCAGGATGATGATGTCGCCTTCTTTTTTGAAGCTTTGCGTCGTGATGTGGTCGATGTCATGAACAAGACCAACCATCCCGATAACCGGAGTTGGGTAGATCGCACCTTTGGCGTTCTCGTTGTAAAGCGAGACGTTACCGCCAATAACCGGCGTATCCAAGAAGCGGCAAGCTTCTGCCATACCGTCAGTGGATTTCTCCAGCTGCCAGAAGATCTCAGGCTTGTCTGGACTACCGAAGTTCAGGTTGTCCGTAACTGCGAGCGGCTCAGCGCCGGAGCAAACAACGTTACGCGCTGCTTCTGATACTGCAATCCGTCCGCCAACTTCCGGATCCAGGAACACGTAGCGTCCGTTGCAGTCGGTTGTCATCGCGAGGCCCTTGCGGGTACCGCGAATGGTCACAACCGCTGCGTCCGAACCCGGACGCACTGCAGTATCCGTACGAACCATGTGGTCATACTGGTTGTACACCCACTCTTTGCTCGCTACCGTCGGAGACGCGAGGACAGCCTTAAGCGCATCCGTCAATTTCGTTACCTCAGGGTAACGAGTCGTGTCGATCGATGCGCTAGCTTCGTAATAAGCCGGCACTTGGCTCGGCTTATTGTACACCGGGCACTCGTCGACGAGTGCGCCGACAGGCATGTTCCCCACGACTTCACCGTGGTGGATCAGCTTCAGGTAACCGTCATCGGTTACCTTGCCAACTTTGGCGCAGTGGAGACCCCAGCGCTCAAAAATGCCCTTAGCTTGCGCCTCATGCTTCGGCTCAACAACGAAGAGCATACGCTCTTGAGACTCAGACAGCATCATTTCATACGCTGTCATGCCTTCTTCGCGCTGCGGAACTTCATCGAGGTAAAGCTCCATGCCGTTGCCCGCTTTACTAGCCATCTCTGCGCTGGAGCAAGTCAGCCCCGCAGCACCCATATCTTGAATTCCGAGCACGATGCCGGAATTAATTAACTCTAAGCACGCTTCCAGCACGAGCTTCTCCATGAACGGATCGCCCACTTGTACCGCTGGGCGCTTCGCTTCGGACTCCGCCGTCAGCTCCTCGGATGCGAACGTCGCACCGTGGATACCGTCGCGGCCCGTTGCCGGACCGACATAGAATACTGGGTTGCCTACACCTTTGGCAACACCGCGTTGAATCATGTTGTGGTCGATAAGACCCACACACATCGCATTAACGAGCGGGTTCCCCTCGTAGCTCTCGTCGAACATGACTTCGCCGCCGACTGT
The DNA here is from genome assembly GCF_025369935.1 of Paenibacillus andongensis. Taxonomy (NCBI): domain Bacteria; kingdom Bacillati; phylum Bacillota; class Bacilli; order Caryophanales; family Paenibacillaceae; genus Paenibacillus; species Paenibacillus andongensis. The sequence goes on along the minus strand of NZ_CP104467.1, from coordinate 760,326 downwards.
CGGAATCCCGATACAGTTGCCGTATCCTGCGATTCCGGAGACAACGTGCTCGAACAAGTACTTCACGCGGTCATTTTCCAGCTTACCGAAACGCAAGGAATTCAGAAGCGCTACCGGGCGTGCGCCCATGGAGAAAATATCACGAATAATACCGCCCACACCTGTCGCCGCGCCTTGATAAGGCTCGATCGCTGAAGGATGGTTATGACTTTCAATTTTGAAAACAACCGCTTGGTTGTCTCCGATATCTACAATCCCTGCGCCTTCGCCAGGTCCCATCAGAACACGAGGTCCAGTCACTGGGAATTTACGAAGTACAGGTTTGGAATTTTTGTATGAACAGTGCTCGGACCACATAACGCTGAATACACCGATCTCGACATAGTTCGGATTGCGTCCAAGGAAGCCGCAAATTTTGGCAAACTCTTCGTCCGTTACGCCCATTTGCTTGTAAATTTTCTGCTCCGCGATTTGCTCGGCTGTTGGTTCATTAACGGATAGCTGCTGCGTCATGTTTCTCCCTCCAAGCGCTTAGAATTGATGTGAACATTTTCTTACCATCTGCGGAGCCAAGAATCTCATGAACGGCACGCTCCGGATGAGGCATCATACCCACGACATTACCTGCTTTATTGCTGATTCCAGCGATATCATCCAGTGATCCGTTCGGGTTGTTGCCCGCTTCATAACGGAATACGATTTGATTGTTTTCTTGTAATTCCTTGAGTGTAGCTTCATCACAATAGTAATTGCCTTCACCGTGAGCGATCGGGATTTCAATCAGTTCGCCCTCCGCGTAATCACGCGTGAAAGCCGTATTGTTGTTCTCCACTCTGAGAAGCGTTTGGTGGCAGCGGAATTTCATCCCGTTGTTGCGCAGCAAAGCGCCTGGCAGCAATCTTGCTTCTGTTAACACTTGGAATCCGTTACAAATACCTAGAATGTACTTGCCTTCTTCCGCAGCCTTAACCACAGCTTTCATCACGTTCGTAAATTGTGCAATCGCTCCGCAACGCAGGTAATCTCCATAAGAGAATCCACCCGGCACGAGGATGCAGTCGTATTTGGACAAGTCGCCATCTGTATGCCAAACATACTCAACCGGTTGACCAATGGTATCTTCGATTGCTTTGTACATATCGATGTCGCAGTTCGATCCCGGAAATACAAGAACCGCAAAATTCATGACGTTTTCCTCCTCTAACTTAACTTTGATATGTTACGCCAACTCGTAGCGGTAATCTTCGATAACCGTGTTTGCAAGCAGCTTCTCGCACATTGCTTTTACACGTGCTTCCGCTTCTGCTTTATCCGTAGTATCCAGTTCTAACTCCAAATATTTCCCGATGCGAACCTTGCCAACTTCGTCAAAACCCATGGAATGAAGCGCTCCTTGCACCGCAGTTCCTTGAACATCCAGTACGTTCTGCTTAATCGTTACATAGACCGTTGCTTTCATTTCTAATCTCTCCTTAGAGTTAATTTAATCCACCAAACGGTGTAAAATTTCTTTATAACGGTTCGAAGTTTCTTCCACAACGGAAGCTGGAAGCTCATCCGGCTCACTATTTTTATCCCAACCCGATCCCGCTAAATAAGTGCGAACGGGCTCTTTGTCCATCGAATCAATCTCGATATCCAGGGCGTATTTATCTTGGGACCAGTAACGCGAGGAATCCGGTGTGAAAATTTCATCAATAATAATAAGTTCACCCGCATAAAAACCGAATTCAAACTTCGTATCTGCTAAAATAATGCCCTTTTGCTCACAAATCGAATGAGCCAACGTGTAAAGCATAATGCTTCGTTCTTGCAGCTCATAAGTCAGCTTCTCGCCGACTAATTCAATCATTTGTTCCACGGAAATGTCTTCGTCATGACCGACATCATTTTTAGCCGCAGGTGTGAAAATAGGATCTTGCAAGCGCTCGTTTTTGCGCAGGCCTTCAGGCAGTTTGCGACCGTTTATCTCGCCGGTTTTCTCGTACTGTCTCCAGCCGTTGCCTGTGATGTACCCGCGAACCACGCATTCGATAGAGATGCGCTCTGCTTTTTTCGCTACAATAATACGTTCCTTTAGAAGCTCTCTATCATCCGCACTCGGAATAATCGCGTGGAGCTTTTCCACGTCCGTGTGCACAATGTGATTGCTCATGTAACCGCTCGTAATGCCGAACCAGTACTTACTTAGCGCGTTCAGAACGTACCCCTTATCAGGAACACCAGGCTTCAAGATGTAATCAAAAGCCGAAATCCGATCCGTCACCACGATAAGGAAATTTTCGCCCAGATCATACAGTTCACGTACTTTACCCTTATGAACCAGGGGAGCGTTAATCATTTCAGCGGCTGAATCCACGATATTGCTTGCCACGAACCACACATCCTTTCCTGCTAAAAATGTCGTTTTCTATTTCAAACCTAAGCGGTTAAAGATCGTATCAACATGTTTCAAATGCCAGCTTGGATCGAAGCAATCTGCGATCTCTTCTGGGCTTAACACTTCTGTAATCACGGAAGTATTCTCGACGATTTCGCGGAACGAACGCTGTTCTTCCCATGCTTGCATCGCTCTTGGCTGAACTGTATCGTACGCTTGCTCACGAGCAAAGCCTTTGTCGATCAGCTTCGTCATCACGCGGCCAGAGAAAGGAACGTCATAGGTGCTGCGCATGTTGCGTTTCATATTTTCAGGAAACACCGTCAAATTCTTGATGATGTTGCCTAGACGGTTCAGCATGTAGTTCAGCAGCTGCGTCGCATCAGGTAGGATAATACGCTCAACGGAGGAGTGCGAAATGTCGCGCTCATGCCAAAGCGTCACGTTCTCATAAGCAGAAACCATGTGCCCGCGAATGACACGGGACAGACCGGAAATGCTCTCGCAACCAATCGGGTTACGCTTATGCGGCATAGCGGAGGAACCTTTTTGACCTTTTGCAAAAGGCTCTTCAACCTCACGGAACTCACTCTTCTGAAGCGCGCGAATTTCAGTAGCGAATTTATCTAGGGACGTAGCAACTAGCGCCAGCGTCGCCATGTATTCAGCGTGACGGTCACGCTGCAAGGTTTGTGTAGAGATCGGAGCTGCTTTTGTACCCAGCTTGCCGCATACATACTCTTCAACAAAAGGATCGATGTTCGCGTAGGTGCCTACTGCACCTGAGATTTTACCGAATTGTACGCCATCAGCGGCAAAGCGGAAACGCTCCAGGTTACGCTTCATTTCCTCGTACCAAAGGGCCATTTTCAAACCAAACGTCGTCGGCTCTGCATGCACACCATGCGTTCTTCCCATCATGGCCGTATCTTTATGTTCGATCGCTTTATTGCGAAGGATTTCGATGAAATTCTGAATGTCTTTGTCCAAAATCTCGTTAGCCTGTCTCAGCAAGTAGCCCAGTGCCGTATCGACAACGTCAGTTGAAGTTAAACCGTAGTGAACCCATTTGCGCTCAGGTCCCAGCGTTTCGGAAACCGCTCTAGTGAAGGCAATTACGTCATGGCGCGTCTCTTGCTCGATTTCATAAATGCGGTCAATGTTAAAGCTTGCTTTCTCGCGCAGTACTTTCACATCTTCTTTAGGAATAACTCCGAGCTCTGACCATGCTTCGCAAGAAAGAATCTCAACTTCCAACCATGCTTGAAACTTATTTTCTTCAGTCCAAATGCGTGCCATTTCCGGGCGTGTATAACGTTCGATCATTTTGCCGTTCCTCCAATGAGTTTCTTTTACTTACTTTCCCAAATGCTTGTCTGTTCTATCCAAGTCAGTGCTTTCGCTACGTCGCTTGTCAGGAGATTGATGTGTCCCATCTTGCGTTTTTCTTTCGCTTCTTTCTTGCCATATAGATGAACCTTCGCGCTAACGCCTAATTCACTGTGTTCTAGGAAATCTGGTTGGTCGATCTGTTCTTGCAGCGGTTCGATATGCTCACCAAGTAAATTAACCATCACAACCGGTGACAGCAGCTCAGTAGAACCAAGCGGCAGGTTGCAAATCGCGCGAACATGCTGCTCGAACTGTGAAGTCCGGCAGGCTTCCATCGTGTAATGACCTGAATTGTGCGGGCGTGGCGCAAGCTCATTGACGTAAAGCTGTCCATCCTTCGTCAGGAATAACTCCACTGCGATCAAACCAATCACGCCGAGCGATTCTGCGATGCGTACAGCAAGCTCTTCAGCTTCCTTTTGCACCTGAGCAGGGATTCGCGCCGGAACGATCGATTGATGCAGGATGTTATGTACATGTATATTTTCAGCAGCGGGAAAAGCCTTTACCTCGCCGCGTGGACTTCTTGCCGCAATCACGGATAATTCTTTGTCAAAATGGATGAATTGTTCGAGAACCAGCTCGGTTTTAGCACGGCTGAGCGTTTCGTACGCTTCTTCAACCTCGTCCAGTGATCGAAGCACCCACTGGCCTTTGCCATCATAGCCGCCGGTTGCTGTTTTGAGCACGCACGGTGTGCCGAAGCGTTCAGCCGCTTCACGCAACTCAGCTGCGCTGGTGATTTCCGCATATGGAGCTACAGGTACGCCCGCTGCTTCAATTGCTCTCTTTTCACGAAGACGATGCTGAGTCGTGTATAAAAGCTCACTTCCTTGTGGAACATAGGACTCATTCATTAATATGTTGGTCACATGCGCATCGACGTTCTCGAATTCGTACGTGATGACGTCCGACAGGGCTGCGAGTTTTCTCGCCGCTTCAACATCGTCAAAGTCCGCCTGAATTTGCTCATCCGCGACTTGACCACAAGGCGCATCATCCGTCGGGTCGAGTGTCACGAAGCGATACCCCATGTTGCGTCCGGCCAAGGCCAGCATACGGCCTAGCTGCCCACCGCCCAAAATGCCGATGGTGCCGCCTGGCTTAATGACCTTACCGCTTAAGTTTGAGGCTTCGCTCATAACAGGTCACTGCTTTCAATCACGGTCTGAGCAATGCGCTCGCGACGTGCTCTGACTTTCGCTTGCAGCTCCGGCTCGAATGCGCCCAGAATTTGTGCTGCCAAGAGGCCTGCATTCGTTGCACCCGCATGTCCGATTGCCACCGTCGCGACGGGAATGCCGCCAGGCATTTGCACGATCGAAAGCAAGGAATCCAGTCCGTTCAGCGTGGACGTTTTGACTGGAACACCAATAACCGGAAGTTCCGTTTTGGCTGCTACCATCCCTGGTAGGTGCGCCGCTCCGCCCGCTCCGGCAATAATGACTTGAATGCCGCGGCCTGCCGCCGAGGCAGCATATTCGAACATAAGGTCCGGCGTTCTATGCGCAGAAACCACCTTTTTCTCATAAGGAACTCCCAGCTCTTCCAACATGTCGCATGCGTGCTTCATCGTTTCCCAATCCGACTGGCTTCCCATAATGACACCTACACGTGCAGTCATCATAAACCTACTTTCATATTGTAATAAAACTTTCATTTATAGTAATGCCCTTAAACCCAAAAAACGCCCAGAGCTAGAATACATGATTCTATCCGCTGGACAGCAAAAGAACCGAATGCAAAAAGACCATCGTCTTCCTATGGTTTCCCTCATTCGCTTCCTCGTAGTCCAAAAATTCATGGTTTTTGGGTAGAAACTTTCAGGCCTTATCCCTGATTTTATACGAGTTGATTCGACATTTTCAATTAGTGCGGCCTCATTTCCCGCTTCCCTAGTTTACTACCAACTAACGTGCGATGTCAATTTCAAAAAACGAACAATTTTTACTCAATTCTTTCAAAAAGTTCGCTTTTTGGCTACATTTTAAATCTTTCATGCGCTTCGTAACGAAAAATACGTCTTTCACTCTTCTTTATCTCATAATAGCCATATACCAAAGACGTTTATGAGACTATATTTTTTTCGACATGGACATTTCGTCAGCTTTAGATCTGATCATAAAGAAAAGAGCATGAGACAGGAGGTATCTCTGTCGTCATACTCTTACTTTTGTTACATATTGCTTTCTTACCTTATGCACTAAGACTAGCCTTAATTTCAATTGCCTCAACGGGTTCCTTGAATTCTTTTTCCATTTTGGCGATAACTACTGTAGCCACACCGTTACCAATTAGGTTCGTTATCGCACGAGCGGTACTCATGAACCTATCAATGCCAAGGAGAAGTGCGATCCCTTCCACAGGAACACTTGGGAATGCTGCTAAAGTCGCTGCAAGTGTAATAAATCCTGCACCTGTTACCCCTGCTGCTCCCTTAGATGTTAACATTAGAACCCCAAGAAGTGCGATCTCTTGACCTAGAGATAAGTCAACCCCGTATGCTTGTGCAATAAACAGTGCAGCGAATGCGAGGTAGATATTCGTACCATCTAAGTTAAATGAATAACCTGTTGGAATGACAAGACCCACAACCGATTTGGAGCATCCATAGGCCTCAAGTTTCTCCACCATTTTAGGTAAAGCAGACTCAGAAGAAGAAGTTCCAAACACTAGGAAAATTTCATCTTTGATGTAGCTGATAAATTTGAAAACGTTAAAGTTGTAGATCTTGGCAATAACACCTAAAATAACGACTATAAACACTGCCATAGCAAGTAGCGTAAGAGCGAACAACTTTCCAAGGGAAACCAAGGAACCGACTCCAAACTTACCGATGGTGTAGGCTATAGCTCCAAATGCTGCAATCGCAGAGTAATACATAATGATATTAACGATTTTAAAGAATACTTCAGAAACTTTCTCAAAGAAATCAAGAACAACCTTTCCTCTTTCACCCATCCCCGATAGAGAGGCACCAAATAAAATAGCTAGTATAAGAATAGGAAGCAAATCCCCTTTAGCTAATGCACCTACAAAACTGTCAGGAATAATTCCGAGGATATAATTCAAGAATCCATGACTGCCCTCAGCCGCCGCTTTTGTATATTGAGAGATATCTCCTTTAGCCAAATGAGCATTTACGCCAGTACCGGGATGAAACACGTTGGCAAAAAGGATTCCAATCGCAAGAGCGATTGTAGAAACAACTTCAAAATACAGTAAAGTCTTCCCACCTATTCTTCCAACCTTCTTCATATCACCCATTCCAGCAATTCCATTGACAATCGTTAAGAAAATAATAGGAGCAATAACCATTTTAATGGCTTTTACGAAGATGTCCGCCAAAACCTTCATGTTTCCTGCCTGTGCAGGGAAAAATACCCCAAACAAGACACCCAAGATCATGGCAACAATAACTTGCAATGTGAGACTCTTGAAATTAATCTTCATGATTCGCACCCCTTATATTTTTGTTATTTTTGTTTTCGACCGCATTCCTGAGCACAATCGCTAAATTAGGCTTGGACTTTCTCTTTACGTCTTCTGGCGACCCCGTCTTCATAAGCCGCTTCTATCACCGCATCTCTCACTCGTTCAGCGACCGATTGATTAAACACACTTGGAATAATGTAATATTCATTCAACTCATCCTCTTGAACAACCGATGCAATCGCCTTGGCTGCTGCAAGCTTCATATTCTCTGTCACTCTGGACGCCCTGCAATCGAGCAGCCCCCGGAACAAGCCTGGGAAACACAGCACATTGTTGATTTGGTTCGGGTAGTCCGAACGGCCGGTTGCCATAACCCGCACATAAGGCTCTGCCTCTTCGGGGAGAATTTCCGGCGTTGGGTTTGCCATCGCAAAGACGATCGGATTCTCCGCCATTTTGGCGACGTCTTCCCTTTTAAGTACACCGGGACCCGATACGCCGATGAAAATATCCGCTCCTTCAATAACTTCCGAAAGCGAACCTTGAATCTGATTCGGATTCGTATGTTCCGCATACCATTGCCAAAACGGATTATCGTAAACGCCATCACGCGTGATAGCACCCTGCCGATCGACACCAATAATATTTCGGACACCTGCCGCCATCAGCATTTTGGTGCAAGCCGTTCCTGCTGCGCCAACGCCGCAAAGCACGACTTTGCAATCCTCAAGCTTCTTGCCCACGATTTTAACGGCATTAATCAATCCCGCCAAAAGCACTACGGCTGTACCATGTTGATCATCATGAAATACGGGAATATCCAGTTCCTCGATAAGCCGCTGTTCAATTTCAAAGCATCTAGGTGCAGATATATCTTCTAGATTGATTCCGCCGAACGTAGGCGATAGCGCTTTCACGATATTTACAATTTCATCTGTGTCCTGTGTAGCCAGACATATGGGAAAAGCGTCAACGCCTGCTAATTGCTTGAACAGCATCGCCTTTCCTTCCATGACGGGCATCGCTGCTTCAGGTCCAATGTTACCCAGACCAAGTACGGCAGTTCCATCCGATATGACCGCGACCGTGTTGCGTTTGATGGTAAGCGTATGGGAGAGCGAAGGCTTTTCGTGGATCGCCATGCACACCTTGGCAACACCCGGTGTATACACCCTGGAGAGGTCATCCCGATTTTTAATCGGATACTTGGGACTCATTTCAATTTTCCCGCCCAAATGAAGCAGAAACGTTTGATCCGAAACATGAACGATTTTCACTCCTGCCAATGTACGGATGGCCGCGGCAATCAGTTCGGTATGCTTGTTATCGTATACATTAATCGTGATATCCCGAACCGTGATGTTTTTGTCCGTTCTAACGACGTCAATGGCTATAATATCTCCACCTGCATCACTAATGGCCGTAGCCACACTGCCGAACGACGCGGTGTCCTTATCCAATTCTAGTCTCAAAATAATACTTGTATTAACTCCCGATGGGATTGACACGTTCTTCACCTCAAGCGATATCAGAATTTGTTTCATCTGTTTCTGTTTTCATGATATCGCTTTCAAAAGAAGGCGTGAAGAATTTGACCATATTGGTACTTATGGTCTTTTTGATCTTCACTTTGACTTATGATCTTTTATCCTCAGCCATCCAAACATACCTATTAATCGGGCGTCCAATCCCGCCATATTCAAGGTCTAGCTTCACGTGCTTGTTCTTCTCCAAAAATTCCAGATACCGGCGTGCCGTAACTCTTGCCAATCCTACGCCCTCAGCAACTTCTTCGGCGGATAACGATTTGGTCTGCTGCATCAGAAACAGCATAACCTGTTTCATCGTCAGTGCTTGCAGACCTTTGGGCAAATCCATTTGCATGCTAACGGAAGGTGATCCATGAATCGGTTCTCCCCCGTTTCTATGTAATAATTGATCCAGTTCAACCTGCGATAACGTTAATTCTGTCCCTAATCTATTCTTCATCATCCGGTAATTTTCCAGTGCCTCTCGGACCCGTTCAAACTTAAAAGGCTTCATGATATAGTCTACTGCCCCATGATGAAGCATTCGCTGAATCGTTGGAATGTCATTAGCGGCCGTAATGACAATGGCATCTGTCTGTAACTGTTCATTTCGGATCTGCTGCAGCAATTCGGTTCCATTTTGACCCGGCATATAGATATCTAGAATGACGAGGTCAGGCTTCAAATCACGAACTTTCTCGATGCCATCCACACCATTAGAGGATGTCCCTACAATCTCAAAGCCGGGAACCCGTTCAACAAACTGCCTGTTCACTTCAAGAACCATCGGATCATCCTCAATCAGTACGACTCTATGCATGAGTTTCTTCCTCTCTTGAATGCATGGGGAAAGTAAGGATGAAGCTCGTTCCCACACCAAGTGTGGACTCCACTTCTAGATGAGCCCCGCATTTGTTCACAATATTATGGATTAAATACAAACCAATGCCCCTGCCCTCGTCAGCATTTGTGGAGAAGCCTCGCTCAAACATGCGACTTCTGGTTTCCTCACTCATACCTTTCCCATTGTCCTCGACCAAAATAGAAAATACTTCATCATCCTGCTCGATACTGATAATGACCTCTTTACTGCCTTCCTTCTGCTTCAAGGCGTCAAAAGCATTCTCAATCAGATTGCCCAAGATGACCACAACGTCGTGTTGATCCAAATGATCTGGAAAACGCATCAACCTGCTTGCCCTGTCCAAACGAACATCGATGCCCAACTCTCTGCCGCGGCTGATTTTCCCCAATAGTAAACCCGCAGCGCTCTCATTGGCAATCCTGCTCGAGACAAAGCTGCTAAGCTCGGATTGCGCCTCCACCGTTTCGAACAAATAGTCCAGCGCCTTCTGCTTATGATTAAGCTGGATCAAACCACCGATGGTATGCAGCTTATTCATATATTCATGGTTCTGCACACGAAGTGCGTCAACAAATGCCCTTACTCCGGTCAACTCTTCCGCGATTTTGGTCACCTCCGAGCGATCTTGAAAAATAGCTACGGCCCCAACCGTTTGATGACCTACTTTAATAGGAACCCGATTACTCAGAATTTGAGCAGGACCCACTTGCAGCTCTTGGTTGTAAATAGCATGGTTAAACTGCAAAATTTCTGGAAGTCTCGTATCCGGCAGCACTTCACGAATAGGGCGGCCCAGGACATCCCCTTCGATTTGCAGCATTCTTTTGGCTTTATCGTTAAAAACCGTTATGTATTCGCGGCTGTCAATGGCAATTACGCCTTCATGCATCGCATTGAACGTGGCGGTTCGCTCTACGACCAGCTGAGCGATTTCCTCAGGCTCCAAGCGAAACATCTGCTCCTTAATATGCCTTGAAAGCATCCACGAACCCCAAATACCAAATAGCAAAGACAAAAATACCGTCACATAAATTTGCCCCCGCATGTCGAGAATGATCCCCGTTAGTCCCGGCACCAGCTTCCCAACCAATACGACACCTACCTGTTCGTGCAGCTCATTCATGACAGGTACGAAGGCTCTAAGCGCTGTCCCCTGTTCACCTTTTGCCTTGGAAAGATACGTATGCTCCGCAAATGCAGCATGCTCGTCCTCCCCTTGCGAAGGCTCCCCGATCCGGGAAGATGACGGGTGTGACCAACGAATGCCATTCATATCCATGACAACAATATAATCAACGTCATTAATAATGCGTATACGTTCGGTGACCGGATTAATTTCCTGCCTTTTGCTTTGTTCCGATAGTCCGCTGATTATAGATGGCAATTGGGTAACTGTGCGCGCAGTAACAAGCAATCTCTGTCCTAGCTCCTGTTCCTGAAGGTGAATCACACGGCCTATTAAAATGATACCGCCGATACATATCGCAAATAAAACGATGCCGAACGACAGGATTGTAATTTTCCAATTCATGCGAAGACCCTTGATCTTCAAAGCCGATCACCTACTTTCAGCTTACCGTTAATTTCAAACATCATCCTACATTATGTTACACTGAATTTATTATACAGAACAAATGGGGGTCGCTATGAGAACGTTTGTCGGTATCACTATGTTTCTTTTAATCGGCCTCCTGACAGCGTTGGGATTCGGTTTCTCCTGGCAATTTAATAATGGCCCGCTTGTCAATGATGATGAGCAGATCGGACTCGGCCAACAAAAGGTCATCCGATTCAGCTTTAGTGTAGCGGAAAATACACCCAAAGGTTTAGCCGCTCAAGAGTTCGCCCGATTGGTTAAAGAAAAAACAAATGACACCATCAAAGTAGAGTTGTTTCCGAACAGTACTTTATACAATGAAACGGAAGAAGTTGCGGCTTTGCAGGGAGGCAGCATTCAAATGATTGCGCCAAGCTTCTCCAATATATCCGAGGTCGTACCTGAGTGGATGGCGATGGATCTCCCATTTGCTTTCCAAAATGAAGAAGCTGTAGGGAAGGCGTTCCAAGGCAAGATTGGAGAAATCCTAATGGGAAAGCTTGAGGAAAATGGCATTATCGGACTAAGTTTTTGGGCAGGTGGATTTCAGCAGATGACCTCGGGCCGCGGCATGCTCGTCCATCCGGAAGATTTTCGAGATTTAACATTTCGAATTCTTCCAAGCAAGGTTATTGAATCCCAATTTCGTCATCTGAATGCGAAGCCTGTCCCTATTCCTTTTAACCAAGTATACCGCAGCATGGAATCCGGTCTGGTAGACGGTGGAGAGAATACGATTTCGAACATTTACTCTAAAAAGCTGTATCAGGTCCAAAAATATTTGACCATCAGCAATCATGCTTATCTTGGTTATGGCGTGTTAGTGAATAAAGTATTTTGGGAGAAGTTATCCCCCGAGCATCAGAAAGCAATCCATGAGGCCATGCAGGAAACGACGATTTGGGCAAATCAAAATGCCATAGCGATCAACCTCAAACAATGGAATGAGCTGCAGAAGATTGGACAGATGAACATTCACATCCTAACCAAGGAGGAACGTGATGAATGGCAGCATGCGCTTGAGCCTGTATATGAAGAAGCTCGATCCTATATTGGCAAAGAGCTTATGGATGCTGTGAACGAACTTAGACGCGAAAGCTCTTAACAGCAACTAGGGTTATACTAAAAAAGGCGCTGCAGCGTGAGAAGAGGCAATCTTATCTCTTCTCCTGCTGCAGCGCCTTACCTATTTCCAACCATTTACGAGCAAATTGCCGCTTCATATCGTAAAGAGGCACCCGCTACAGGCAACTCATTAACTAAACCAAGCTGTTTAAACACATGCAAGCTGCTGTTAACCGTCATCGCATTCATATGGGGATATTTAACGATCAATGCTTCACAAATATCTTTGACCGTTGTGTAACTGCCCTGGGCATATAGAAACGTAAGTATGGCACACCGCTGCGGTGTTAAAGGTATGTTTTTGGCGCGCATTCGCTGCAGCGCTTGATTCAGATCATGCTTTACCATGATGGGAACCTCCTCTTCGATTTATTGGCATTTATTTATTTTATTTTATTTTATGATGGCCTTTAGCGATTCAAGTGTTGTAAGTAACCCGAAATATCCACGTTCAGGCCTGCTGCCAAGCTTTCTCCCAGTCTGCTATCCGCTCTGTAGAAGTTGCAAATCGCCAATAATTTCGATTTCTCGTGAACAGACGAGAGGTCGCCTACCAGATTCGAAATGAAATTTGCTTGCTCTTGCTCGCTGAAGCTGCGGAATGTGTCTCCGGCTTGTGCGAAATCATTGGTTTTCGCGATTTTTTGTCGACCGGCGGAGCCGTTCAGTGGAGCGCTGCTGTCGCGGAATTCCGGTGCTTCTTTCGGTGCATCGGCATGACGAGTCGGCTCATAATTCACACTGCCAGGCTGCGGCTTCATTTGCATAGCGCCATCACGCTGGTTGTTGCTGACAGTTGCATAAGGGCAGTTCACCGGAATTTGCAGGTAGTTGGCACCGAGACGGTGTCTTTGTGTATCCGGGTAGGAGAAAAGCCGGCCTTGCAGCAGCTTATCTTCCGATGGCTCGATCCCTGATACCAACACACTTGGCGCAAAAGCTGCTTGCTCCACATCAGCAAAAAAGTTTTGCGCGTTGCGGTTTAACGTCATCGTCCCTACTTTTTGCAAGGGAATAAGGTCTTCTGGCCACACTTTGGTTGGGTCCAACGGATCAAAATCGTAAGCATCCAAATCCTCAGGCTGCAGCAGCTGCACATGCAGATCCCATTTCGGGAATTCGCCGCGATCGATGTGGTCGTACAAATCTCTTGTCGCATGGCTGAAATCCTCACCCTGAATGGCTGATGCTTCGGCTTTGCTCAAATTACGAACGCCTTGATGCGGTTTCCAGTGATATTTCACATACACATAATTCCCTACGGAATTGATCCATTTAAACGCATGAACACCGAAACCATTCATTTCACGGTAATTCGCTGGTGTGCCGTAGTCCGAGAATACCCAAGTCAGCATATGCGTCGATTCCGGTGTCAGGGACATGAAATCCCAATAGCGGTCAGGTGTCTGCACATTCGTGTCAGGCGCAGGTTTCAAGGAGTGAACCATGTCAGGGAATTTCATCGCATCGCGGATAAAGAAAACAGGCAGATTATTGCCGACAAGATCGTAATTGCCTTCTTCCGTATAAAATTTAACTGCGAAACCACGCGGATCGCGTGCTGTTTCAGGTGATCCTTGCCCGTGAATAACGGTGGAAAAGCGTACGAATACCGCCGTTTCTTTGCCCACTTCAGCTAGAAAGCCCGCTTTCGTATAACGTTTCATCGAATTTTCAACCGTGAAGGTTCCAAAAGCTCCCGCTCCGCGCGCATGAACCACACGTTCCGGAATACGTTCCCGATCGAAATGAGCAATCTTCTCTAATAAGTGGTAATCCTCTAGTAGTGTCGGTCCATTCTGGCCTGCTGTCCGTGAGTTCTGGTTATCGCCTACAGGCGCACCCTGGTTCGTTGTTAAGTGGTTATGGGACATCTGCATTCTCCTTCATAGGTTAGAGTGTGATAAATAAATGAGTGCGTAACTTTATTTAGAATTATTATTATATAATATCCATTTTATTTTAATTGAGAAGAGTTGTCAATGACCCTTCTTCCAACTCGAGTGTTCGCCCCCTAGTCCGTATCCAGAAAATCTCTGTACGTAATTTCCTTAAATCTTTCTTTCCATGGAGATACGGCTTGCAAATTCTCATAGATCTCCTCGGCCTTTTGAATGCAAACAGATTGAACAATTCGGGCATATTCCATACATCCGGAATCTTGAATCATTTGCAAAAAATTCTCTTTCTCCTCCAACAGAAAGTCGGCGGTAATTTCACCCTCATAATACGCTTTCAATGGGCTGAATGCCGCATCATCAATGGATAGTAAATACAACACAGGAAGCGTTCGTTTCTTACCGATCACATCGTTTTTCACATCAAGCCGAGTAAGATCTCTCATATCATTTTGAATTTGATGAATAAGTCCAATACAGTCAGCTAATTGATGAATCTGTTCAATGGTTTCCTCCGTGCATTCCAATGAGGAATAGCCCATGAAACAGGCAAGCCGGAATAAGGAACCGGATTTCTCTTGCGTCATCATCAGATAGTCATCTACGGTTGATATCGCATTCGTTACATCTTTTTGTTGGCCATTAATCGATCTCGAAATGATTTTACTTACCTCAACCAGCATCTTATCTTTAACCTGCAAGTGCCCCAATTCTCCTACAAATCCCATGAACAGTGCCATAACAGCATTCAAGGTAACAGCTTGTGGACATTGCATCCACGGCTTACCAACCTGATCTTGATCCTGCAAATCATCCATAATGTCCAAAGTTAGAATAAGCAGCTCTGTCACCGCAGCAAATCGATGAATGTCAGGCGAGTCTCCTCCTAGCATCTTGTGCGTGCAAAACGTGACCTTAGACCATGTACAATTTTCCTTTTCTTGGTCATCTACAAAAGATTTGAGCAGAGTATTTAAATCTTCGACATAAATATAGTCATCAATAACACGATGCATATGCTGCTGGATGTCCTGCATCATTTCCTCCTTATGCCTGGGTGTAATATTTGCTTTTAATAAACTTCTCGAGTGCTTCTGTTCTTGATTTTGCCCCCCACTTATCGTAAATCTTGCGTAAATAATTATCGACAGTTCGCTTGCTCATAAAGATACGTTCCGCAATTTGTTCATGAGTCGCTCCCTTGACCAACATATTCATCATGAGTACTTCTTCTTCTAGTAACACACAGTCATCCTTGGTAGATTCCCCACTTAATTGCATCTGGTGAAAGAAGGATAACGGCAGCATCGTATGACCATCCAACATACAATTCACCATATTTTTAATCGTTCGTTCGCTCGACTCCTTCGATAGAACGCCACTTACTTTGATCTCGATTAATTTATTTAAAATGCCCGTCACATCGATTCCCGTAAAAATAACAATATGCATATTCGGATACCTATTCTTTAACTGGGCCGCAACTTCTGTACCGGGTAGATCAGGGAGTTGATAATCTAGAAATACGAGAGCAGGCTGATGCAGCTCCACTTGTTCCAAGCATTGTTTGGCATTAGCGACAACACCGACAACTTCAATACCATCAATCTCTTCTAATAACGTTTTGGTCGCACGCGCAAATAATGGATGATCATCGACAACAAGTGTCTTGACGACTTCAATCATGCTGAAATTACCTCCTTGGTGGGAATCGTGATGATAATTTTCGTTCCATTACCGTTTCGTGCGTTAAGCTCAAAACGTCCACCCACGTGCAAAACTCTGCTCCTCATTTGTTCAAGCCCCATGCCTGATGCGCCAATTTCCAGGTGAACTTCGTCTCTGTCATGAAATCCTACCCCGTCATCTTCATAAATTAAACAAAAAGAATTGTCTTTCTCCGCGATCTGGAAAGTAACTTTGGAAGCCTGAGAATGCTTTTTGGCATTATTGAGTAGCTCTTGGACGATTCGGAATATATGCCGTTTCGTAAGCAAATCTTTGGTTTCGATGACAGCAGCATGTCCTGCTTGAAATTCAAGCTCAAATGGCGTTGAATATGACTCCTTCTCCAAGTACATCTTGAGCGTTTGAATCAGACCTACCTCTTTTAGCAAATGGGGATTTAGCTCAAAGCAGCTTTGGCGCAGACTAGCATTAATCATTTCCACAAAATTATTCATATTTTTCAACTGCACCTGATCTTCGCGATGCATCGTTGGCTTATCTGCCAGGGAGGATATTCTTCTTTTGAGAAAGAACAGATCTTGCATTGTCGTATCATGAAGATCGTTAGCAATTCGAATTCTTTCTTCTTCCTGAAGCTCAAACATCACCTTACGAAACCATAAAATATCATTCGCACCCGTTTCATGAGGAAGCTCGGAAGCTAATTGCTGCAGCCTGGCTGTTAACTTGCGGATCAAATGGACATTTTCCAAGCTAACTTCCAAATAGGTTGTAATCAGCTGCAGCCATTGCCTCTCTTCCTTCGCAAGCATCGTATTCGTCTTTTTGCGTGTCATAATCAAATAACTCTTATACTCTTCATGGCTATTCATCTCCATGCATGTAAAAAGTGGATGATCGAGCAAGGATGACGAATTGACAAGCTTCTGAACTTCTGAAGTATCTATTTCCCCTTCATAAATGATCTCGGTATCGTTTTTATACTGGAACACAATGGCTCCACCCATCACCTGAAGTGTGCCAACAATATCCACGAGTATGATCTCTTTCAACTCACGGAAACTGGAAATGGTCCCAAGGTTTCTGGAAATTTTCTTCAAAGCAGATTGCAGAATGAATTTTCTTGGGAACAAAAACGGTTCAAGCCGCGTCGTCAAATATTCGGCTGCATACAACACTGCGGAAACTAGAATCATCGACCCGACGAAAATGAATAGAATTTGCTTTCCGTCTGCTGTTTGGTGAAATAAGAAAGCATATGTCCCTGTAAATAGGCTGACCGGAACGATTGCCAGAAGGCCAGCGAACGCAAATCGCCTGACAACAAGTCCGATATCATACAACTGATTTGAAGCAATCAAGTACGCAAAAGAGATAGGGAAAATTAATATAGACCAACTTGTATACATAGGGTCATAGATCCAATTCCCCAAAATTAATTGTGGTAGAAAAGAGAGACAAATGATGGGTAAAAATGAAATTAACAATGAATAAAACACACTTTTTATAATGCTTGATACATACGAATGCTCTTTCCGAACTTTCATATAAAGAGATGATAGAACAGTTATATTAAGAATAATGATAAAAACGAAAAAGCCTATCGTAAAAGTTCCATCATAACGATACAGGGTTTTCGCTGCCGGTATAAAATATAAACCTCTTAAACCAAATACTATGATTACGATTGCATACAAGTATTTTAAAATCCGCATTCGCAAGTTCATTTCGCCCTTTTCCTTGAAAAAGACGACCAAGAAGTGCAAAAATACGATTGGAAGTATCATCATAAAACTACCGATTAACACCTTTCCAATTGCATCTCCACGTATCGAAGCTCCAAGGCTCATATAAATAATGGCCATACTCAGAAAAACAGCCGCGAGAAGCCTAGCTGACGGAGAAGAGCGCATTTTAGTAAAAAGTAATATTGCCATGAATAGACATACAAATTCTTCTACTAGCGGAATCATATCAAAATTAGTCGTATTATTGAGACTTATCAAAATTTCTTTCTCATATCCATCTCTTGAAATTAACAAGGTATGAACTTGCTCAATTACTCCCCATCTCTGAACATATGGAAATTCATCAGGAAGCTTGCCATCCATTTGTTTAACGATGTCCCCTACCTTGATGTCAAGTTTACTACTGGCATCACCCTTAATATCCAAATCCTTAATGACCCATTGTTGCTGTGGATTATTTTCAAGAAAAATCCCGATGTAGGGGTATTGGAAGGTAATGGATGAACACCAAATTTGTAAACCAATGAAAAGTGATACAAATAACCCTATTAATAGTTTACTTTTCATGCTTGAATTGCCTCCATTATGCTATAATACTTTTGTATTCTTATCATTTGTGAAGGAAGTGATCTAGGTGCCAATTATCCAACTAAACCCGCAATTGCAGAATTCCGTTTACAAGCTGAAGCACGACGAAGGCCATAAAATTGCAAACCCTTTCTTATCTAAGGAAGAATCCTCCGCACTGACTAGCATCTTTAATTACACGAAAGAAGCTAAGCAGAAAAAACCGAAGGAACCCGTTTACTATTGGATTTAATCTCTAGTAGTATTTTACCAAATTAAAAAAGGATTGCATAATTAGCCACCCGCTAATCATGCAATCCTTTTTTCGTCTTCACGCAATTGTTTTTGCATGTTTTGCACAAGTATGAAAAATAGGTAGAAATCAGTGAAATGATTTATGTGATGCCCTTAACACAAGTTAACTTTATGATAATAAGTATATATATGGAAAAATACACTTGGTTCTTTATTTGGATGAGAAGAAAGGAGTTCAAGGTATGAAAGATAAAATAATGAGTCGATGGAGTACCTATGACCCCTTCTATATCGAACTCGCTGATAAAAAGATCGTCGATATTGTCATCACCCATCATGCCCATAGTCGATGGATCACTCGTGTGGAAGGTGAACAAACAAAGCTCGAGGATATATGTACGTATTTGTGGGATAAACTTAAAAGTGGCAGCATAGCGTCCTACTACCGCAAGGAAGAAGAAGTATACGTTATCGATGATGATTTACTAATGGTTGTACAATTTAATTTGGCAGAGAATGAAACCGATCTGCTAGGCAAGCCCTTACATAGAATGATTGTCATCACCTTCCTCGGATTTATGTCCAAAACCATGGAATTGCGTGACTTACGCGCCTACTATTCTTGGCTGCGCCATTCTAGGAGAATGACGCTAATGAAGAATAGCAGGAAAAAAAGATAACAGAAAGTTAAACGTTGATAATTTGTCTTCCTATCATTTTGAATCCGAAAAAATGGCTGACGAACTTATTGAATAAAAGTTCTAACTCCATTGAAATAAAAAATGCTGCGGCGCATGAGAGAAGAACCACTCCGGTTATTCCCCCATGCGCCGCAGCTTTCTGTTTAACCCCTAAGCCGTCCCGAAAGTGACGCCCAGTTCCCGAAGCCGTTTGCGGTACGCGATACTCAATCGATCTGTATTCAGGTGCAGCTCCGCTTGAAGATCGAGCGGGAGCAGCTCCGGCTTCTGGTTTTCGACCATCTCACGATCCTGCTCAATGAGCAGATCTTGGAACTGAACGAACACCTCGTCAGGTTCCTCATAAGCATAGTTCCTCTGCTTCAACATGAACGCTTTGCTCGTCTGCTCCGTTTCCGGCAGCACCATCAAAAACAACCGGAAGATATGATCCGTATCGCGATCTCTTTTGGTAAAAGCGACACAGAGCGGACCGAACACTTCGTAGACGTATCGGCTATGTACGCCGCGCCCCGTTCCATCCGGATCGGGTTGAAAGATGACGATTTCCTCTGAAGTAAGGACACCGTCCTCCTCATAAACCTGATAATCCCCAATTTCGGCAAATTCACTATCACCTAGCAGACCCTCATGCACAAACATCAAGTGGGATACGTCGAGGAAGTTCTCTATGATACGAGGTCCTGCAGCTTGCAGCGTGTATGGTCCCATGATGACTTCTTTGAAGCCTTCGGGAATATACTTGCTTACGTTCGGCTGCAGACTAGCCGGTTTACCTAGACAAACCCAGATCAATCCGTGTGCCTCTACACATCCGTAGACGAACGCTTTCGCCTTGGAGGGAATCGCCCGATCTGCCGGCAGAGACGGAATTCGCGTACAAGTACCGCAGCCGTTATAGGACCAACCGTGGTAAGCACAGACAAGCTCATCCCCCTTCACTTTGCCCAGCGATAGTGGTACTCCCCGATGAATACATAAGTCCTTGAAGGCGTGGACGCCTTGCGAAGTGCGGAATACAGCCACTTTTTCACCTAACACGATGACAGGTATAGGCTTATTTAACAGTTCTGACGACAACAACACCGGATGCCACTCGTCAATCAAAGCAATATCTTGTATCGTCATCGCCCTTACGTCCTCTCATACTTATTTAGGAATGACACCTTTAATGCCCTTAACAAACCAGGTTGTGCCCAAAATCTCTTCGTCAGTCATCTTTTTACCCTGTTCAAAACGCGTCTTGCCATCTTGATCCACGATAGGTCCTTGGAATACGTCGAAGGTACCATTCAAGATATCCTGCTTCTTCTTCTCGACAAGAGCTTTAACATCGGCTGGCACATTTTTACCAAGTGGAGCTATATCTGTAATGCCTTCTTTCATGCTGCCGAAATATGCGCTGGATTTCCAAGTCCCATCCATGACACTTTTAACCGTCTGCACATAGTAAGGTCCCCAGTTCCATTTCGGGTTCGAAATGTACGTCTCCGGCGCAAATCGGCCCATATCCGAATCGTTTCCGATCCCCCACACTTTGCGTTCCGCTGCCGCTTGAATACTTGCAGGTGAATCTTGATAAGCAGCCAAAACGTCCACGCCTTTGTCCAGCAAAGAAATCGCAGCTTGCTTCTCTGTCGCCGGATCGAACCACGTATTGCTCCAAACCACTGATACATCAATGTCCGGGTTAACACTTTGAGCTCCAAGAGTAAAAGCATTAATGGTATAAATAACTTCCGGAATCGGGAATGCACCGACATAACCCAAGTGATTGTTCTTGGTCATTTTACCGGCCGCCATACCTACGAGGTAAGCACTTTGGTATTCGCGCCCCATGTATGTCCCGAGGTTAGGCAGTGTTTTATAGCCAGTTGCGTGTAGGAATGTGACCTTCGGGTGCTTTTGAGCTACATTGTACATTGGGTCCATATAACCGAAGGAAGTTCCGAAAATGATATCGTTCTTCTGTGCTAATTCTTCAAAAACTCGCTCCGCATCAGGACCTTCAGGAATATTTTCAACCGTTGTCGCTTTGATGCCAAGCTCTTTTTCCAACATTAAACGGCCTTGATCATGCTCGTAGGTCCAGCCTCCATCACCGGGAACTCCGATATAGACAAAGGCAACTCTAGGCAGCTTTTTCTCAACTGATGACGGTGTTGTACTGCCAGCTGGGGTTGAAGCAGGGGACGCATTAGGTGCGGTCGTGGTGCTAGTCGTAGTTGATTGTCCAGAGCAAGCGGTTAAGATCATAAGTAAGATAGCTGTTAAGGAAAACATCCATTTTTTTGTCATAATGGTTCTACCCCTCTCTTTTTATCGACAAACCACATCTTTCTACCGCTCTGAAAATGCCTTCATAGCCCGTGCATCGGCATATATTGCCGCAGAGTGCCTCTTCGGCCTCCGCCCTAGTCGGGGTAGGATTCTCTTCCCATAAAGCCGTAAGCGTAACGACCATACCAGCGGTACAATAACCGCACTGCAGCCCTCCTTCCTCTAACATAGCTTGCTGAACGGGATGCAGCTCTTCCCCTGCCGATATCCCCTCAATGGTTGTCACTTCCTTACCCGCCGCTTGATAAGCCATAAGCAAACAAGAATTAACGGGTTTACCATCAAGCAGTACCATGCAGGCGCCGCAGCGTCCTATTTCACAAGAAACTTTGGTTCCTGTTAAAAGCAAGTCATCACGCAGGATATCCGACATCCGTTTGGAAGCTGGGACAGGTACCGTGACTCCCTTACCATTAATCGAACATTCAAGCACATAGTTTGTATTAATCAATGGCCTCCACCCCTTCTAACCAGTCGATGGACTGCACGATGTTTTCCGGTGAAATCGGGAGTCGATTTACCCAAATCCCCGTTGCTTGACGGACCGCTGCGGTAATGGCCGGGGCCAAACCGACGGAACCAATTTCGCCAACCCCGCGCGGGCCAAAAGTATCACCCTCGGGCAAATCTTCGATCGCTTCTACCCGAATGGTATGGGGGCTATCCTTGAAGGTTGGGACCAAGTATGTGTCCAAATTATGCCTTAGGTAGTTACTCCCCTGCATGACAGCATCCTCAGTCAACGTAAATCCCAGAGCCATCACACTGCCCCCCTCGATCTGTCCGAGGAACCCCATCGGATTAATAACAGGGCCGGCTGCTATGACGTGATCGGTTTGCAGCACCTTCACTCGCCCCGTCAGCATGTTCACTTCCACTTCCACGATGACGGATGCGTAGGAGTATAAATAATGAGCGCCGATCAGCCCTTCCGGCGTCGTCGGGTAGTCGAACTCCGTATGCGCGATGATCGGCTTGGCTGCTGCCTCAGCAGCCTCCGCCAACTGCGCATACGTCACAACCGGCATGCCCGATTCATCGCCCTTGCGATGAATCCCGCCTGCGCCGGTTGCCAGCTCTTCGGCTGCGAGGCCGGCGAGCGCAGACGCCTGCTGAAGCAGCGCCTGCACGAACGGCGGCTTCAGCCGCTGCAGGGCGCGCCACATCATCGTGGTGGCGCGTGAGGCCGTGCTGGATCCGCTGCTCGGCACGCGATCCGTATCGCCGATGACGATGCGGATGTCTTCGGCGGTGCAGCCGAAAAAGTCCTGCAGCATCAACGTGAGCGCTGCATAAAGCCCTTGCCCGAACTCCTCGAAGCCGAAGGAGGCCTGGATCTTGCCCTCCGGCGTGAGCTCGATGCGGCCGCCGGAGTGATCCGGGATGCCTAGGCCGAGCCCGGCGCCGTGCATCACCATCGCTGCGCCGACGCCTCGGCGGATCCACAGGGCTTGAACTTCGCTCTTGTCATCCCGCTCTATACCCCGCAGCTTCTCCACTTGATCTTGCTGCTTCTCGCCATCGGCTTGCTGTACCGCTCCCTCGCCTTCCCGCGCCAACTTCGCGCGTTTCGCCCAGAGCGGCGACTCCTTCACCTTGCTCCACACTTGTTCCGCGCCATCGGTTTGCACAATCTGCTGCCCCATCGGCCCCGGGTCACCCGGAGCACGCAAGTTCAGCTTGCGCAGCTCCCAAGCGTCCATACCGAGCTTCTCGGCTAACCGCTCGATCTGGCTCTCAACGGCAAAAATCACCTGATTGCCGCCAAAGCCCCGAAACTCACCGGATACGCCGTTATTCGTATATACACTCGTCCCCTGAACATCTACATTCGGAATGTTATAAGGTCCTATCGCATGTTCCGTAGCAAAATTCAAGACCTCACAACCCAAAGTTGCATAGGCTCCTGTATCAGCAAGGATGCTCACTTGATGCGCGACGAGACGGCCCTCTTGATCCACGCCAGTCTTCATCTTAATCCGCATCGGATGCCGTTTGATACCAGATATGATGGATTCACGACGCGAATTGTGCATCTTGATCGGGGATCCCGTCTTTAATGCCATCAAGGCACCGAAGGGCTGCACATTGAGCTCATCCTTCCCGCCGAATGATCCGCCGATGGGACTGGATACAACGCGAATTTGCTCCTCAGCCATCCCTAGAATCCTGGACAGCTGCATCCGATCCTTATAGCCATGCTGCGTAGGCGAATATACCGTTAATCGGCCGTCATCTTCTGGGATAAATAAGCCGCCCTCGGTTTCCATGTAGGTGTGCATTTGACGAGGCGTAAAGTACGTCTCCTGGGCAATA
Source organism: Paenibacillus andongensis (assembly GCF_025369935.1). Classification (NCBI taxonomy): domain Bacteria; kingdom Bacillati; phylum Bacillota; class Bacilli; order Caryophanales; family Paenibacillaceae; genus Paenibacillus; species Paenibacillus andongensis. Next base: position 736,489 of record NZ_CP104467.1, on the reverse strand, counting down.
TGCGCACACCCCTCGAATGCCGTTTCTGCGTCCCCATGCTTCAAGCTAGTTCGGTGCAGTAAATTGCCATCGGGATGCAGCCTAATAACGCCAGCGTCTAGCGCCGTTTCTGGATCATCTACAACAGGTAATGGTTCATAAACAACCTCGATCAGACTAAGCGCATATTCAGCGATCTCTTCCGTATCCGCAGCTACTGCCGCCAAAGCGTCCCCCATGTAACGAACGCGATCATGACAGAACACAGGCTGATGAGGGAAAGCAATGCCGAATAAATTCAACCCAGGCACATCCTCTGCCGTTACCACGACGCGCACACCCGGAGTCATGATCGCCTTGCTTGTATCGATGGAAAGAATCCATGCATGGGGGTAACGACTGCGAAGCACCTTCCCATGCAGCATACCCGGTGCGGTTAAATCCGTGAGATATCGGAGCTTTCCGGTTACCTTCTCTTCACCGTCAGGCCGGATAATCCACTTTTTTACATACGTATCACGACCTAGGAGCATCCGCTCCGCCCCCCTTTTGCCACGCTTTATAGCATTCAGATACGATGAGATTGGCCGCAGTCTGCTTGCGATAAGTCACACCGGCATAATCATCAGCCACCGCATCAAATTCCGCGAACACACCCTTATGCAGATACTTCAGAAGCTCCTTGGATAAAGGCTGACCAATAGCTGCGGCCTCCAGATATTTAAACCTTGCCGGAACAGCACTTCCTCCACCTGCAGCTAACGCAAATCTTGTGAGTGTTCCATCTGTACCTAGCTCTAGCCTTCCAGCTACCGTTACAACCGATGGGGTGAACGCTTCTCTGCGTCCCACCTTTAGATAAAACTCGTAGCTACTTCCCTCTTCCGCTTTCATCAGAGCTGCCGTTGGCACCACGATCCCAGTCATTACCTCGTTCTGGCTCGAAATCGGACTCTCCAGCCACTCCATCAGCGCCAGTGAACGTTCATTCTGCCCATCCGAGCAAATGATTTGGGCATCCATGACAAGCAATACAGGAATGAGGTCACCCGTTCGTGACATCACGTTGCCTCCGATAGAGGCTAAATTCCGAACAGAGGGCGCTGCGATCTCCGAGCAGGCTTGCACAAGGAGCCCGCATCGTTGCCTAACCAGTTCATTTTTCATCAAATCAGCTAAACAAAGGGCTGGCCCTATATGAATTCGCCCTTGAGAATCGACCGTTAATCCCGAGAGAGATGAAATACTTCCAAGGCTAATCAGATGCTGTGGGATCGGTGCATGACCGTTTTCCCAGCGAGTACGCAGCCAGGTTCCCCCAGCAATGAGTACCGAATCATCTCCCCATTTATGCTTCAAACGCATAGCTTCCTCTACACTCGTAGGCTGCCATACTGAAGGCTGCTGCTCTGGCAGCTGATACAAAGGAACTGACATGAACACCCCTCCTTTATCATGACAACTATCCCATCTTCATTCCTCAAACTAGCCTTCGAATCACCAAATCCAGAATAACCAGCATCAACTTTTACACTCCAACCGTTTTTCAAAAAGCCATCCGCATATAAATTAGATATACTATAAACAATTTTCAAAAACTGCGTCAACTTATTTGACATCACTTTGTGTTTTTGTATAAAAAAATAGCGCATTATTAGTAATAATGCACTCATCTCTTCTTTTATGTTATTTAAGTTCACATACATTGGTGCATAAATATATTTTTCGCCTGTTCATAGCGATCCATAGTGTCAACATCCATAAATTTCAACTGGTTTTCCTCTTCCACAATTTGACCACGGTACGCAGGCAATTGAAACAAGGACCGCGCCCCAGCATCCCCTTCCAAAGCAACAGCCGCTGGCCACATCCCTCGCCCCAAAATAACAGGAGGCTTCGGCATCCCCTTATCCCCGCTGGCGATATAATCGTAGCCCGCTTCCTCACGAAAGGCAGTCGTAAGCCGAAGCAGCATGGGACCATCTATGAACAGCTGATCCGCCAGCAAGACTAAGATACCATCAGCGCCCATCTCTTCTGCTGCCTGGATCCCCGTGCGCAGCGAGTGCGCCATTCCGCTTCCAGCGTCCGCACATATCTCAACACGACATCTGCCTAATAACCTATGCATATGAGCTTCTTTTGGCAACCAATCCAAGGAGTCACCTTCACGCACGACAACAACCACACTATGCAGCTCGGCATGAAGAGCTTGCAGAAGGGCAATCCCGCCAAGCCGCACGCCTTCGGCGATTTCTAATGACTGCTTCGCTGTCCCCATCCGTCTGCTGCTGCCTGCCGCCAAGTATACGCCAACAACTTTCCTCTTCACAGCGCTCACCATAGACGGCAGCTTTGGATATCTCGCCCCATGGTAACAGAGGAGCCCCACTCTCCAGTCGAGCGAACGCCACGCTTTATACGTATTAGCTCAGCTGCTATGCTGATAGCATTTTCAACCGGGCCTTCCGAGCCAATGTTAAGACCAACGGGATAATGCAGCCAATCCGGCCGCTCTAATCCTTCAAGCATCTTCTCCGTTCGATCCCTCGAACCCATGATACCGAGGTAGCGCAGGCTTGATTCCATAGCTCCTCGTACGAATGCTGAATCCTTCTCAAACTGGTGACTCATGACGATGACATAATCCTGCGCATTCAGCTTTAGTTGTTCCACCAATTGCTCTGGGAAAGCCACGACAGTCTCAGCCCCGGGAAAACGCTCCACATTGCAGATAGCCTCCCGCCAGTCCGCTACCACCACGCGAAACCCAACACTTGCCGCCATTTGGGCAAGCGGCATCGCATCGGGATTCGCCCCAAACACAATGACCCTCGGCTTCGGCGTAAATAATGAGGCGTACACCGCTTGTCGGTCTGAAGGCGCTCCCTCATCAGGATCGCATAACGTATACGTTATATTCGAATACCCATCCGAGAATGTGCGCAGCAGCTGTACGACCTCCCCGCGATCCAAGCTAGCTTTCACCACCAGCAAGTTAACAAGCAGTTCCCCGGTAACAGGCTCCAACAGGATACGAATCAATCCGCCGCACCCAATCGTTTCACCCCAGCCGAAATCATCTGCCGGTCTCATGTCGTACTCCACCATTTGCGGTTTTTGCGACTCCCATACAGCAGGTACGTATGCAGATAGATCCGCTTCCAAACAGCCGGGAGAGATACTGCCTAGCGAGCTTCCATCCGCCATCAGCAGCATAACTGCTCCTTGCTTGCGATAAGCATGGCCTTCCACATGAATAACTGTCGCTAATACACGCGCCTGCGCATTGCTCTCCACCGCTTGCAAAATGTCATAAGCCTCCATCACTCATCGCACCTCGCCTTATGGATTTATCGTTCTACCAGCCGATCGCTAAACCATCACCGCGAGGATCCGCAGCACCGCTCATGAAACCTTTCTCATCAATCACAATGCCCTGCGCTTGCCCCATAATCCCATCCCAAGGATTCACGGGTTCAACGCGATGTCCCCATCTTTTCAAACGTGCATATACCTCGCCATCGAGACGGTGCTCGAGCTTCAGCGCATCGCCATCTTCCCCCCACGTACGGCCGTATACCCAACGCGGAAGAGATATAGCTTCTTGAATGGACAAACCATAATCCAGCACGCCTGTCAGTATGGAAAGCTGTGTTTGCGGCTGACCCTCTCCCCCCTGTGTACCGAATAGCATGTAAGGTTTCCCGGCTTTGCTCACCATGGCAGGCATTAACGTATGAAATGACCTTTTGTTAGGCTCTAGAACGTTCGCGCACGCAGGGTCAAGTGAGAAAAAAGAGCCCCGATTTTGCATAATAATGCCCGTATCGCCTGGTACATAAGCGCTACCAAAGTCGAAATACAAGCTTTGTATAAATGAAACCGAATTCCCTTCATCATCAACGACAGCCGCATAGGCCGTATCCTGCCCGATCGCTGGTGACAAGTGTTCGCTCACCTTGAGAGGTTCTGCCTGAATCTCATGCCAGAGCTCCGCCGCATAGGCTTTTGAAAGCAGACGCTCCAGCGGAATTTCCCGAAAACGGGGATCCGTCAAGTAAAGATCACGGTCTTTGAACGCCTTTTTAATCACTTCTGACATGATATGATAAAAGTTCGCGGAGGCTCGCGGAACGCTGCTTACCTCTATATTTTCCAGCATATTCATCATCATGAGCGCTGTGAATCCCTGTGAATTCGGCGGCATTTGATAAATGTCATACCCACGGTAGGTTGTCGAAAGCAGTTCCACCCATTCTCCCGAATAAGTACGGAAATCATCTTCCAGCAGTAAACCGCCGTCCCGCTGAATGCTATCAACCACGGTTTGCATCAAGGAGCCTTTATAAAAGGCATCTCTACCTTCACGTTGAACTATACGTAACGTTTGGGCCATATCTTTCTGGACCAGACGATCCCCTTCCTTCAAAAGCTCGCCATTCGCCATATATAAGGCACTCAACTGCTCAGAAGCCCGAATGAAAGCCTCATCCTTGCGCATCCAAAAAAGCAAATTGCGCGAGATAGGAAAACCGTTTTCCGCATAAGCAATGGCTGGATCCAGCAGCTTCTCCCACGGCAGCTTTCCGTACTTCTCCCATACTTGCCACCAGGCATCAACCATCCCCGGAACGGTTATTGCACTTAGAATTCCTCTTTGCGGAATCGTATGCAGCCCTTTAGCTTTGTAAAAATCAGGCGTCGCCTGCGCAGCTGACTTCCCGCTTCCATTAAAGCCCGTAAAGCTGCCCGTCGAGGCATCGTGCATGAGGAAAAAGGCATCCCCGCCAAGCCCCGTCATATGCGGGTAGACGACCCCTAGCGTCGCACTGATCGCAATCGCGCTATCGAATGCATTGCCTCCCTGCTGCAAAATGGCACTCCCCACACTGCTAGCTAAATAATGAGGCGTAGCAATCATGGCACGCTCGGCTCGCGGCATGATGTTTAACATGGCAGCTCCTCCTCTTTACGAGCATATAACGTTAACGCTGCTTGCAATGCCTTGCCGACCGTAATATCGGCGCCGTGCCATAGAAGAACTGCCTCCAGTGCACCGAGCACGTGGAGCACGTTTTTTTGATTACAGCTAAAGCCCATCGTACCGATTCGCCAAATTTGACCCTTCAGAGGTCCGAAAGAACTGGCGATTTCAATCCCGAAGCTGTTTAACAGCATCGAACGCACAGATTCTCCAGCGATTCCGTCTGGAATACAGATGCAAGTCACAACGGTTAGCTTACAGTCAGGATTCCCGTATAGCGCTAAGCCCATTGCCCGGAGGCCAGCAACTAACGCAGCCTCATGACGCCGATGACGATAAAATCGTTCCTCTAAGCCCTCTTGCAGGACAAGACGCAGACCCTCACGCAAAGCGTACAGCATCGAAGTTGCCTCTGTATGATGATTGAGTCTTTTCGGACTCCAGTAGTCCTGGAGCTGGCCGAGGTCGAAATAGTTGCTCGCAACTGGCTTCCCAGCCGACACCGCCGAGCCTTTTTCACGCAGTCCCCGTTCAATGGTTTTGCGCCGCAGCACCTTGGCTTCAACTCGCTCGTTATACGTAATCGGCGACATCCCGGATGGGACGGATAAACACTTTTGCGTTCCACCGATCACAGCATCCAGCTGCCACTCGTCCGTCTTAACCAGGACTCCGCCAATCGTAGCGACGGCATCAACAACAAGCAGGGCATCCACTTCACGGCAGGCTGCTCCGATGCCATCAAACGGTTGGATACAACCCGTGGATGTTTCGCCGTGGACGATCGCAACAATGCTCGGTTTTTCCCGGTGTATGGCAGCGATAATTTCCTCTGGGTCGAACACCGTGCCCCATTCTCTCTCCAGCAGGACAACCTCCGCACCGCAGCGCTCCGAGATTTCGACTAGCAGATTGCCAAAGCGGCCATAGATCGGAACAAGCACCTTGTCCCCCGGTTCAATCACACTCACTAGAACAGCCTCAATACCTGAACGCGAGGTACCATCTATCGGAAAAGCCCATTGATTTTTTGTTTGAAATACATCGCGAAGCATTTCCATTGTTTCATTCATCAGTTCAGTGAATTCAGGATCGAACTGTCCAAGAATCGGATAAGACATCGCCCGCAGTACCCGAGGGTCGACCTCAACGGGTCCTGGGGTCATGATCGTTCGCAGCGAGGGCGACAAGTCTCTATAAGATTTCATCTACTTTCCCCCCATAACCATATTGATATAACACATGCACTAGTGCTTGGAAGCCTGCGACCAGATCGGCCGGTTCCGTAAACTCATTAGGACTGTGGCTAATGCCTGCCCGACTTGGAACGAAGATCATCGCTGTCGGACACATCGGCCCGAACAGCTGAGCATCATGCCCTGCCCCGCTAGGCAGCCGCATGCTCTCGAATCCGTGGGCACCACAGGCAGCTTCCATTTCTGCCGAAATCCCTTCATGCATCGCCACAGGCGAAGCGTGCAAATTTTCTATCGTATCTATTTGAAGATCTCTTCGTTTCGCAATTACTTCGAACTCAGCCAGCAATCTCGTACGAAAAGCATCCATCTCCCACTCGTCAGTATGCCGAATATCCAGCGTAAATTCAACTTCCCCCGGTACCACATTCGATGTTCCCCGCTTCACTTCCAAACGCCCAACGGTAGCTACAAGCGGTTCCCCCTTCTCCAGTGCCATCCGCTCTGTCAGAGATACCATTTCCGCAGCTCCTGCAAGTGCATCTCTTCGCATCCTCATTGGGGTCGTCCCGGCATGATTCGAGGTGCCCGTTACCACTACGGTCAACCTTATTTGACCAACGATCGCTGTAACAACGCCAATTTGTTTCTCGTTACACTCAAGGACAGAACCTTGCTCGATATGAATTTCGATATACGCTCCGATATCTTCGCGCTTCGCAGGGTGTTCACCTACACTTGTCGTGTCGAAGCCAGCTTGCTGCATCGCCTCAAGCAGCGTCACACCTTCAAGATCAGCAATCTCCGAAGCCCCAGTCATCGACCTCACACCGGTCACATGTCCAGAGCCCCAGTAAGCTAGCGGGAAGCGACTTCCCTCTTCTTCACAAAATGAAACCACTTCAAGCGTTCGTTTCGGCGTCCCATAAGCCGCCTTCAAATAACCAAGTGCCATCATGGAGGCAACTACGCCGTATGCCCCATCGTATTTACCGCCGTTTTTCACCGTGTCTACATGAGAACCTGTAAGAACCGACTTCATCACAAGGTTATTTCCTTGCAGTTTTCCAAAAACATTACCAACGGCATCGAAGCCTGTTTCAAGCCCCAGCTCTTGCATTTTCCGGGTAAGAGCCTGCTGCGCCTGCAGCCATGGCTGCGTATACAACAAACGGGAGACTCCCCCCGCTGGGTCAGCCCCATAGGAGGAAAGCCACTCCAGTACATCGAGCATCTGGTCAGCGTATTTTGACAGCAAATCCAGCGAGTTCGGTGTCATTTTAGCCACCTTCCTCACCTCCAATCACGGCTGCGTGGCGCAACCAAATCCCGTCTGCTTTCTCCACTAGCCCTTCACCAAGCTCATACACCTTAGTGCCTCGTAAGAATGTCGCCTTTACCCGGCATCCGAACGCTCTCCCTACATAGGGACTATGTTTATGGCGGTAAAATAGATCACTCTCCTGAAGTGAGTAGCTCAGCTTCATATCCACAAGAGCTAGATCAGCATCCGCACCTATAGCAATTTCACCTTTGCGGGGATGCAGCCCAAACCGCTTAGCCGGCTCGAAAGAGAGCATCCGCGACAACAAATGCAGCGGCATCCCTCTATGTAGGTAGCCTTCGTCCAACATAAGCTCCAGTGAGCTTTGCGCACCGGATATCCCGCCCCACGCCTCGAAGAAATCCCCTTGCTTCATATGCGTAGGGCAAGGAGAGTGGTCCGAGGCGAGGATATCCAACTGCTCAGCTGCCAGCGCCGCCCATAGCTGAGCTTGATCTTCCGTTTTGCGCAGCGGAGGCGCACATTTACCTACCGGACCTAGCCGCTCCAAATCAGCGCTAGTCAGCACTAAATAATGCGGACACGTTTCCACCGTGACGTCCAGCCCTTTGGCCTTCGCCTCCGTGATGGCCTGCACAGCTTCCGCGCTGCTTATATGCACGAAGTGCAGCTTGCAGCCCGTCTCCTCGGCGTAGACCAGTGCGCGTTTCACCGCTTCCAGCTCCGCTGCGATCGGTCTCGTCGCGACGAAGTCGAGCGCCCCGCGCTTGCCTTCCGCAAGTGCCTGCGCAGCCAGCTTGGATACGATCTCCTCGCTTTCTGCATGAAGCGCTAACACCAGCCCCAAGCGGGCAATTTCTTTCATTCCTTCGTAGAGGGTCAGATCGTCCACCTCAGCGAATATATCTTCCCCCTCTCCGCCAGGACAAGACATGAACGCCTTAAATCCAATGACGCCAGCTTCCGCGAGCTCTTGAAGATTGCCCACATTGCCGGGAACAAGTCCGCCCCACAGCGCATAATCGACCAAGGAATGTCCTTCAGCCGCTTCCAGCTTCCGCTCAAGCGCACTTAGCCGAACCGTAGGCGGCACGCCATTCAACGGCATGTCGATATACGTCGTGCATCCGCCAGCCGCTAGAGCAGCTGATCCGGTAGCAAACCCTTCCCAGTGACCGAGGGCCGGTTCATTGAAATGAACATGCGCATCAACCATCCCCGGCATAATGTGCAAATGCTCCGCATCATAGACAGGTGTATCCTCCGAGTACACGAGGTTTTCGCCAAGCGCAGCAATTTTGCCACCTTGAATCCCAATGTCAAACTGGCGTACTTCCTCTCTCAGGACTACGGTGCCCTTCCGAATTACGAGGTCAAATTGGTTAGTCATACGAAACCCTCCCTCGGAGTCTTTTATGCTGCAGCCATCCTGCCTGCGTTAACTTCCTCGATATGTGTTATAACCCCATGGCGCGATGAGCAGCGGCACGTGATAATGAACATCTTTGGCCGAAATGCCAAACCTCACCGGTACTTGATCCAGAAACGCAGGCTCTGCAAGATTAATAGAGATTCCTCTGAAATAATCGCCTATATGAAAGACCAGCTCATAAATTCCCGGTATTAAATCATCCCCGCTAAGCATCGGCTCTTGAAGGCGGCCATCCGCATTCGTCACTTCCGAGCGAAGCAGATTTGAGTGCCCATCTTGGAGACGAAACAAATCAATCCTCACCCCACTAGCCGGTCGTCCACTGCTAATATCCAGTACGTGCGATGTTAAACCAGCGCTCATAGGCCCTCCAGGTCACTCTTTGTCATGGAAAAACCTTGGAAACCATACGGCGGTCTAGGCTCTGTAAACACCTTACCTTCACCAACGGAAGCTTGCTCCAGAATCGTTTCCCACGTGCGATTGTTAGATTCAAAGCGAATTTCTTTTAATTGAGGAAAACGAGTGAGCGCGCGCTGTCCGATTCGATAAATAAGATTTTGGATCGACGGTGAATGCTGCTCATGGAATACCGTATGCGCAATATCCCGAATTTGCTCAGCAGCCACATAACGTCCGAGATCTGAATCTAGGGCATCCGCCACCTCTTCATAACTCCAAGCAATGTCTAAGAAAATAAATAAAGGACGGTCGAACGATTCCGGAAGCGTCGTATACTCATCTCGAACGAACCCCGCGAAGGAACTTCCTTTTACTTTAATCAGCTTCAAGTCAGCGACGCCGCCGGCATGTTCCTCTATAGCTATACCCTCATCCGTGCGCACAACTTCAACCAGCGCGGTCGGGTGTTCATTTTGCGAATAACGGTATACGAGCTCACTGCCTTCAAATCCTTTTGCGCTAGGAACCGGCAGCACTTCAAAAGATACTTGATCTGCTGTCATTTTCACACCTGTCATCTGTGGGTACGTCTCTAGAAAATGGCGGCCGGCGAACTCCAGGAACCCTTCAGCTGTAGCGCCTTCATATTCTCCAGCTTTTCTCAGGATGAAATTTTTCATCGAGTCCGTGGCAACAACCATCGAATTGTCCCCCTCCGTGAAGGAGGTAAAGAACTTCTCTCCGCTAACCGCCACCTTGATATTCATTCCAAACAGCACATTATCTCGTCCAGTAAAGCCAGACTCCGGTATTAACGTCAGATTCGTCAGCGGCTTTGCATAAGAACGATACACCCATACATCACCTTTGCCGTAATACATGATTCTCTCCGATCCGTTCGCTTGCTTCATCGCTTTCGCCTCCGCTTCATTGACTAACAGTGCCTCTAGGCGGAACCGCCCAATTTTGCAAACCTCCTGCAAAGCTTTCCCGAACTCATCTTCCTTATCTCTGTGTATCCGAGTGCGAATCGCTTCTCGAATGATCTCTTTGGTCTGGCCCTTGACCGCCATAATAAAAGGGAACTCAAAGGCAGCCGTATACTGCTTGTTATAAGCTAGGAACAGTTTATATTCTTCAGCTGTTAACTGGTTCAGACCGGCACCGGACTGCTCCTGTACCGAATGATCTGTCATCCGCACTCGCGTACCTAAGTCTGGATGCGCTCTAAGCAGCGCCAACTGCTCCACCCGATCAGCAAGCCAAACCTCGCGTTCGAATGCACTGTTCAATTCCAGCTCCGTTGCAAAAGGCCGCGAGCTCCAAGCGCGCTCTGCCACCCAAGGTGAGTGCTCAAATAGAGGGCCGAACCTATCGATGAAATCTTCCTGATTCAACTCATTTACTTGCTGCAGCGTCAACTTCACTACCCGTCACCTCTATTTCTATGAAATTCCAACCATTCTTGATCAAGATTTGTTTCATTGTAAATCCGCTGTGTATCATGGTCAATTTATATGAAAGAAGTTTGTAAACTTTCATAACATCGGCAACTTTTTTTGTATGATTGCACCTTCGCGTATCATTATGCAAAAATACACCTCAGCTCTTTGGTTCATAGGGCAGCTTAACGCTTCCATTTGACCATTTTCAGCTGAGGTGTATGTTTGTTATCATGACTCGTCGATTACGACTGCATGGTTCCTTCTTTGCGGTACTGATTTGGCGCTATGCCTACTACTTTTTTAAAGGCTGTACTGAAGTAATGCTGGGAGTCATAGCCTACTTTTTCGGAAATCTCAATAATCGTCATATCCGTTGTGCTCAAGTAATGAATCGCGTGTTTAATCCGCGTATGAGTAAGCAAATTCACAAAAGGGATACCTAATTCTTGTTTAAAAATTCTTCCCAAATACACAGGGGAAACCTTCATTTCATTGGCGATCATTTCCAGTGTTATTTCCGGGTTGCTATATCTCTGCGCAATAAAATCCTTCGCCAAACGAACAAAAGGAGACAGATGGGCTTCTTTATATAAGGAAGTTCTCGCTTGCTGGTACACGTTAGAAACACCTGTAACACCTTCTATGCCCGTCAGGAACTGAGAAGCTATGGTTATTTTCAAATACGTTTGCACAGCTGCATCCATGTTCTCGATCGCATCGGCCGGTACTGGTTCCCATAATAGTACAACCAGCATCCCCAAATGGTCTCGAAATTTGACCAGCGTGTAGGGAGATAGCAGCTCTTCAACGATATTCTCAATCGCAAACAAGATCAACTGACGGTCTCTTTCTGATAAAAGCTCCTTGCCTTTTGAATTCCCGGACCATTGAATAACGCCTAGCGTACTCGGCGCTCGATCGGGCATCTTAAGAAACGCAAGCTGCTCTCGAATCTCAACCTCACTAAGTACCCCATCCATCCATTCCAGACAGAAACGTTCTCTTAATAGCGAGAAGTTCCTTTCAATCTGTTTAGAAGCCATTTGCAAATGCTCTTCTTTCTCCAAAGAAGATGCCATTTGCTTGGTTATTTTCGTTAAAACATCGGCAAGCTGCGCGGGATTCACCGGTTTGAGGATATAATCATCGACATCCAAGCGAATGGCTGCTTGTGCATAGGTAAACTCATCATGTCCGGTTATGATGATGATCTTGCAATCCGGCAGCTCCTCACGCACATGTTTGATCAATGACATACCGTTCATGATGGGCATATTGAGATCAACAAGCAGGATATGAACACTATGCTTACGTGCCAGCTCTAAGGCCTCTTCACCGTCTTCAGCCTCTGCCACAACCTCCAGACCAAGCTGCTGCCAATTCACTGAACTTAGTATACCTTCGCGAATGATCGATTCATCATCTGCAATCAATACTTTCCAGGGCGAACCTACGATCATACGGGCACCTCTCTTTTTAACACAGGATGTGTAATCGTTACGGTTGTTCCCTCTCCTTTTTTGCTTTCTATGGATACACCGTAAGCATCTCCGAAGCTAATCACAATTCGTTCATGTACATTCGTTAATCCATACCCCTCACCCGATGGAGGATTTGTTACTATAAAGGACGATTCCTGCTCGCTTACAGGAGGCGCATCCTGCTTATATTCATTTACAACCGGATTCGATTTAGAAGCAGCCGCTTCTAACGTTCGTCTTAAACGTTCCAGCTTTTCATCGGACATACCAGCTCCATTGTCGCTAATGGTAATGACCACTTTTTCATTCTCATTCCAAGCGTTTATGTCGATATTACCAGGTCCGCGGCGCTCTTTAATCCCATGATAGATGGCATTCTCGACAATCGGTTGAAGAATTAACTTAAGCACATAAAGCTGATGGAGCGAAGGGTCAACGTTAATGGAATAATTCAATTTTTCCTTGTACCTTGTTTTTTGAATGATGAGATAGCTCTTCACGTGCTCGAATTCTTCCATAAGCGTAATGACTTCATTCCCCTTGCTAAGACCTATGCGAAAAAGCCTAGATAGGGAATCGACTACTTCTGTCACTTCGTGCGCGCCGCTTTTACGAGCTAACCATAGAATCGTATCGAGTGTGTTGTATAAAAAATGCGGTTTAATTTGCGCTTGCAGACTTCGCAGTTCCGCTTCCCTCTTTTGCCGCTGCTCCTTTTCGACCAAACCGATCAGTTTCGTAATTTGCATCAGCATATGATTGAAGCTTCGTCCCAGCATGCCGACTTCATCCGTTCTTTCATCCTTGAAGCGAATAGACAGATTGCCGTCTTCTGCTCTCCTCATGAATGACGTTAGCTGCCAAATGGGGAAAGAGATGGTATAGGATAAATAATAGGAAGCCGCAATCCCGAGCAAGCATACAACGAAAACAAACATGATTAAATATAAGCGGATTTCTCTGACCTCTCGGACCGTCTCTTGCGTTGAAAATACACCCACCGTCGTCCAATTCGTAAAGGCCGATTTCCGATATATGAACTGCATATAAGTGCCATCGATCGTTTTAGAAAAAGTGCCCGAAGGATTCTCGTCCATCCAACTTCGCTGAAACTTGCTCACAAGAGGATGCTCTGGTGTATAGATGCTTTCGCCTTTATCGTCGATAACCATCAAGTAGCCCGATTTCCCTAGGCTTACGTCCTGTACGGTTTCTGCGATGACTCTAAGCTTTAAATCAATTAGGATGACACCTTTGACTGCTTGGGTTTCGGGATCCAGAATCGCTCTGACCACGGAGACAATATCCTCATCCTTGTAGTCAACGTGTGTGGTGACATTTCTTCCCGAGGGATGACCAACGATGCTGAATATCCCCTTTTGATCCACGGCTTCCTTGTACCAACTTTCTTCGGTTAGGCTCCGAGAAGTTCGGGCATACATTTCGTTACTGATGTAATCCCCCTTCGCATTCACCACCAGGATACCCGCCACTTCCGAGTATAGGGTTGTAAATCCTTGAAGGAATATCCGCATATCGTAGGCTTCCGATGGTTGAATGGCTGGCTCCCCACTTAGAAACCTCTTAACTTGTGGGTTAAAGGAAGTGAAATAGGTAATATTCTGCAAATTCCCCGCATACGCTTCAAGCGATTTATTCACATTGCCGATTAGTTGAGACGTATGCTCATTAACCTGTTTGTCAATAATGCGATCGGTCGCTAACGCGATCAGAATACCCAGACAAATAGCAGGCAAAATGCTAATTAGTAAGAAGTGCATGATTAACTTATAACGGATTGGCCAGTTATTTAGTGTAATCCATTTGAACATCTTCATGCGCTTCACCTCATCATTTGCCTCTAAGCTGTCATTTGGCATAATAGATATCGACATTTTCTTTCGTCACGATTGTAATTCCTGTATCCACATAGGTGGGAACAAGCGGTTCCTTGGCATTCTGCAGGGGTAAATGCGATTTCTGAGCTTCCTTTTGAAGATGGAGTAAATGCATAAGCGACCAATACCCCATATTCCAGGTACCCTGTGCAAGCGTTGCTGAAATCGTCTCGTTCTTCACCATATCGAGTGTCCCTTTATCCGTATCAAACCCAATAATTTTCACTTGTGAAAGCAATTTCAAGCTTTTCACCGCATTACCTACACCCACACCGCCATTGGCCTCTGTAGCAAATATACCGTTCAAATCCGGATGATCCTTGAGAACTTTAGCCGCAATCCGTTCGGATGCCAATTGATCCCCCTTACCATCCTCTATCGCTATAATTTGTAGATTTGGGTAGCTGCTTCGGATTGTATCTTGAAATCCAGCCATTCGATCCTGATGATTTAGTTGATTAGGCAGCGTAATAATCGCAAGCTTTCCATTGGTCCCGGTCAACTCAGCCATTTTGTGAGCCGCGCTTACGCCAGCGTTATAATTATTCGTTCCCAGAAAAGAGTAAGCTTTACTCTTAGGTGCGCCAGAATCGAATAATACGACAGGGATGCCCGCTTCAACGGCTTTATTAATGGTCACAACGAGTGCGTTCGGATTGATCGCCGAGACTGCAATTCCTGCCGGCTTCTTGGCGATTACTTGCTCCAAAACCGTTATCTCTTCGTACACATCGTACTGTGTAGCACCTCGATACTCGACGGAAACATTCAATGCCTTCGCGGCATCCTCGAAGCCTTTTAGACAACTTTTCCAATAATCAATGCCGGACTGGAAGTTGACCATGACATACTTCTCTTCGATGTTTCCTTGGAGACCGCGATTCATTTGCTTAAGCGACTGATCCGTAGACTCGCGGTATTGATAAAAATAAAGGAAAAGCAAAAAAGTTGCGATCAGTATCGCATACACCATCAACAGCTTTTTCATACTTGTTCCTCCTATAACCTTTTGCACGAACGTAGATGGGCTCTATATGTCATTCGATCTTAATTGAAATTTACCGATTAATTCATCTAGTTCTTCCGCCATCCCGCTTAAAACGTTGGCTGAAGAAACGATTTCTTCCATGCTCGCATATTGCTCTTCCATGTTTACGGACACTTCTTTCGTTCCCGAAGCCGTATGCTTGGCCACTCCTTCTATCGAACGAAGAACTTCTAGAGCTGTTTGCGATTTCTCAGAAATGTCAGAGGATTGCAGGGATACTTGACTTATTTGCGCGCTAACCTCTTCGATTTCTTTTTTTATTCGTTCAAACGCCACGTTCGCTTCATTGACAACTGAAATCCCTGTGTTCACTTCTTGTGAACCCGCCTCACAGGAATGTGCGACCTCACTCATTTCCTCTTGAATCGCATTCACCAATCTCGCTACTCCATCTGCAGCTTCTGTTGTTTGCTTAGATAAATGACGAACTTCTTGAGCAACAACCGCAAAGCCCTTACCCGCTGCACCTGCTCTAGCCGCTTCAATCGAAGCATTAAGCGCTAGTAAATTGGTTTGCCTGGAAATATTAGCAATAAGATCATTCGCTGCTAGGACATGCATGACGTGCGTTCCTAAACGCCCTACCGATTCCGAAAGCACTTTCATTTTATAATAAATGGCGTTCATTTGGCTAATGGATAATTCGATAGAATCCGTCCCTCTACTTACAGCTGCCAGCGCGTTAGACGACGTTTCGTTCGTTAATCCCGTAATTGAGGCAATTTGCTGTACGGAATGATCCATCTGCGCAAGGAAAGAGACCCCCGTCATCATATGCTCTACCTGAGATTCGGAGCCTGCGGAAATCTCTTGCACAACCGTCGTAATTTGCTCCGACGCTTTGCTCAAATGCTCGGTGTTGCCGCTAAGCTCTTCTGCCGCTGCAGATACATGCTTCGCATGATAATCAACCTGGCTAATGATTTGAGACAAATTGCCTTTCATTTGATTGAAAGCCTCCGCCAAATCATGAAGCTCATCGCGGCTGCGGACTCTGATATCTCGTCCCGTTAAATCACAAGAAGCTATATCTCTCGCCGCTTTAACAATCATCCGGAGAGGGACGATAATCATTCTGGACACCATCCATCCTATGGCTAAAGCGATCACTAAAGTCGTGATGCTTATCGCTATGAGTTTTTGGATGGTTTGATCTGTCATATTTCCATTTTCCACTTTCTTCAGTTCCATGATGTTCTTTTGCTTTTTCTGAATCTTTTCAGCAAGCTTGGTTAAATTTTGTGTAAGGGGGACGCTTCTTTGATAGCTGGATTTCGCCTTATCCAGATCATGCACCAATCCGGCAATCGTCTCGATCGACTCACTCATTACCTTATAATAAGTCTGATCTTCGGCATTCTCATCGATGCCCTTAACGTCCTGCACCAAAGTCGAAAGCTTCTGATTGCTTTCGAGAATAGCTTGTACTTTCTCTGGAGAAGGTTCAATGACATAGCTGGACATAAGGCTGTACTGCAATTGGGTTTGGTACTGGATATCAGAAACAAGCTGAAGAATCACCGCATGATGACTTAACAAATTCATATAGGATTGATTGATTTTTTTCAGAAAATAGTAGGATAATCCGCTCGTTACTGCGACCGATAAAGCGATAACCACGAAGGCTATCATAAGTTTTGAACGCAAGGAAAGAGAGAGCACCATGAAGGGCTTACTTCTTGGCCATGTCATACGTTTACTCATTCGTTAATCCCCCAATCCGTATGTGTAAGCCGCAAATAAGACCCTCCCATTCAGGAAAGTCTTATTGGATCCTTTATTACTCATTTTACCTAGTCATCATCTGACTAAGCAGTTTTAGATTTGTTGTAAATATCAAAACCTACCGCAAATAACAGCACCAATCCCTTGATACCCTGCTGCCAGTCAATACCTAGACCGACTAAGGACATCCCATTGTTCATAACACCCATCACAAGTCCGCCGATGATAGCACCAATAACCGTACCAATACCACCAGTCGCGGAAGCACCGCCAATGAAGCACGCAGCGATGGCATCCAGCTCAAAGTTTACACCTGCTTTAGGTGTAGCCGCATTTAACCTTGCCGCAAATACGAGACCGGATAGCGCCGCCATGACTCCCATATTTACGAACACCCAGAAGGTCACATGCTTCGTTTTGATGCCTGATAATTTGGCCGCTTTTTCACTGCCGCCAAGCGCATAAATATGGCGTCCCATGACCGTTTTATTCATAACAAAAGAGTAAATAACAACGAGCACAAACAAAAGAATCAAAATGTTAGGAATACCCTCATAAGTAGCCAGCACATACGTGAAAACGTTAATGATCAGGACCATGACGGCAATTTTAGCAATCAACCATCCCATCGGCATAACATCAAAGTCATATTTGACTTGGTTCTTTCTTTTTCGAAGTTCACTCCACACCAAAATAAGGGATAATACAACTCCGATGATCAGTGTAGTGTTATGCATTGCACTTCCATTTAATACATCAGGAATAAAGCCAGAGCTGATTTTCTGAAAAGCCTTCGGGAATGGCGCGATCGACATCCCTTTCAAGACGATCATCGTCAACCCTCGGAAGAGGAGCATTCCCGCCAGCGTAACGATAAAAGATGGAATTCGCACATAAGCGACCCAAAATCCCTGCCACGCCCCTACCAATGCTCCAATAAGCAAAGAAATGATAATCGCTAAGACAAAAGGCATTTTCATATCGACCATCAGAACGGCTGACACAGCCCCTACAAAAGCAGCTACAGATCCTACAGATAAGTCAATATTTCCAGTAATAATGACCAATAACATGCCTATCGCCAACACCAAAATGTAACTGTTTTGCAAAATCAAGTTCGTTACATTCAGAGATTTTAACAGAACCCCATCCGTCATAATTTGAAAAAATACCGTAATTAAGACTAGTGCAATAATCATGCCGTATTGACGGATGTTGCTTTTAAACATTTTACTCAGTGTTTCCATGCATGTGTCCCCCTGCCCTCGTTATGCACTTCATGATTGCTTCCTGTGAAGCTTCCTCTTTACTTAATTCGCCAACCATTTTCCCCTCATTCATCACGTAAACACGGTCACACATACCCAGAATTTCAGGAAGCTCCGAGGAAATAAGCAGGATGCCTTTGCCCTCCATTGCTAATTGATTGATGATCGTATAAATTTCATATTTAGCCCCTACATCAATACCCCGTGTTGGCTCATCAAGAATGAGAATATCCGGCTCTGAAAAGATCCATTTGCTTAAAACAACCTTCTGCTGATTACCGCCGCTTAAATTCCCTGTTTTCTGTAAAATGCTCGGCGTTTTAATATTCATCTTTTTGCGGAAGCTTTCCGCATGGACAATCTCTTCATTCTCATTGACGACCTTATTTTTCGAAATCTTATCCAATCTGGCCATCGTTATGTTTCTTTTAATATCGTCAATTAAGATTAATCCATAGTTCTTGCGGTCTTCCGTCACATAAGCAACACCATGATGAATGGCCTTATCAATCGTCGGCAGGTGAATTTCCTTGCCATCTTTATATAAATGACCGCTGATTTTCTTCCCATAGGATTTGCCGAAAATGCTCATCGCCAGTTCCGTTCTACCTGCTCCCATTAACCCGGCAATACCAACAATTTCACCTTTACGAATGTTCAAATTGACTTGATCGATGACTTTACGATTGTCTTGCAGCGGGTGATAGACATTCCAATCCTTTACTTCAAACAGCGTCTGGCCGATTCGCGGCTCCCTGATGGGATAACGATGTGTTAAATCCCGGCCTACCATGCCTTTAATAATGCGGTCTTCGGTAATTTGGTCTTTTCTCATATCCAACGTTTCTATGGTTTGACCATCCCTAAGAATGGTAATGGAATCCGCCACCTTAGAAATTTCATTTAATTTGTGGGAAATCAGAATCGAAGAGATTCCTTGTTTTTTAAATTCCAACAATAAATTCAGCAAATTATCGCTATCCTCTTCGTTCAAGGCCGCTGTAGGTTCATCCAAGATCAGCAGTTTCACCTTTTTAGATAGCGCTTTTGCGATTTCCACCAACTGCTGCTTGCCGACACCAATATTGATCGTCAGTGTCGTAGGCTGCTCGCTTAATCCAACCTTTTGCAGTAATTCTCTTGT
The DNA here is from genome assembly GCF_025369935.1 of Paenibacillus andongensis. NCBI lineage: Bacteria > Bacillati > Bacillota > Bacilli > Caryophanales > Paenibacillaceae > Paenibacillus > Paenibacillus andongensis. Next base: position 717,199 of record NZ_CP104467.1, on the reverse strand, counting down.
CTTCACAATCGTATCGTTCCAATTGATAATCCCTCGCGAAGCTTGTTCATTTCCCAAAAAGATATTCTCTGCAATCGATAAATAGGGAATCAGCGCTAATTCTTGGTGAATGATGACGATCCCCAGATTTTCACTTTGTTTGATATCCTTGAATTCACAAACTTGACCCTTGAATAGAATGTCGCCGTCATAAGATCCGTGTGGATATACGCCGCTTAAAACTTTCATAAGCGTGGACTTGCCTGCGCCATTCTCACCAAGCAGAGCGTGAATCTCACCTTCTTGAACGCGTAAATTCACATTACTGAGCGCTTTTACACCCGGAAATGTTTTCGTAATATTTTTCATTTCCAATATGGCATCCGACATGCGATCACCAAGCCTTCCATGTAATAAATGATCTAGCGATAGTCTTACTCAGCTATCACTAGATCATTTAGGCAGTTCCTAGGTTGATAATTATTTACCTAATTTATCTTTTGTGTAGTAGCCGCTGCCTACCAAAATCGATTCATAGTTGGATACATCTACGGATACTGGCTCAAGCAGGTAAGAAGGAACAACTTTAACGCCATTGTTATATGTTTTTGTATCGTTCACTTCAGGTTTAGTTCCTTTTAGAACACTGTCTGCAATTGCAACCGCTTTTTTAGCTAACTCACGAGTATCCTTAAATACCGTTTGTGTTTGTTCCCCAGAAATGATCGATTTGACGGACGCTAGCTCTGCATCTTGCCCCGTAATAACTGGCAGCGCCTTGCCTGCAGTCCCATAACCTACACCTTTTAAGGAAGATAGGATTCCGATACTGATGCCATCATAAGGAGACAATACCGCATCCACTTTGTCAGAAGCATAGTTTTTGCTTAACAGATTATCCATTCTGGATTGGGCAACCGAACCATCCCATCTTAATGTAGCTACTTGCTCGAACCCTGTTTGCTTGCTCTTCACCACTAATTTACCGGAATCCAGGTAAGGCTTCAGCACAGAAATAGCTCCATCAAAGAAGAAATGCGCATTGTTATCATCAGGTGATCCAGCGAAAAGCTCAATATTGAATGGGCCTTTGCCATCTTTCAAACCTAGCTTTTTCTCGATATAGGAAGCTTGCAGTACGCCTACCTTGAAATTATCGAAAGTCGCATAGTAGCTGACAAACTCACTCTTTTTAATCAAACGATCGTACGCGATAACTTCAATCTTGGCATCATGCGCTTTCTTCAGAACGTCTGTCAAAGATTCTCCGTCAATTGGTGCGATAACGAGGAGATTAACACCTTTGGTAATCATATTTTCAATTTGAGCCACTTGGTTCTCAATCACGTCTTCCGCATATTGCAGGTCAGTTTTATAACCTAACTTTTCAAATTCCTTCACCATGTTAGCTCCGTCGCTCACCCATCTTTCGGATGATTTCGTCGGCATCGAGATACCTACTTTACCTCCAGCTTTCGCATCCGTTTTGGCTGCTGCTGTCGGCGCCGCTGTGCTGGCCGCATCTTTTTGTTCTGTCGTTGCGGTTTTAGCCCCGCAAGCGGAAATCACCAACATCAAAGATAATAAAACAAAAGATAACATTTTTTTCATCTAAACTACCCCTCTCTTTGCCTCAGGTTCGTGTTTCATAGTCCTAAGTATAGGGCTGGAGTCACTCATCGTCTTTTCAAAAAAACAACTCATTTTTATAAATATTAAACATATTTAAACGCTTTCATCTTTGTGCCATACATAGAAAAGCCGCCAGGATATCATCCTGACGGCTTCCTTTACACGTTTTAAGACCAATATCCAGCATGTGCAGCTGCAGCTTCTATTTCTACCTCTGGGAAAGGACCGAGCACTTGAATCGGCTTATTCCCCCTGGCAAATACCTCACGACACGGTAGATCGAGTGTAGGATTTTGTTCATCATCACCCGTCAAAATAGCTAGCTGTTTTTCCGATATACCGTAGACGACACGCCCAACGTTCCCCCAATAAATCGATCCGGCACACATCGCGCAAGGTTCTGCGGACGTATACAAGGTGCACTCCCACAATTCTTTCTTGCTATATCGTTTGGAGGCTGCCTCCATCAAAGTTGTCTCCGCATGACCGGTGCAGTTCGACTCCGTTATCTCGATATTCCCCTGCTCCAGCAGAATCTCTCCATGAGGTCCAACCAATAGCGCGCCAAACGGGGTATTCCCCGATTCTCTGGCTAGCACAGATAGCTCTATACTTCTTCTCAAAAATGGAATATGCCTATCACGGTCCATTACCATGTACCTCCGCTCCTTGCGCTCAACATTAAAATCTTTGCTCCCGAATGTAGGGAACGCCTAGTGCTTCCGGTGCGCCCGAAGGCTTATTGCGATTACGCCAACCGAGGAACATCAGAACCAGAATGGTCACGATGTACGGTATCATTTTCAGAAAATAAGAAGGGATATGACTGCCAATAAGCTGCACACGGAACCCCAATGTATCCAACACCCCGAAGAAATAAGCGCACACCAAAGCACGAACCGGATTCCATCTCGCGAAAATAATGAGAGCCACCGCAATCCAACCGCGTCCAGAGGTCATGCCTTCATTCCACGTTGGCGTGTAAACAAGCAGCAAATCAGCCCCTCCAATTCCAATCAACATGGAACCGATAATGATACAAACATAGCGGATGGCAATAACGGGAATCCCCATTACGTCAGCTGTTGCCGGGTTATCCCCCACCGCTCTAAGATGCAGCCCCCATGATGTGCGATGAATGAATAGATGCATGACAATCACCAACAGAAAGCTAAACCAAGTGAAAAGATCCAAGTGCGCAAAAACCCTCCCAACAAACGGCACATTCTCCAGCCATGGCAAATCTAACTTCGGTACCGCTCCGGGTAATGGGATGCCGCTAACACGCTTTCCCAGGTAAGCGCTAAGACCTGCGCCGAATATCGTCATCGCCAAACCACTTACGACCTGATTAGCATGCAGGGTTACACAAAGAAATCCATGAAGCATACCCAAAAGACCACCCACTGCAAGTACACAGAGAAGGGTCAACGCCAAGCTTCCGGTTTGAATGAAGACAAGACAGGATGTCACTGCCCCCATCAACATAAGTCCTTCCGCACCTAGTTGCGTGATGCCGGATCTTTCGATAAGAATTCCACCCAATACAGCTAACAACAGCGGTGTACCGGAAGAGATAGCGGAAACCATTAATTGTGTGACGATATCCAAGACATTCCCTCCCTTTTCAGCATGATTCCAACCAAAGCTTACCCATCAGCTCACCTATCACCGATTGCGGCGAAGGCGGATTTTCCCAGCCATACCGCCTGCAATGAGAAAAAATAGGATAGCCCCTTGAATCATAGAAGAAGTCGATGAAGGAAGACCGATCGTCTGCACACTGTATCCTCCCACTATGAGCCCTCCGAACAGTACCGATGATATCACTAGCCCTAACGGATTCAGCTTTGCAAGCCAAGCCACAATAATAGCTGTGTACCCATATCCCGGCGAAATGCCATACATCAGTCGGTGCGCCACACCGGAAACTTCGCTCATTCCCGCTAGTCCAGCCACTCCGCCGCTAATGATCATAACTACGAGAACATGTCTGGAAATTCGAATTCCTGCGTTCCGCGCAGCTTCCGCATTCGCACCAATGAGTCGCAGCTCATAACCCCAACGCGTATATCGCATCAAAAAGGCATAGAGGAGCACGGCAATGATAGCAAAAACAATCCCGAAATGAAGTCGGGTAGCCCCAAAAGTAGGCAATGACTGCGCCGCGGTGAACATCGGAGTTCCTGGGAAGTTAAAGCCTTTCGGATCTTTCCAGGGACCGAATACCGCATAATTTAAAGCAAGAAGAGCCACATAATTCAACATTAAAGATGTAATTAGTTCATTAACTTGAAAATAGTTCCTAGGAATCGCCGTCAGCAATCCCCAGACCCCACCGGCTGCGATGCTCGCCACCACCATAGATGGAATCGAAATGTACATGGGCAGCTGCGGAAAATAAACCGTAACCGCGGTAGCCGCCATCGCTCCAGCCACGAACTGCCCCTCGGCACCGATATTCCATACCGAAATCCGGTACGCGATTGACACGCCAAGACCGCAAAGCAGCAGTGGAATTGCCTTCACCAGGGTCTCTGTAATGCCAAAGGAAGAACCAAAAGCACCTTTCAGCATTTTGGCATAGACCATAATCGGATTCATGCCATTCAAAGCAATAAAAATACCGCAGGCCACAAGCGCCAAGACGATGGATACGATCGTCACCCACCACGGACTCGCTGGCCCCGCAGGATCAATCTCAAAACGGTAAGGCAATCGGAAGCCAGCTTCTCGCTTAGGCGCTTTATTTTCTATCGGAATGATTCCCGCCGTTTGTTGTTCGCTCACCCTGCATCCTCCTCAGACCCAGCCATCAACATTCCGATATATTCACGGCTCGCTTCCTCTCGGGGAATATTACCCACGATGCGTCCGTCGTACATGACCAGTATTCGGTCAGCTAGCTGCAGCACCTCATCCAAATCTTCCGATATTAGGAGTACAGAACTTCCCTTGCTGCGCAATTCCTCTAGCAATTGGTGCACCCCCTCCGTGGCGCCCACATCAAGCCCCTGCGTTGGATGCACAGCTACCATCAGCTTCGGATCTTGATCAATTTCCCTGGCCAAAAGCAGCTTCTGCTGATTACCCCCAGACATATACTGAACAGGTGCATCAATCCCCGATGTCCTCACATCAAAGAGCTCAACAAGCTTCTGCGACCAGCTGCGATTCCTCCCATTACGAAGTAAACCGAATCGAGATCGCTCCGGAGAACGATACGTTTTGAAAAGCAGATTATCTACGGTGCCCAAACTACCCGCTAGACCGCTCTTCATGCGGTTTTCCGGCACATGGGCAATCCCCAGCTCAATAGCCGCTCGCACCGAACCGTTACGCAGGGCCTTTCCGCCAAAATGGACATCGCCTTGTTTCCAGGCACGAAGCCCTGTTAACACCTCGGCAAGTTCCTTTTGCCCGTTTCCGGATACCCCGGCAACACCAACAATTTCGCCTTCACACACTTGAAAATGAAGCCCATCCAGCACCTTGCGTCCATGATCCGCAACCACATTCAAACCACCCACGACAAGCATAGGCTTTCCTTTCGGTTTCTCTCTAACAACCGCACGGCTCTCTAGGCTCATCTTGCCGACCATCAGCTGCGCCAGGTCCCTCTCACTCGTTTCGGACTTCGCCATCGTTGCGATCATCTCGCCTTTGCGCATGACCGATATGCGATCCGCAGCAAACATGACCTCCTTGAGTTTATGCGTCGTCATAATGACGGTCTTCCCTTCATTCTTCATGCGATTCAGCGTCTCCAACAACTGATCGACCTCACCTGGCGTCAACACCGAGGTAGGTTCATCCAAAATAATGAAATCCGCTCCACGGTAGAGCGTCTTCACAATTTCAACACGCTGCTGTTCGCCGACCGACAGCTGCCAAATAGGCCGGTCCACCGGAAACGGTAGACCAAAGTGTTTCGAAATCGCCTCGATCTCCTCGGACTTTTTAGCGAGCCATCGTGGACCGCGCCAGAACGAAGACGACTCCCCAAGCACAATATTCTCCGCGGCCGTTAACGTTTGAACTAGTCGGAAATTTTGAAAGACCATACCCACACCTAGATTCATCGCATCCTTCGGCGAACGAATTCGCACCTTCTCACCATGGATGAGAATCTCTCCGCTTGATGGGCGATATACACCTGAGAGCATGCACATCATTGTGCTTTTACCGGCGCCGTTTTCACCTAACAACGCATGAATTTCTCCAGCTTTTGCCCGGAAATCAACATGATTATTAGCCACAACAGAACCAAACTGCTTGACGATCTGGTTCATCTCAACTGAATAACCCTCCGTTTTATGCAATGAGCCCCCTCCTTCTCGTCCTCTACACCCCTATATATTCAAAACAGCATCTCCCACTGCGGGATCTGCTGTTCCTTGAAACAATATGTTGGATATCGCATACTTTTAGAAGTCAATTGCTATGTATCTTTCCTCACTATACTGTCGAGCTAACTTGCACGTCAATTAACATGACATCAAATTTGGGTATCTAACGAAAATTGAACATTTATTTGTGCTCGTTGCCAAAGTTAGCGTTAAATTAACTTACATAAAATTCAAAAAGGAGCACTTGTTTTACGAAGTTGCCCCTTTAGCTATGCTATTCCTTTTAAATTACAAATAAATTACGAAAGAAATATACCACCATAAACGAAACCAGCCACAATCACAAACGCAGGGTGAATCTTCCTCTTTTGAATGAGATAGAAAGCTACTGCGGCAATACCAATAAACTGCAAATATCCTATCGTTTTCGTTGATTCCACCATGCTGCTCCAAGTGACCAACACCATCATGATCGCAATAACAGGTTGAACAAGCAGCGTCATTCCTTTGATAACCGGAGATTGTTTATACTTCTGCAAGATATTCAGCAAAATGATGAGTGCAATAATGGAAGGAACTACCGTTGCAGCCACGGCAATTAGAACACCGACCCAACCACCGATTTGAAAGCCCACATACGCGGCGATTTTAGTAGCAATCGGGCCAGGCAGCGCATTCCCAAGCGCTAACATGTTCGAGAATCCACTGCTGGTCATCCAAGCATGATTCGAAACAATCTCTTGATACATCAGCGGGATCGACGAAGGCCCCCCACCGTATCCGAACACATTAGCTAAAAAGAAGCTAACAAGTAAATGCCACCACTCACTCATACGCCCTCACCTTTACCAAGCTGCTTCTTGCTCTTACTCCACTTGTCCTTTAGCTTATGATGAAAAGCACCATATAGTAAAAACATAAAAATAACGATAGCCGGATGCACAGAAAAAGTCTGCAGCAGCAGGAATGAAATAACAAAAAATGTGAGACCTGCCGCCCAACCCAAGCCTTTAACCGCCTTCTCCCCGAACTCATACGCCATCACGCCTAACATCACCGCAACAATAGGCACAACCGCTGCAATCATGCCTTTAATCACTTGAGAGGTACTAAAGAAATTAATAAACGAATACAACCCCACCATGGCTACACAGGTAGGAACAATGTGAGCTAAAACACCAATCGCCGCTCCCCATCCCCCTTTGAGCCGATATCCTAAATAGCCCGCGAGCTTCGTCGCTATCGGTCCTGGAAGGGTATTAGCTATCGCCAGTACTTCCATGAATTCCTCATCCTTCATCCACTGAAATCGCGTCACCGCCTCGTACCGTATCAACGGCACAATCGACGGCCCACCACCATATCCCAATATCCCCGTCCGGAACATCGCCATACCTATCTGAACATAGGCATTCCCCACTATGTATCACTCCTGTCTCTGTAACACCATTTATAGGGAGCTTTGATCGTAGACCAAAGTCTCTCTACACAAAGTAAACTAAGCCTTATTGTAATATAAGTTGAAAGGAATCATTCGATTCTTTTCTCATCTTTGTAAAAATGACAAAGTTTCTTTAGTTTCTTGGGCCTTGGCTTGAATATTAGATAAAAGCGATAAGAGCCACGCTTTGATCTGGCATAGCACTTGTGCATTTGCTCGAAGAAACAGAAAAAAACCTTACTAGGATTTCTCCTTGTAAGGTTTTATTGTGCTTGGCAACGTTCTACTCTCCCAGAACCCTGCGGTTCAAGTACCATCGACGCTGGAGGGCTTAACGGTCGTGTTCGAGATGGGAACGCGTGGGTCCCCTCCGCCATCATCACCAAACAGTCAAAGCGTGGTTTGCGCCTTGAAAACTAGATACGAAACTTGCGTAAAGTAACACTCAGGGTTTGTGGTTAAGCCCTCGACCGATTAGTATTCGTCAGCTGCATGCATTGCTGCACTTCCACCTCGAACCTATCAACCTCGTCGTCTACAAGGGGTCTTACATACTGGGAAATCTCATCTTGAGGGGGGCTTCGCGCTTAGATGCTTTCAGCGCTTATCCCCTCCGTACATAGCTACCCAGCGATGCCTCTGGCGAGACAACTGGTACACCAGCGGTACGTCCATCCCGGTCCTCTCGTACTAAGGACAGCTCCTCTCAAATTTCCTACGCCCGCGACAGATAGGGACCGAACTGTCTCACGACGTTCTGAACCCAGCTCGCGTACCGCTTTAATGGGCGAACAGCCCAACCCTTGGGACCTACTTCAGCCCCAGGATGCGATGAGCCGACATCGAGGTGCCAAACCTCCCCGTCGATGTGGACTCTTGGGGGAGATAAGCCTGTTATCCCCAGGGTAGCTTTTATCCGTTGAGCGATGGCCCTTCCATTCGGTACCACCGGATCACTAAGTCCGACTTTCGTCCCTGCTCGACTTGTAGGTCTCGCAGTCAAGCTCCCTTATGCCTTTGCACTCTGCGAATGATTTCCAACCATTCTGAGGGAACCTTTAAACGCCTCCGTTACATTTTAGGAGGCGACCGCCCCAGTCAAACTGCCCACCTGACACTGTCCCCATACCGGATTACGGTACCAGGTTAGAACTCCGATACGATCAGGGTGGTATCCCAACGGCGCCTCCACCCAAGCTGGCGCTCAGGCTTCAAAGGCTCCCACCTATCCTGTACAGATCGTACCAAAGTCCAATATCAAGCTGCAGTAAAGCTCCATGGGGTCTTTCCGTCTTGTCGCGGGTAACCTGCATCTTCACAGGTATTAAAATTTCACCGGATCTCTCGTTGAGACAGCGCCCAAGTCGTTACGCCATTCGTGCGGGTCAGAATTTACCTGACAAGGAATTTCGCTACCTTAGGACCGTTATAGTTACGGCCGCCGTTTACTGGGGCTTCAATTCATAGCTTCGGGTTGCCCCTAACCACTCCTCTTAACCTTCCAGCACCGGGCAGGCGTCAGCCCGTATACTTCGCCTTGCGGCTTCGCACAGACCTGTGTTTTTGCTAAACAGTCGCTTGGGCCTTTTCACTGCGGCCCCCTCGGGCTATTCACCCTACCGAGGCACCCCTTCTCCCGAAGTTACGGGGTCATTTTGCCGAGTTCCTTAACGAGAGTTCTTCCGCGCGCCTTAGAATTCTCTTCTCACCCACCTGTGTCGGTTTGCGGTACGGGCACCTTCGCCTGGCTAGAAGCTTTTCTTGGCAGTGTGAACTCATGACCTTCGGTACTTAAAGTTTCCCTCCCCATCACAGCCCAGCCTTACGGTTAGCGGATTTGCCTACTAACCAGCCTCACTGCTTGGACGAGCATCCATCAGCTCGCGTCACTATCCTTCTGCGTCACTCCATCGCTCATAACGGCTACGGTGGTACAGGAATTTCCACCTGTTGTCCATCGACTACGCCTTTCGGCCTCGCCTTAGGTCCCGACTTACCCTGAGCGGACGAGCCTTCCTCAGGAACCCTTAGGTTTTCGGCGGATCAGATTCTCACTGATCTTTTCGTTACTTATACCGGCATTCTCACTTGTATGCGCTCCACCTGTCCTTACGGTCAGAATTCAACGTACATACAACGCTCCCCTACCCATGCACATACGTGCAAGCCATAGCTTCGGTGGCGTGTTTAGCCCCGTTACATTTTCGGCGCAGAGTCACTCGACCAGTGAGCTATTACGCACTCTTTCAATGGTGGCTGCTTCTAAGCCAACATCCTGGTTGTCTGTGCAACTCCACA
>NZ_CP104467.1:497500-705000 GCF_025369935.1 Paenibacillus andongensis | reverse complement strand
CCGTTCACCCTCTCAGGTCGGCTACGCATCGTCGCCTTGGTGAGCCGTTACCTCACCAACTAGCTAATGCGCCGCAGGCCCATCTATAAGCCACAGATTGCTCCGTGTTTCATAATTCTCTCATGCGAGAAAACCAGTTATCCGGTCTTAGCTATCGTTTCCGATAGTTATCCCGATCTTATAGGCAGGTTACCTACGTGTTACTCACCCGTCCGCCGCTAACTTATCCCGAAGGATAAGTCCGCTCGACTTGCATGTATTAGGCACGCCGCCAGCGTTCGTCCTGAGCCAGGATCAAACTCTCCATAATAGAAAATCTATTTGAAAGCTTAATTGCTCATTTGCGTTGCTAGCGAGATTTTGCAATCTCTTTTTTGAACGATTTCTCGTTCGCGCTTACTCACTCGTTGTTCAGTTTTCAAAGATCAATTTCTTTCGCATTAATCCTTCGCCCCTCAAAGGCGACTTTATCAATATACCACATCGGCCTATTCGATTGCAAGAACTTTTTTATTTTCTTTCGTTCTTTTCGTTCGACCGCCGAAGCGACAAGGAGTAATATAACAAATCCACAAACCGATTGCAAGCTTTTTATGCATTGAAAAATATGGAAATTAAAAAAGCTCCAGTGCGTAATGCACCAGAGCTTGAGCTTTTTAACCTTGGCTTCCTATAAAGATGTAACGAGCTAGGATTAGAATCGCCAGTACCCACATTAACCAGTGAATCGGGTAACGCGTCGGACTTTTGCCGCCTAGATTAGATGCTGCTGCCAGGACTACATACGCAACGATACCGAAGGAGATACCATTCGCAATATTGTAAGTGAAAGGCATCAATACAATTGTAAGGAAAGCCGGGATTGCTAGAACGAAGTCTTGAAAGTCAATCTCACGAATGGATTGAACCATCAGAACACCAACCACGATCAACGCTGCCGCTGTAGCTGAACCAGGAACCAACATAGCAATCGGAGCCAAGAACAGAGCAAGCAAGAAACATACGCCTGTCGTTACCGCTGTTAAACCTGTACGTCCGCCTTCAGCTACACCCGCTGCGCTTTCTACAAAAGCAGTAACCGTACTTGTCCCAACTAACGCGCCGCCACTAACACCAATTGCATCTACGAACATGGCTTTACCTACACGCTTGTTGCCTTCTTCTTTGTTCTTCATAATACCGGCGCGATTCGCGGTTCCTACCATCGTACCAAATGTATCAAAAAGCTCTACAAACGTAAAAGTAGCAATTACGGAAACAATACCTGTTGTCATAATGCCTGCAAAATCAAAATCAGCGAAACGAAGCTTGGACAAATCAGGAATCCATGTTGTCTCTGCACTTGTCAGAGTACCGAGATTAACCATACCCATGAAATACCCAATGATGGTTGTAGCCAAGATACCTATCAAGATAGCGCCGCGAAGTCGAAGCACCATAAAAATAGAAATCAATAACACCCCAACGATTGTTAAAATAACACCTTTATCTTCTAACGAACCCATGTGGAACACAGTTTCAAATGAAAGTACATCTGTAAATTGATGCGCCTTAATATCTTTGCCGCTTTCAACCGCAACCGTTAAGATGCCGCTGTTCTTGAAACCAATCATGGCGATAAACAAACCAATACCCACGGTAATCGCATGCTTCAGGCTGTCTGGAATGGCCACAAGGAGCATTTGACGGACTCTGGTAATGGTAAGAATGATGAAAATAATCCCCGAAATGAAGACGGCTGCTAAAGCCATAGAAAACGTGAATTTACCTTGCGAAGTTAAAATGATGGTCGCGAAGTAAGCATTCAAGCCCATTCCCGGAGCTAGCGCAACTGGAAAGTTAACGAATAACCCCATTGCAATCGTCATGACACCCGCAGCAATCGCTGTAGCCAAGAAAATCGAAGTCCAGTCACCGCCGGTTGCACCCGATTTAAAAGCACTCAAAATGTCTGGATTTACCGCAAGGATGTAAGCCATCGTCATGAAGGTTGTTATCCCCGCCATGATTTCTGTTCTTACTGTTGTGCCGTTTTGTTTCAATTTAAAAAAGCGATCCATTTTCCTACTCCTCCTAAACCGAATGTGGGGAACAGCAAAAAACCCGGAATCAAAATGCCTGATTCCGGGTACGAAAAAGGAGCTATCCATATGAGAGCTGCCTTCGATGTGTAAAGGTGCACGTAGAAACTCATACGGATTCCGTTCCTTTTTTTCGTAGCCAGATCATTTGCGGTGATCTCGTAGAAACTCTCAGGCCAATTCCCGAGATTATACGAAAAACTGTTATCCATAACACATTTTAGTTGGGAAATAACCAGATGTCAATAAAAAAGACGAACGATAAAGGGGTATATTTTCCCATAACGTTCGCCTTTTGCTAGTGATTTATATTATTCCCACTCAATGGTAGCAGGCGGCTTAGACGTGATGTCATAAACGATCCGATTCACGTTCTCAACTTCGTTAACGATACGAACCGAAATCTTCTCAAGGACGTCCCAAGGAATACGCGCCCAGTCCGCTGTCATGCCATCGATGGAAGTAACAGCACGAATACCTACCGTATAGGAGTAGGTTCTTGCGTCACCCATAACCCCAACGCTTTTCATGCCCGGAAGTGCTGTGAAGTACTGCCAGATCTCACGATCTAAACCAGCTTTGGCGATTTCGTCGCGCAGAATGGCGTCGGATTCACGAACTATTTTCAGCTTGTCCTCCGTTACTTCACCTAGAACACGAATAGCTAGACCCGGACCTGGGAAAGGCTGTCTCCAAACGATTGCCGCTGGAAGGCCACACTCCTCGCCTACTTTACGCACTTCGTCTTTGAACAGTGTTTTGAGCGGCTCGATGAGCTTGAACTTCATATCTTTCGGCAGCCCGCCTACATTATGGTGCGATTTGATCGTTTGAGCAGTAGCCGTGCCGCTTTCCACAATATCTGTGTATAGAGTACCTTGGGCTAGGTAAGTAAAGTCGTCGAATCGACTGGATTCCTCTTCGAATACACGAATGAATTCGGTACCGATAATTTTACGTTTTTGCTCAGGATCGTCTACGCCGGCAAGCTTGCCGAGGAAACGTTCACGCGCATCGATTTTGACCACTTTCATATCGAATTTACCGACAAAAGTGTCCATAACACTCTCTGCTTCACCTTGACGCAGCAAACCATGATCAATAAACATACACGTCAGTTGAGCGCCGATCGCTTTATGCAGCAATATAGCAACCACGGATGAATCCACGCCGCCGCTAAGTGCGCAAAGAACTTTCTTGTCGCCAACTTCTTGGCGAAGCTCTTTGACCATGTCTTCCACGAAAGAGGACATCGTCCAGTCGCCGACGCAACCGCATACGCCATAGATAAAGTTATGGATCATTTCATTCCCTTGAAGGGAATGACGAACTTCTGGGTGGAACTGTACGGCATGAATGTTGCGCTCACGGTTACTCATTGCTGCAATTGGAAGAGAATCCGTGCTTGCTTCAATAACGAAGCCTTCAGGTAGAACGGAAACGTGATCGCCGTGACTCATCCACACGGTTTGTTTGGATTCTAACCCTTTCACTAGCGGGCTTTCATTCGTAAATGCAAGATCTGCCTTGCCATATTCACGCGTATGCGCACGTTCAACTTTACCGTTCAGTTGGTGAGCAATTAACTGCATGCCGTAGCAAATCCCCAAGATTGGAATGCCCAGATCAAAGACTCCTGCGTCAACCGCCGGAGCTCCTTCACCGTATACGCTCGACGGACCGCCCGAGAACACAATTCCTTTAGGGTTTAGTTCACGAATTTTATCGACACTCGTATTGAACGGCAGCAGCTCGCTGTAAACGCCCAAATCACGAATTCGTCTAGCAATCAGCTGATTATACTGGCCTCCAAAATCTAATACGACAATCATTTCACTCGGTTTACTCATTATCCGACCTCCTAGATTCATAGCGATTGAGGGTTAGGGGGTTCCCCTTGTCCACTTATCACTATTTATAGGTACTAATTTTAAACATTAGGTACCTAGGATGTAAAGGGGTTTAATGTGTCTTTTGAATGGCTTTCCAAATTGCAGTAATTTCCCGCTTTGTATAGGTCAGTGAATTGGCCGTATCATAACGGACACTTTCGTAAATCAAGGCAAATTCGAGCAGCGCTTGTTTCTGTCGTTGATCATTGAAATTTAGCGTTGTGACGTACTCTCGCACCGTCTGGCTAGCGGATTTTGCGCCGTATTTGCGAAAAAGCCGCATCCATAATCGATCCATATACGGTGTCATGGGGTGTGAATGCCCCGGCTTGCTTTGGTGAATGGGAAAATATAGCCGCGAATTGACTTGGAACCCTTTTCGCCTAAGCAAAACGAGAATACCCACAAGAAGGAGACAACATCCGACTAAAACAATGAATGCTTTCCTATAAGTCTTTGCAAAATTGACAATTCTATCCTTCGCTGCATGAAGCCACTCACTTGGATTGGCAGTAAACTTGGTAGGCGTAGGAATGTTCGTGAGTGAAGCTGTCATCGCCGCTTGCTCCATAGCAGCTGTCGTCAAGGTTTCTCTCGGATGGTCGGACGAAATACCAGAGAAACCTGGTGTAGGCTCAAACGGCACCCAGCCCATGGAAGGAAAATAAACCTCAACCCAAGAATGCGCATCTTGATTTCTAACTATAACTTCCTGGAGCCCATCGCCGTCACTAGTTGCTTGAAGTGCTCCTGGAGCGAAACCTTTAACCCAGCGGGCAGGCACACCGACTGAACGAAGCATGACGACCATTGAGGTTGAAAAATGATCACAGTACCCTGTTCGGTCTACGAACAGAAAATGACTGACAAAATCCTCATTGCGGCTTGGATGCGTTGATTTTTCAAGACTATAGGTATAGGTATTGCTTAAATACTGCTCAATCGCAACTGCTTTGGCATAAGGCGTCAAACGATTCGCTGTCACTTGCTCGGCAATGCTGCGAACAGACCGCGGCAAAGAAGCTGGAAGTTGAAGATATTCTTCTGCAATGTCTGAGGGATAGCTGCCCGTATCCATGTTAAGTATGGATGGATCCTCCTGCACGGGTTGAATCGTTATTTTGTAATAAGATAATGGATCCATAATCTCTGGTAGAGTCACTTTACCATTAGATTTAGATGTAAGGAGGCTGCTCGGTGTTAGCGGTTTCCCCTTCTCACTCAAAAGCATATCAACGCCCAGTAACTTCCCACCCACAAACAATTGGTAATTAGGCGATTTCGTGTTCCATAGAATTTCCTGATTCACTACCCGACCTGTGTATGGTTGATTAGAAGTAACGTAAGGCTCTAGCGTTTGATTGGGCTCAGTCCAGCCTTTGCCGTCGTAGAAGCTTTTGGATTCTCCGCGCCAGTAGGTTAGTTCGGAGGTTCTGGCTGTGAATACGGGGGTCGTGTCCACTTGGAGTGGCCCCCCTAAAGAGGAGTCGTCTTGACCGTATCCAGACCTAGCAAAAGCACCTTTCGCTCCGGTATCTTCGTTGTAAAGTTCAAATATGCGATCGTATAAATATGCCCAGCTCACTGGTTTCATGAGAGGAGTAGGCTCCGCCTGCCTTGCCGAGTACCATCCTACACCAGCTAACGCACTGACAACGACCAAGCTGACTACAATCCATTTAAAAAAGCCGCCTGAACGCACCGAAGTGATGCCATAAGTTTGTTCAATTCTAGAGAGATTGAGCAGCGATAACAGCAGTAGTCCATATCCTATTGTGCGCATAATCCCTTGAACCGTATCCGCGCCGAGCACCAACTGTAAGAAGACGAGATACATGAGCGTGGCTGCGACAAACCAAAGACTGTGCTGCCTCTGCAGCATGAGAGCCTGCACAACGGAGATAAGGAGCGACCAACCTAACAAAAAGAGTAGTGTTCGCATTTGACCACTGATCAGATCGAAATGAGCTTGAACGATATGAACCATATCCTGAGAAATGATCCTCACCAAATCGATGATCCAGGCTCCGCCTAAAAATCCTTCACGGTCAAACATAAAGCCGATGAAGAGCAGGATAATGACGCTTTTGGCTATCCATCCCCAAACATAAGGGACCTTGAAGCAGTCTATGGCGATACAGATCGCAAATACGACGAGAATGGGACCGATTTGAATGGAGGCATCGGCCATCCAGGCTAGAGGGCGGAGCCATTCTGAGAGCAGCAGGAAGAGCAGCAGTGAGATTAGACTGTCTCGGAAAAAGGTGTTTGTTATAGGCGATGATGACTGTGCATTAGTGATGGCGCTTGAGTGGAAGATTGGACTTGATGGGATAGCGGCATGAGCGCCCGTATGTGTTGACGAAGTGAAAGAACGCGCGCTCGGTGAATCTGCGCTCGTGCGTAAAGATCGAGAATTCAGGCGCGACGAGTCTGCGCTTGTACGCAAAGATCGTGAAAGTACGCGCGGCACGCGGTGGGGTTCAAGCGGTTGCATCCACGACACCCCCTTGCTTTGGCCACTGGCTCAGCGGGTGCGGCACTTCTGTGAAGCTGCAGCCTACGGCCTGCAGCTGAGAAGCCCCCTCTCGCTCTGCGACCGAGAGGGAGGGACGCGCGTGCACGTAGATCACGTGCACGGATCGGCGCTTGGTGCGCGCATCTGCGATCGCGCGCACCAGCGCCAGGTCCAGCGTCGATGTGATGCACAGCATCGACGCATCCAGCGGCAAGGCCGCCGCCTCTTTCCTGACAAGGTCAGGAAAGGAGAGGGCGGCCTTGCCGCCCACGCTCGCGAGTACTTCGTACGCGAGCGGTAGATCAGGGCGAATCGTCGGCGCGATTCGCCTTCCCATGGAGCTGCTGGCGAAGCCGCAGCTCTCGCGCCCGGCAGCGGCGGCTTCGAAGAAGCCCGCCGCGAGGGCGACGCCCTTCTCCAGCAGCGGCTGCGCCGCCTCAGCTGGACCCGCCGCGGGCGCCGCGTCGAGCAGCAGCATCCGCTTCGCGGAGGATGCTTGCTCGGGGTCTTTGGTCATCAGCCGGCTCAGCCTGGCTGTGGATTTCCAATGAATGCGGTGGTAGGGATCACCGCTGACATAATCACGAACGCCACTAATCAGCGGAGTATCGGTTTTAGGTCCACGGACGGTAGACATATCACCGTCCTCCGATTGAAACCTCATGCCAGATCCTGTCAAGGAATCTGGTCTCGGATAGACAACACATCGATGAAGATCATCGCGGTATGCTTTTCGAACAGCAAAGCCAAATAAATCACCGGTCACCACCTGGAAGCCTGCGAACCGATAAACACCTCGCATTAGACCCGTCATTTTATAATGGAGGATGAAGGCTGATCGAAACCACGGGAAAACCAGCTTGCTATAGCTGAGCTTCACTCCACTTCCTTCATGAACCCAATTATCCTTAATGATCATCCAAGGCAGCGGCAAAAACGTACGATACCCAACCTGCAAAGTGATATCAACGTCTTCACCAGATACGAAAACCTCGCCTGACAACTGCCGGCTAACGGTGAGTCCTTTTAATGCGAATACATAAAATAATCCAGCCTGAATCCATATGAATGTCAAACAAATCCCTAAATACCAAGCGGCAAATCCACCTTGCCAATACACCAAAACCATAGATAGCACGGATCCCACAACCAACAGCGACATCTTACCCCAGCTTCTCATCATAGGCCTACTTCCCTGAGACATAGCGAAGAACAGGAGTTTGTAAGGAGGCTAGTAAGCCTGTCAAAATCGTATCCGCAGACTTGCCCGTCATTCGTGCTTCGGAAGTCAGAATAAGCCGGTGTGTCCAGATCGGCAGCACCAAATCCTTGATGTCGTCCGGCACTACGAAACTTCTGCCCTTCATATAAGCGAATGTTTGCGCAGCGCGCATCAAGGCGTAGGACGCTCTTGGACTTGCACCCAAGTACAAATCAGCATGCTCCCTAGTTGCCAAGGCCAGACGAACAATGAAATCTTTTAATGTATTATCGACATGAATCATGGCTGCTTCTCGTTGCAATTGCACAAACTCATCCTGTACGATAACAGGCTTCAAGTGCTCCAGCGGCTGGCGATCCTGTAGGCGATCCAGCATCAGTATTTCTTGCTCAGGCGTCGGATAACCAAGTGACAACTTCATCATAAAACGATCCATCTGCGCCTCCGGGAGCGCATAGGTACCTTCATAATCCACAGGATTTTGCGTAGCTAATAAGACGAAGGGTTTAGGCAATTCATAACTCACCCCGTCAATCGTAACCCGCTTCTCTTCCATTGCTTCTAAGAAAGCAGATTGTGTCTTCGGTGAGGTACGGTTGACTTCGTCTGCCAACACGACGGGTGTCATTAATGGTCCAGGGCGAAACTCAAAATCATTTGTCTTCACGTTAAATACAGACACACCGGTTACATCAGACGGCAATAAATCAGGCGTGCACTGAATTCTCTTAAACTCACAACCAATCGTCCTAGCCAAGGCACGTACAAGCATCGTCTTTCCAACACCTGGTACGTCTTCTAGCAAAAGATGGCCGCCGCTCAGCATAGCAACGAACGCTTTCTCTATCGTCTCTCTCTTTCCAACAATTACTTTCTCTACGTTCATGATCATCCGTTCCACGAGAGGCTGCGGCTGATCGAATATTCGGGTTTTCGACTGCATAGACAAGAAGCCTCCTTTATTAGGGTATGCTTCTAGTTTTTCCAGCCCTCTACTATTTTAGACATTACCCTCCCATAGCAAATAGAGAGTTTTTCAAAAGACTATTATTCTCTTTACTTATATAAAAAGGCCTTAATGCCACAGACACCTCTCGCTTATTAGATTCTATGACAGTATCCGTAATTCGCCCGCCTAGTAAATCTATGGTTTTCCGTAAGGGAACGATAATCTTACCGTTTTGGAAATCCATATCCGCTAATGAGTAGGTAGCCACGCTATTACCCAGGGTATACAGCCTTATGCTTCTAGTGGATAGATCATATTCCAAATCATAAACACCGAAATGCGCATTTGCTGTCTTCGTTTCAGACTGCCATTCAACTTGTCCTCCCATTTTCTCTATGAGAAAGCGAAGCGGCAGTTCAATCCGATTTGTGCGCAACTGATACTCCGCAGGTTCAATTGTAAAACTGCTGCCTCCGACCACATGAACTTGCAGAGGCAACGCCGCTTGCGCGGACAGAATTTGTGCCGTTTCTTCTCTGGCTACTACCGTTTGCTGGGCAAAATGCTGTTCAGCATCCTTCTGATCTTGATCCGTCTGAATATGTGCTAAAGCATATTGCTGTGTTTCTTTCATTAGTTCTTGGAAATGGGCCAAACTCATGTTTCTCGACCACTTCGACTTACCCACTGGAAATTGTTTGGGCTTAACTTGAGTCGTAAGGGGAGCGAACGCGTAACCTAATTTTTTGTAATAACTGATGACTTGAGGCAATACCTCTACCGTTGACTCGTGCCCGCTGCCATCATGAAACAGGATGTTGATCTCATGCTCGAGCGGTGATTCCTTAATCGTTTGCCATATTTCATTCACAGGGACATGCGCTCTTTTGGAATCACCACTGTCTACATTCCAGTCCACAACCGTATAACCCGCCTGATCCATCAAATAGTAGTAGTACGCATCGAAATTCGTATATGTACCTCCCGGGGCGCGCACCAATTGCGGTCTGGTATCAGCCAAACTGGCAAATATGTCCTCACTTCGCTGGATTTGGTCCCAAAAGGTTTGGAAATCGCTATACAGCTCTTTATATACATGATTATAGGAATGATTGCCTAATGTATGTCCGTCTTGCACGATTCTTTTGACCAATGCAGGATGTGCCTGAGCTTGTTCGCCAAGTGCGAAAAACGTAGCTTTTACATTCTCTTTATCTAAAATATCCAGCACCTGACTCGTCAGCTTGCTAGGACCGTCATCAAAGGTCAAGTATACGGTAGGCTGCTCCGGTGTTTCATACGTCTTTTCGCTCTGCGGGCGCTTGCCTGTTTTGAGCTTTTGATAAAGATCTTGCCCTTCTTGTGCTTGTGCTTGTGCGGAGTTTCCATCGCTCTCCGTTGCCTTTGCCGGAACGCTCAAGAAAAATAGAGAAACTAGTAAAAGGAATACTAATGAAAGTTGAAATCTTTTCTGTCTGTTGGTCGTACGTTGTACACGAAAGCGCATCCGATGATCCCTCCGCTTGTTCTATCATTTTGCTAGCTGATAGATTATATGGGAGAACCTTCAAGAGTATGTCTCTATGACAAAAACTACCCCTCTCTGAGTGAGAAGGATAGTTTTGAGTGGAAGAGCCTAAGTTGATTTAGTTCAAATTAATGCTAAATTTCTTGCGGCACAGCTTCATTTTTCGCTTGTGTTGTCACGTTAAACAAGGGTCTGCTGCCAATAAGACCAATGAAACTAACGACTAATAAGACTCCGAGCAAAAGAATGGCCGTCCTAGCGCCTTGAAAAGAAACAATTTGCGTACAGACGCCAATGAGCAGAACTCGCATCCCCATCCCTACGGTGTTGAAAAAACTATTCACACGACCGATCAAATGATTTGGGACCATTTCCATCAAAATCGTATTACGTGCTACGCGACTCCCCGCATTCCCCCATCCGTTCAACGTTTTGAATAGGAGAAAAATAGAAACTAGCGGGAATACATAAAAGAAAACAATCGACAGACTAAAAATGACAAACGAAAGAATCGTCGTATAATAGGAGCCCAAACGCTGCATGAGCAGCGGGACCGTTAATCCGGCCACGACAGCTCCGATGGCGAAAATCATATCGGCCGCCCCAAGAACATTGGCCCCTCCATGGAGGACACTTGTGATATAGACGGGGTAAAGGTAATTACCGACCATAACACACAGAAACGGCATCAGTGCGCAAAGGAAAAACATGACCAATAGCGGTCTTGTTTTCAAATAAGCAAAGCCTTCTCTGATATTGGACCACATGGAAACGGCGCCGTTTGCCGTCACAGACCTATTCTTGATATAAGGAATAAGTAAAAATAGACCAAAGCCCAAAAAGTAAGTCATCGCGTCCGCTAATAGAATCCACGCAAAATCGATATGATCGATCAGTAGACTGGCCAAGCCTCCCGCGATCATCGATGTGGATTGATTTTGGACTTCGAGGATGGAATTTAACGTTTTGTACTGCTCCTTCGAGAAGATCTCTTGCGTAAATGCGAACTGGGTTGGAAAGTGAACGTTGTAGTACAGAGAACCGCTAAAATAAATAACAATCAACTGCCACGTTTCGAAGTGGCCTGCACTTAATCCCCAGAGCGCAAAAAGCAGCGTGACTGATCCGCCGACAACTTCACTTCCCAGCAGCATTTTCTTTCGGGAAATACGATCAATATACACGCCGATATGCGGCGATAGAAAGAAAAGTATAATGGTTGACGCTAGCGTTGCGTAACCAAATATCTCACTTCCCCCGGCTCGATTCACTAACAGCCACGGCACACCGATCATTGTTATTCCTGAGCCGATCGAGGATAAGATGTTGGCTATCATGAGAAACATCATTCTTCGGTCTTTGAGCATCATCCACATGTGAGAAATGTCCTTTCAAAGTAGGCTATTTGTTTCGGTGCAGCTAGTATAGAAAGCTTTGCCCTTATACGTATCCTCACTAATAAATCAATCGCTGTCAATCATAAAAAAGAAAACCACCCTACGATGTTCGTCGTAAGATGGCAGTTCGTCTGTCAGCTTGACTCCTCTGTTTCCCCTATAGGAGCTTCAATCTCCCCAAGGACCATGATTTTACCCGTTCTGGCATCAATATTTACAACCATTTTATTTCCTGCTGGATAGACCGCTTCTACGACCCATCCGTCATAAATTGACCTGTCCGTGTTGTAATGGAGCACCAGCCCCTTCTTGAAGGTCGCTTTCCATTCGGCTTCAGAATCGGGGTCCGTTTCTTTGGCTATTTGCAATGCGGTTTTCTCATCAATTAGCAAAGGGGTATCGTTCAATGTCTCCCTTAAGCTTGCACGGATAGCCAGAGCAGCCGCTTCCGCATAGGTTAGGTAACCGTGGACGCCGAAGCTTTGACCGTTCCGTCCCTCCAAAAGCCCATCTCCGTAGGCAACAGCGATCTTATCGGAATCAAAAGCATTGCGATAATCTGCAAACGCTGTTTCAGCTTTCATTTTTTCCTCCGCAGTTGCGCTTCTTGTATTTTTCCCCAGCTTAGTTATTCCGACTACCGCTCTGTCCCGAAGTATTCCTCCATCCTGATCATAGGCAAGCGTATACATAAACGCTTTCTCCTTCACATAGGCAGGTACTGGCAACCCTGAAATGAGCATTTCGTGCCACAGACCAACAGGAATATTGCGTTCGGCGTTCATCGGATCTTGAAAAGCACGACGCAGCACCTTAAGCATCGGCTTTGGAAGCTTATTGCTTTGGTAGGCAGACTCCAGCTCTTCGCTGAGCCAATGGTTTGCCGGCAGATCCGGCTTGGCATACGCCAATTCCCCCATGACCTTAAACATCATAGAAATGGCTTCGGCATTCGTCAGCATATCGTTCGGCCTAAACTTTTCTTTCACCGAATCATCCAAAATTCCATGGATATACGCAATCTCAACCAAACCTCGCTGCTTATCGTTGATATCCTGGAGATCCAGCAGCTCTTTTGCCGACTTTACTTCTTCACCAGACCAGCTCCCCGTGAAGTAAGAACCGATCAACAGCTTTACCATCCCTCCGACCGCATTTTCACGGGAAATCCCCGTACCTCGCCCTAGCTCGTTAACATACATGTTGATCCAGGCTTCACGGTTTTTTTCCGGCAAATCCACCGCCATTTTAAGAGCCGTCGCCCAATCATCGAGTAATATAGGTTTATCCAGCTTGCCAGAGTCCAGCACATTTAGCTGAAATGAATCCCACTCTTTCTGCGTGATCGTACCTTGTGTCGACGAATTAACCCAATAAGGCACGATGTACTGCTTGTAATCCTTAAGCTCCTTCATCACCCAATGGGTTTCCTCCACAGCCCCGTACGCTGTACTTCCATATGCCATGAAAATAGACAATATCGAAACCATCAGCTTCTTTTTCATCGCTTTCCCCTCTTCACAAATTTTCTCCCCTGCAATGAATTAGACGAATAATTTGTAAAAAAGTTCCAACGTTCTATACTGCGTTTTAGTGATTATGGGTTGATCTTTATGTATTAGTATTCAATGCCATTACAGCGTCCAAAACCGACTGAACGTGATTCTTCACCCTCACTTTACTCCATTCCTTGACGATATATCCCTTTTCATCAATTAGGAAAGTAGACCGAACAATCCCCATATACTCACGGCCATATAGTTTCTTTAGTGCCCAAACACCGAACTTCTCAGCTACCTGATGGTCAGGGTCAGAAAGCAGTAGGAACGGCAGCTCATACTTCGCAATGAACTTATCGTGGGCTTTCAACTCATCTGGGCTAATTCCGATCACTTCCACACCGAGCTGTGCAAACTTACCATTATAGTCACGAAAATCGCACGATTGCTGGGTACAGGTTGGCGTGTTGTCTTGAGGGTAAAAGTAAATGACCAGCTTCTTCCCTTTGAAATCCTTTAAGGATACTTTTTTCCCGTTGGATGCAGGTAGTGTAAATGAGGGAGCCATTCGCTTGGCTGACTCTGTCTCAATCTGTATCTTTTTGCTCATCTATGTTCTCTCCTCTAATTATCCAGCTCTTGTTTGTACCATTATGCGTCATTTAGTGGGAGAACATCAAACTGATCTTATCCAAACTAGCTTTTACAAAGAAAAATATGGTAGTTTAAAAAGGAGAGGAAGTGTTCTTATTGAAAGCAAACATAGCTGTAATTACTATTTTATCGAATGACGTGCCTCTTTTAGCTCGGTTTTATCGTGATGCACTAGGTTTTAAAATACTTGTTGATTCTGAGGAATATGTTGAATTCGAGAATATAGGAGTTCGTTTTTCTATTTGCTCAAAAAGACTAATGGCTGTTAACACCGATGGACATAGCTCCTTTTTAGAAGAACGTAAAGGTCAATCATTCGAGCTCTGTTTCCCCTGTGATTCCCCGGAATTAGTCCAAAAAACGTATAGAGACATCCTTACCAAAGGTGCTATTGCAATTAAAGAACCAACTATTATGCCATGGGGACAGACAACAGCTTTCTTCGCTGATCCTGAAGGAAACATTCATTCCATTTATGCAGACGACGAAACTTCTGATTCGTAACAATAGCAAAAAAGCTGCCACGAGTCGTCAATGACTTCGTGAGCAGCTTTTTTTATCTACGTAGCACAAGGCGCTATTTTCCATTACAATGGGGTTTAGAAATTCGACGCAAGTGGAGTGATTCTTATTGTTTAAAATCTTGCTCATTGAAGATGACGTAACCCTGTTCACGGAGATCAAAGACAGGTTGGCCAAATGGTCGTACGATGTACACGGCATAACGGATTTTAGCAGAGTGGTTGAAGAGTTCATTGCCCTAAAACCTGATTTAGTTATCATTGATATTCAACTGCCCAAATTTGACGGGTTTCATTGGTGCCGAATGATTCGGACCCATTCCAACATTCCGATTGTATTTCTATCTTCACGTGATCACCCCACTGACATGGTCATGTCTATGCAGCTGGGAGCGGATGATTTTATTCAGAAACCCTTTCATTTTGATGTACTCGTCGCGAAGATCCAAGCCATTCTCAGACGCGTCTATAACTACAACACGGAACCCATCAAGCTCAAAACCTGGTGCGGCGCAACGATTGATTACGAGAAAAATGCGGTTACGAATCAAGCAGGCTCGATTGAGTTGACGAAGAATGAAATCTATATTCTCAAGCTGTTGATTGAACATAAGAACACGATTGTGAGTCGGGAAGAAATCATTAACAGCTTATGGGATGATCAGCGTTTTGTGAGTGACAATACCTTGACCGTGAATGTCAATCGGCTGCGGAAACGCTTGGACGAAATTGGCTTAGGACGCTTTATCGAAACGAAGGTCGGTCAGGGTTACATCGCAGCAGAGGAGTCCTCTTTCCATGATTAAAAAGTATGTTATGGAAAGGAAAAGCTGGATCCTGCTGTTTCTGCTTGGGCAAGGAATGCTCCTTTTTATCGCTTATCTCGATTACGAGATTCCCTTCCCCCCTATTCTCTATATTGTTTTTTTATGGATGACTTTGTTTGCTATCTTTCTGATTATCCGTTACAACAAAGAAACGAAGTTCTATAAACGCTTGGAAGAACGAGAAAACAATCTCGACCTTGCAAGTATCGCCGATGCTGAGAGCCCGTTTGAACATATTGTAGAGACCAGTATGACGAGCCTGACCGAGCGGCTGAGTCAAATCGCCTCACGGCACCAGGTAGCGTTAGAACAAGAGAAGGACGAGCTGCTGTCGTGGATTCATGAAGTGAAGACACCGCTCACGGCCATGCGTTTAATGATTGATCGCTTGGATAATGAAGCCATGAAAGCTGCTTTGACCTATGAATGGCTGCGGATCCATCTGCTGCTTGACCAGCAGCTCCACCAAAAACGTTTGCCGTCTATGGAGAACGACTTGTATATCGAGCACGTAGATCTTGAAGCTCTTATTTATATGGAGATCAAGACGTTGAAGTCCTGGTGCATACAAAAAGGAATTGGCTTTGACGTACATTTCGAAGTCACGAAAGTGCTTAGCGATGCGAAATGGTTAGCCTTTATCCTACGGCAGCTCTTAACGAACGCAGTGAAATACAGCGACATCGACGCTTCGGATATCATCGTAAAGAGCTTCCAGCAGCATGAGCGAACGGTGCTCGAGGTAAAAGACCATGGTCGCGGAATCGATCCAAAGGATTTGCCGCGCATCTTTGATAAAGGCTTTACTTCTACGACATGGCATCAGGACAGCGCCGCAACAGGAATGGGCTTATATTTAGCCAAAAAAGCGGCGCAGGCTTTGCTCCTTCATGTTGCTGTCCATTCAGAAGCAGGTGCGGGAACAACCTTTACTCTCACTTTTCCACAACCAAATGAAACTGTCCGGATTACAGGCATGTGACAACATTGTCACATGCCTTTCTTCTTTGTTCGTTCAATCGCAGGAAAAAGGATGCGCAGCTTTTTATAATAAAGCTATCGTAGAAGAGGAGTGAATGATATGAACATTTTGGAAGCAGCTAAAATCCATAAAAGCTATGGCAATAAGCTAAATAAGCAAGAGGTGCTCAAGGGCGTGGATATCAGCATTGAAAAAGGGGAATTCGTCAGCATCATGGGTGCTTCCGGCTCAGGTAAAACAACGCTGCTCAATGTCCTTTCTTCGATTGACAGGCTAAGTCAAGGCTCCATTAAAATCGAAGGCCAAGAAATTACGGCCATGAAAGAGAAGCAGTTGGCTGAATTCCGCAAGCATCATCTGGGGTTTATCTTTCAAGACTATAACCTGCTGGATACATTGACCGTAAAGGAGAATATCCTCCTGCCGCTGTCCATTACCAAAGCTTCGAAACAAGAAGCCGATCACAAATTTCAAGCGGTAGCAACTGAGCTCGGCATTTTTGAAATTAAAGATAAGTATCCGAGCGAAATCTCCGGCGGACAGAAGCAGCGGACTTCTGCTGCCAGAGCATTTGTTCATGAACCAAGTATTATTTTCGCAGACGAGCCCACCGGTGCACTCGATTCCAAATCCGCCTCAGATTTACTTAACAAGCTTAATGAATTGAATCAACGACGGAAAGCGACCATCGTTATGGTTACTCATGATTCAGTTGCTGCCAGCTACAGCAGCAGAGTCATTTTTATTAAGGACGGACAAATTTATACCCAATTATATAAAGGCCAAGCATCCAGGCAGGCCTTCTTTCAAGACATCATGAAGACACAGGGCGTGCTGGGCGGGGTGCACAATGAGCATTAACCAGTTGATTGTTCAAAACCTGAAGTCCAACATCAAGCATTACTACCTGTATATGTTTGCCTTAATGTTCAGCGTCGCGCTTTATTTCGCATTCGTTACCCTGCAGTATGACCCTGCCTTGGACCAAACCAAAGGCTCCATTAAAGGCGCGGCATCCATTCGTGCAGCTTCCATTTTACTTGTTGCGATTGTCGCTATCTTTAATCTGTATGCTAACAACATTTTTGTGAAAAGGCGCAGTAAAGAAATCGGTTTATTGCAGTTAATCGGTATGACGAAAACCGCAATTTTCCGCATCCTAAGCGTCGAGAACTTTATTCTATATTTCGGTTCATTAATCGCCGGGACGTTTATCGGATTTTCCGTGTCTAAGCTCATCCTAATGATTTTATTCCAAATTACAGGCATTAAAGCTGCCGCATCGCTTCACTTTTCAATGCAAGCCCTACTCCAGACCCTTGTTGTATTTAGCGCCGTCTACTTGATGATCATGCTGGTCAACTATATTTTTATTAAAAGACAGAGCATTTTATCGTTGTTTCGCGTCTCTACCTCGACGGAAGTGAAGGTGAAAAGATTGTCTACTTCGGAAGCCGTCATGGGGATAGTGGGAATGCTCCTTATTATGTTAGGCTACTACGTTTCCTCGAAGCTGTTTAGCGGAGATTTCATGACGATGGTTGAAATTTTTTCGGCCATGATCTTTATTTTGGCCTCCGTCATCATCGGAACCTATCTGTTCTATAAAGGGTCTGTCCGGTTAATCTTTAACGTCATCCGAAGCAGGAAAAATGGCTATTTACATGTTCGCGAGGTCTTATCGCTTTCATCCATCATGTTTCGCATGAAATCGAATGCCTTGTTATTGACTGTCATTACAACCATATCTGCGCTTTCCATCGCCTTATTATCTTTAAGCTACATTTCCTACTACTCTGCGGAAAAAACGGCCCTAGATAGCGTACCTGCACACTTTGCCATTACGAATATAGTTGATGCCAACAAATTTAAAGCAGCGTTAGATGATAGTCAAATCAAGCACAGGGATACAGCGATTGAGGTCGTTCAGGTCAAAGCCAATCTAAAGGAAATTTTGACTTCCAATATGGAAGGCCTTAGCCTTGATCCGAGTAACATGACGATTCCTGTTATCAGTGACAAGGATGCGCCATTCGTCGATCTGACTGCCGAACAAACGCTATTTACGGGTACCAATGACATGCTGCAAAAATTTATGAGCCTCAAAAATTCGGGCCATATCCAACTTAGCGGGCAGCAGGTCGTTATTCCGCAAACTTATGTAGGCTCTAGAAAGCAATACATCGTTTCTTGGTACTTTTCGAATGGCGGACTGCCTGCTGCTATCGTTGACGATTCGGTTTTCAAACGACTAAAGCAAGATATCAACCCCGCAATTCAAAAAGAGTCATCGCTCTATCTGGGCATTGATATCGAAAATGAGGCCAAACTTCTCGAAGCAAATCAGATTTTTCATGAGCTGGGCTTTGATCAAAATCGTTCTTATGATTCCCGACAAAATATGGCCAATGACCAGAAAAACAGGATGGGACTCATCATGTTCATCGTTGGCTTCTTAGGACTAACCTTCCTGATTACATCAGGCTGCATTCTTTATTTCAAGCAAATGGATGAAAGCGAAGATGAAAAGCCGACGTATACGATTCTACGGAAACTTGGTTTTACGCAGGACGATTTGTTAAAGGGCATTCAGTTGAAACAAATTTTTAATTTCGGTATTCCCTTGGTCGTCGGGCTGATCCACAGCTATTTTGCAGTTCAGTCGGGATGGTTTCTTTTCGGCGCAGAGCTATGGACGCCAATGATCATTGTGATGGTGCTGTATACCATTTTATACTCGATATTCGGCATCCTCTCCGTTCTGCATTATAAAAAGGTGATCCGAAAAGCGCTTTGATTAGAAAGAAAAAGCTGCTACGAGTCGCGAAGACTTCGTGAGCAGCTCTTTTTATCTTTGTATGCCAGGTAATAAATTCGGAATGCTGGCTCTTCCAAGCGCGACGATATAGTCGTTTAGTTCGGTTGTGACTGAATTTTGTTTATATTTAATGTTATCAAAACTTAGACTGGTACCATAATGAAACTTGTTATCCCCAATGGTTAATTCCATCCCGAACAGAGACCCGTAAAATGTTCGTTTATCATTGGCTCGGACAAGCTCAATTCTTTTCAATTTGAATGATATCTCCTCAAGAGATTTTGTATCTGTAATTGCGAGCTTATTACCGTCACCGAATCTGACATCGATTTGTTTAATGCCATTAAAATCAGTCTTCATTAATGTTGAAAGAGCAACTGGCGACTCATCTTCAGGCTCTATCACCTCAATATCAAGTGCTGTATATTGCGGAGGAGAGCTTAGCAATACGGCTTGTGTAGTCCACACATGGAGCAAATCTCCTTGTTTTAGATCCTCAAACTTATTTGAAGCGATGTTGTTATTCGTTACGATAACGGTATATTCTTCGAGACTCACCCAAAACTTCTCTGGTTCCTTGCATTCCTTATCTAAGCAGGCCTCAGAATTGACAAGGAGAATTTTTCGATCCTTCTTATCCAGTTCGGATATATATCCAACCAACTCCTCCTCTTTCGGTATCACCAAAGTTGTAATATCCAGGGAGAAACGTGACCCTACGGCCTTATAGATGGCTTCTTTAATCTGACCTTTCTCTTGTAAGCTCAATTCCTCACGATGATTACCCAGCTTAATAAGCTGAAGATGAAAGGCACCATTAGGGTATTCACCCTCAGACTTATAAATACTCATTGGCTTAACAGAAAATTGTTTATACACATTTTCCAAAAGATACATTCGTTCCTGCAAGTTTTCAGGTAGCGGAGTTGCAAGATTCGAGGACGGTAGCTCATAAACCCTTTCCGCCTCAGCTGGGGGAACGGCGACGTCACCTTGATTCCCGATATTTGATAAACCAAATGCAAATACAAGCAATAAGAGTATGGACTTCATTGGTCTACTGCACCTCAAATCTTAAGATTCTTTACTTGTTAGACGCAGTAAATTTCCAAATGTTGCATAATAATCCTTTTTACTCAAGATTCCTGAGGTATTCTCCAAGAGAGGCTTGGCGTTTGGCTTGGCCTGAACTGAATGTCTAGGAACATAAAGCCGCTTGGGGAGTGCACAAAAAACCTTCCTCCGCATAATCCCGAAGAGAGATCATGCAAAAGAAGGTTAAGCAGGAGCTATTTATAAATGCCTCAATTTGTCAGGATTAACTACGAGATAGACAGCAGCAATCTGACCATCAACAATATGGAAGGAAGTCACATTATACGGTTGGCCATCATCGTAAGCCACAATGCCCAATTCTCCATTCACAGTTGTTAATGAATAACTGAAGCCAGGCGGAACCTTGGAGAGAATCCCCGCAAAGAACATGGCGATACGTTCCGCCCCCATAATAGGCAGAACAGCGGCCTTCACTTTACCCCCACCGTCAGAATAAAGGACAGCGTCCGCTTTGACGATGTTCAATAACTGACCGATATTGCCAGTTACTAAAGCCTGCACGAATTGTTCCACGACAGCTGAAGTTTGTTCCAAAACAGGCTGCTTGAGCTGAGCTTTAGGATCATCTTCACGATCTGGAAAGCTGCTGATGGCGCTTTTGGCCCTGCGAAAAATTTGCCGGCAGTTCGTGCTGCTTTTCCCAACAATCTCAGCAATTTCATCGTACTCATATTGAAGTACCTCTCTCAATAAGAATACCGCTCTCTCTACCCAAGACAACTGCTGCAGCAGCAACAGGTATGCGGTTGAAAGGGACTCTTTTTGGGAGTAATAGTGATCAGGTTCAACCTGATTGTCACCACTCGTTATTAGTGGCTCCGGCAGCCACGGACCTACGTAGACCTCACGCTTTTTGCTGGCGGAACGCAGCTTATCGATACACCGATTGGTCACGATTTTGCATAAATACGCTTTAGGATTGTGGACATGCACCGGATTCGTCTCATTCACATATAGAAATGCCTCCTGCACGACATCCTCAGCATCCATGACACTCCCAAGCATCCGATAGGCTAGTGAGAACAAAAGCGGCTTATTCGATGTATACACCTGCTCGGAAGATCCGGCTAATTCCATATCACGCAACTCCTCTCTATATTTAGATGATATGGCAATTTTACGCTAGCTGGCTTTATTTTAAAATAGCCTCTGCCGCTCGTTTCGCGCTTGCCGCTGATGCATCTGCGAGCATTTCACCATGACTGACCCAGTCCCCAGCCACATAGAGGCCACGAATTCCCTGAACAGTCGGACCTGTAAACCTATCTGATTTACCTATGTGCATATAGTCGTGGACAACCGTAATATTAGGCAGAAATTGTCTGGCGACAACCTCTTGTTCCCAGCCTGGATGAAGTGAACTCATGGTAGCGGCGAGCATTTGTTCGTCCGCTTTAGGATCGTTTTCCCCAGATCCGTTATACTTCACCATATGCACAACCAAGGTACCATTATCGCTTAATTTGGCATGAACGGTATGATGGGAGAAAAAAAGGGGTTGATCCAACGCGATGGCAACATCCCTCCCGCGGACGGGCAGCTTCTTCAACCCTAAATCGAGGCATGCCGCTTTCGACGGACGGGCTTCATCCTTCCACCGTTTCAGCACGGTGTGATCGGCATCACGAACGAGCTTGTAGGTCTCTGAAGGGGAAGCCGTGCTGATCACATTTGAGATTTCTAAATATTCTTCATCGGCAAGTTTAAGCTTTTGAACTTTGCCATCCTCATGCATGATCTCCTTCACGTCTTTGCCGCTAATGATATGAACCCCCGCTTGAACCGCTTTGTCGTGTAGTTGATCCACGATCATTTGCCAGCCGCCATGGAGGTATAAGACTCCTTTAAGTGAACGTTGTACTTGTGCGAGTACGGGACCTGCCAGCTGATAATCGGGATCGTACGTATATGTGGCGGTTCTGCATAGCGCGTAGAAAATATGACGAACCATCGGATCAGGAATTTCACCTTCAGCCCAATCCCTTAAGGTTGCATTTCTTATTGTGGTTGTGTCGATTTTGTTTAACTTCATCACCAGTCGCAGGAGGGTCATTTTGCCAGACCATGATAAAAGCTTAGAGGATAACATACTGATCGGACTCGCTGGCATCGGAAGAATTTGATTGTTCCAGATAGCGTTCACTTTAGATGCAGGCGCTCCTCCCTCTATACGAACTCCAAGCTCTTGTAAAATCGAATATGCCTTCCCAGCGCGGTATAACGCATGCCCACCTAAGTTAAGGAAAGCATCGTTTTTCTTATTCGTTATGGCCCTGCCGCCCAAGCGTCCCGATTTCTCCAAAATCACCACTTTATTTCCACCCTTAGCTAAATCGATGGCCGCAATTAAACCAGCTAAGCCTCCACCAATAATCGCTGTGTCATATGTTCTCATGTTCATCACCCTCCGTTTTCGCTTTTCATGTATAAGGCGAAATAGGGCGGTGTTTTGTGACAAATAAGGTTTCAAAATTAAAATTTACTTGTGGATATCTCGATCTGTGGATATGTTGACACTTTGTATAAAAGTTATACACAACGGGACTTTTTACCCTGTGGAATTGTGGACAATTATGTGGATAGAAACCTAGACCGCCATCCCATCCCCCCTAATAAAATATCAAAAAAAAGCACTGCCCCACCAAGGCCAGTGCTGCTTCTTTTCACATCGTACAGATCGACTACTCTATAACCTTACGCCTTTGTCCAACTGCAGCGCTTCCTTCCACTAGTACATGGCCAAAGCAATATCGAAGACTCCTAAACCCGTCGTCCGATCGATATCGATATCTCGGATATGATCATCGAGTAAATAAATCATACTCCTGTCTCCCCTGCCAGGTACTTGGATTAGAACCTATCTCTTTCAGCACCCATTCGTCGTTGTACACGGTGTTCAAATAACGCTCGCCTCGATCTGGCAAAATGGCTGCACACACTGCTCCCTCAGGGATGATCCCGCTCATTTTGCGTATCGCAGAAATAACGCCTCCAGACGATGCCCCCGCCAAAATCGCTTCACTCCGCACCAAAGCACGGCAACCTTCTACGCAGTCCAAGTCTGAAACGTACATAACAAGGTCCGCTACATCATGCCTGTACAGACCTGGTGTTATTCCGGCGCCGAGCCCTGGGAACCTCCTCGAACCTTTTTCCCCGCCGAAAATGACGCTGCCTTCCGCATCCACGGCAACAATTTGTGTGGACCATCCACAACTTCGAATATATTCCATACACCCACGTATCGTTCCGCACGAGCTTACACCGCAAAATAAATAGTCGATCGGTCCCAATTGCTCCCCGATTTCTGACATGGTCGTCTCCATATGTGCCTTGGCATTGTCTGGACTCCCATACTGATTGGTCCAATACGCATTCGGTATTTGTTCAACCAGCTCACCTACTCTCCGAATCCGTGCCGGCAAAAATTCACCAGTCTCTGGATCAGGTTCCGTGACAAGATCGATTTCTCCATGGAAGCTGCGGATAATCTGCTTATGCTGCTCGGTTGTGCGTGGGTCCACCACACAGATGAATCGGAGTCCCAGATAACAGCATAGCTGTGCAAGACTTATAGCCAAATTACCTGAACTCGATTCGATAATGACGCTATCGCGGGTAACTTCACCACGCCGTATCGCTTCTCGCAGCATAAAGAGTGCTGGCCTATCCTTCGCGCTGCCGCCTGGATTCATCCACTCCATCTTCCCGTAAACCTCGAATGGCTGATTTTTGAACAAACGCCCAAGTCGAATGAGCGGCGTGCCACCGATCGCTTCAACAATACCCCCTTCAAGCTGCATAGGCATTCCTCCTTTCCTCCTCTCCGTTTAACCATGATAAACAACCGATAATCCAGACACTTCCAACTACTTATCCTATGCGTTTTGTCCAGCCTTTTATCACAAAACTTGGTCTGCTATTTACACCTTAAGCGAACCAAATAGTCATAATAAAAAAAGCCCAGTTCCTGCTTTTTAGCAAGAACTAGGCTTTTCAGTTTACTATTAAGATCCCGCGCCGCGGTATCGTTTCACACCAATATTCCAAACCGTAATACCCAAGATGCTGAATGCAATACCAACAACCGGTGTCAGCAAGGCGAACCATTTCCAGTTCACTGGATCAATGAAATAAGCGGCCGGATAGAAGCCGACGAATGCAAAAGGCAAAATCCATGTCAAGATTGTCCGGAGCAGTTTATTGTAGATCGTAGCCGGATATCGCCCGTAGTTCTGGATGTTCCAAATCAACGGCAGAATACCTGTCGGCGCATCAGAGAAAAAGGCGAGCGACGTCAGCGAGATGTATACTCCTGCATAAATTAGAATAGACCCAATCACTAGTACAATAAAGACCAACGGATCATGCCAATGAAACGGGATTTCGAGCTTAACCCATGAGTAAATCATAACAATTAAGCCTGCTAATGCGCTAAATAATGAAGATGGACTCAGGTTCTCGAGCATCAATTGCCATAGATTGTAGGCGGGACGCGTCAGGATGCGGTCCATCTCCCCTTTGACAATATAACGTTCACTAAAGCCCCATAAGTTAAAAAAAGTGATGAATATGCCGTATGGAATCATAAAATAACCGTAAATGAACAAAATTTGTTCTTGATTCCAGCCGCCAAGCGATTGTGTTTGCAAAAATACGACGAGAATGAAGAATAAATTCAAACCATTGAACATCAAGTCGGAAAGAACCTCAATCCAGAAATCGGATCGGTAGGTGAGACGTGTTTTCATGTAATTTTTCAAATATTCCACAACTAGGGAGACATAGAAACTCATGTATTAACCCCCCTGTACGAATAAACGCGTTTTGGATTTAACCCACAGTGCATAGATCGGAATAATTAAGACCAGGAACCAAAGTACTTGAACACCAAGATTTTGGAATATCGCATAGCCTGTAATTTTCCCTGTGAAAACAGCGCTCGGCAAGTAAGTAATCGCTTGAAATGGCAGCCACTCCAAGACCGATTTGGACCATCCTGGGAAAAAGGAGATCGGAATAATTAAACCGGAGAACAGGTCGACGGCAACGCGCTTCATGCGCATAAGACCTTCGTTGTTTTCCAAGAAAAAAGCGAATAATCCCGTAATGATATTAAGCTGCGTGTTAATCAGAAAACTGAAAAACAACATCACGAAGTAGATAACCCACAGGTTTGGATCAGTTGGGAACTGAATGGGCAAGAGCAGCCATATGAAGATCATGCCCGGTGTTGTGAAGAGAAGCAGACGGAATACGCCTTCTCCCAGTCCTTGCATCATTTTAACAAAAACGTAGTTATAAGGACGAATGAATTGGATCGCTACACTTCCGTCACGAATTTCGTTGGCAATTTCACGATCTAAGTTATTGAAGTAAAAAGCGCGCCCCATCCAGGAAATGGCCACATAAGTCGTCATCTGACCTAGGGTCAGGCCGCCTATTATAGCTTGCTCACCATAAATTGCTTTATATACAAAATAATAAGAACCAATATTGAGTGCATAGATCAAAATGCCGCTATAGTAATTAACACGGTAAGCGAGCATCATGAGAAATCGCATGCGGATAACTTCTAAATAAGCACTAAACATGGGACGCGACTCCCTCTGGCTGCGGCACTTCATCTTGACGTTTCACATCGGCTGAGCCGGCTTTATAAATTTCACGGACGATATCATCCGTATTCGTTTCATTGATTTTGATATCTTGAATTTGCAAAACGCCGACTACGCGGCTAAGCACCTCAGAAACATTGGCGCGTTCGTGCGGAATGAACACTTTGGCGGACAGCTCATTTTCAAGCTGCCAAGCAACATCTAGGCCTCGCGTAAGCTCTTGAAGACGAGCTAATGTGGCCCCCTGCTCAAATTGCAGCACGACTTCTTTGCCTTTGCCCCATTTCATCTTCA
This sequence comes from Paenibacillus andongensis, assembly GCF_025369935.1. Taxonomy (NCBI): domain Bacteria; kingdom Bacillati; phylum Bacillota; class Bacilli; order Caryophanales; family Paenibacillaceae; genus Paenibacillus; species Paenibacillus andongensis. The sequence continues at coordinate 679,084 of NZ_CP104467.1, read as the reverse complement.
GCTCTTCGAGTCCGCCATCATAAATAATACGGCCATCATCGAGCATGATAACACGGGAACACAATGCTTCTATATCTTGCAGGTCATGCGTTGTAAGCAAGATCGTCGTTTCGTACCGCTGATTAAGCGATTTGAGAAATTCGCGAATTTCTGTTTTCACCACGATATCTAGACCAATGGTCGGTTCATCGAGGAACAGAATCGCTGGATTATGAATAAGGGAAGCAGCTAATTCACAGCGCATCCGCTGACCTAGACTTAGCTTACGAACGGGACGTGATAATAAATCGGATAATTGGAGACGATCGACGAGTTCGTCGAGACGCTTTTTGTAATCGGCTTCTGACACCCGGTACACCTTTTTTAATAGTTGAAACGATTCGACGACACCGATATCCCACCAGAGCTGACTGCGTTGACCGAAAACAACACCTATTCCGGCTACGAATTTCTCACGCTCTTTAAACGGGACGAAACCATTGACCTTGATATGTCCTGATGTAGGTACTAGAATACCTGTCAGCATTTTAATGGTAGTCGACTTGCCGGCACCATTTTCACCTATATATCCACAAATTTCGCCTTTAGGAATTTGAAAGCTGATGTCTTTCACAGCTGTAATTTGCTTATATTCTCTTTGAAATAAATCTTGAAATGCGCCCTTTAAACCCCCGCGGCTCTGCTGAACCTGAAATTCCTTGCGCAGATCTTGAACATCAATCGCTAACATGGACTTACCCCCTGTCTGTGTAGACTCGGCTACATATAATGGCAAAAATCGCCGTAACTTGCTATCGAAGTTTCAGAACATCTATAATATGGATCATAAAGATGAATTGTACAACACACTCATGATACATGAATTCTGTAAGAAAAAAAAGTACAGATTACCTCTATTTATGAAAGGAGCGCTGAACCTTTGAGAATCATAAAACGAACCTTGCTCCTGATCGGCTTGCTGCTTATGGTGGTAGCTGGTTATTATTCATATTCATTCTATAATTTCGCGAACAATATCTCCCATAAATCGGACAAACCACAAGGCAGCGGTACCCTGATTGCCCAGAATATTAAAGATAAAGGGGAAAAATTCACCCCACCTAAATGGGAAGGAAAACAACGCGTCAACATCTTACTTCTAGGCGGAGATTCGCGTGGGATGACGAAGAATGAGCTGCCCCGCTCAGACAGTATCATGCTCGCTTCGATTGATCCCGTGACCAAGAAGGCTCACCTTTTCTCTATTCTTCGAGATACCTATGTGAAGATCCCTGGCGAAGGCGAAGATCGCATCAACACAGCCATTACATCAGGCGGTCCGAATCTAGCGATGAAAACGGTCAGCGATTTGCTCGGCATCCCTATTCAGTACTATGTTTATACCGACTTTAAAGGATTCATTGCACTTATTGATGCCGTTGGCGGGATTGATATTGACGTCGAGAAAGATATGAAATATTCGGACTCGGAAGATGATCATGTGTATGATATTAATTTGAAAAAAGGGCTTCAGCATCTTGATGGCAAAACCGCTTTGCAGTATGTACGCTTTCGACATGATGCTTTGTCCGACTTTTCGCGGACGGAACGTCAGCGGAAGTTCCTGACAGCGGTCGCACAAAAAATGCAAGCAACCTCTTCCCTCATTAAGCTGCCAAGAATTCTAAATGCCATCGATCCTTATATCGATACGAACCTCAGTGTGTCGGATATGCTCAAACTCGGTACGCTTGGTTATGAGGCGAAAGCTGACGGAATCGTAAGCTCCCAATTACCGCCAACCGATCTGCTGATCGAGAAAAACGTCCGCGGCGCAGCCGTCATTACGGCGAATAAAGAGAAGCTGCAGCTTTATGTGAAAGACCTTTTTGCAGGGAAAGCTGAAGCTGACTCTGGTCCTACGAAGCCATCGCCTTCGCCTACCTCGAAGTCTTCGGTGAAGACGACGACTAAGTGAATTAAACAAAAATGAAATCCTACTTGCCTCTACTTGGCTAGAGGGCTTAGCGCCCTTCAAGTAGGGGCTTTTTCTAAGAGGTTAAACGAGTACATAGGCTATACGACTACATGAATACCTAAACGACTACATTACGCAAAGGGATGATTTTCTAATGGAACGCAAACAATCCGAGCAGTTATATCAAGAAGCACTGAAACATATTGTCGGCGGGGTCAACAGCCCTTCCCGCTCATTCAAAGCCGTCGGCGGCGGCGCGCCCGTCTTCATGAAGCGTGCGCAAGGCGCACACTTCTGGGATGTAGACGGGAATCGCTTCATTGACTACCTCGCCGCCTATGGCCCTATCATTACCGGTCACGCGCATTCGCACGTGACCGAGGCGATTTGCCGCGCCGCGCAGAACGGCACGCTGTACGGCACTCCGACCGAACTCGAGATCGAGTTCGCCAAGATGCTGAAGTCGGCGATACCTTCGCTCGACAAAGTGCGCTTCGTCAACTCCGGCACAGAGGCCGTGATGACGACAATTCGCGTGGCGCGTGCCTTCACGAAGCGCACCAAGATCATTAAGTTCGCCGGGTGCTACCACGGCCACTCGGATCTTGTGCTTGTGGCGGCCGGCTCCGGGCCGTCCACGCTTGGCACGCCGGACAGCGCGGGCGTGCCTGCGAGCATCGCGCAAGAGGTCATTACGGTGCCGTTCAACGACATTCCGGCACTCGAAGCCGCGCTTGCGCGTTGGGGTGAAGAGATCGCCGCGGTGATGGTGGAGCCTATCGTCGGCAACTTCGGCATGGTCATGCCTCATGCCGGCTACCTCGAGCAGCTCTGCGCAGCTGCTCGCAAACACGGCGCCCTCGTCATCTACGACGAGGTCATCACGGCGTTCCGCTTCCATTACGGAGCGGCACAGACCTACCCCGGCCTCCCGCTCGCGGAGGGCGGCACTTCCGAGGCGGCGGCGCGCTTCGCCGCTGTGGAGCCGGACCTTACGGCCCTCGGCAAAGTGATCGGCGGCGGGCTGCCGATAGGTGCCTACGGGGGCCGCAAGGCCGTGATGGAGCAGGTCGCTCCGCTCGGACCTGCTTATCAAGCCGGCACGATGGCGGGGAACCCCGCCTCCATCTCGGCCGGCATCGCCTGCTTGGAGATCCTCCAGCAGGCTGATGTCTACGCCAAGCTCGAGCAGCTTGGCGCAACACTTGCCGGCGGCATCGCAGAATCCGCCGCAAGGCACGGCATCGCCTTGACGCTAAATCGCATCGGCGGCGCCTTCTCCACCCACTTCTGTGACCATCCCGTCACGAACTATGACGAAGCACAGGATACCGATGGCGAACGCTTCGCTGATTTCTTCCGACTAATGCTGGAGCAAGGTATTAACCTCGCTCCGTCCAAATACGAGGCATGGTTCATGACCATCGCCCATACGGAAGACGACATCGCACAAACGCTAGATGCCGTTGACCAAGCTTTCAAAACGATGAAAAATCGCTAAAATGACTTCCCATGGGGGTCGCGGGGTGTCGTTTCTGGTTATGGGTTTAGATTGGGTTTGGTGTATTGGTTTGGTGTTATGGGTAGGTATGCAAACCTACCCCTATTTCCATTGGATAAAATACAATGAAATCGATTTATACACCCTAAAATTCACACTTTCATTGGAAAATATCCAATGAAATCTAATTTCTCCCACTTTTTAGGGCACTTCCATTGGATCTTTCCAATGGAACCATATTATCCTCATTACTAATAGATGCTCTAGCTCTGGGGTTGGGGTTGGGGGTTAGGTCTGGGGCTGGGGGCTGGGGGCTGGGGGCTGGGGCTGGGGCTGGGGTTGGGGTTGGGGTTGGGGTTGGGGTTGGGGTTGGGGTTGGGGTTGGGGTTGGGGTTGGGGTTGGGGTTGGGGTTGGGGTTGGGGTTGGGGTTGGGGTTGGGGTTGGGGTTGGGGTTGGGTCTAGCTCTTGCCCTTGCCCTTGCCCTTGCTCTCACTCTTGCACTCGCACTCGCAATTGGCTCTCGCCTTTGCTCTTACCCCTGCTCTTGCCCTTGCCATTGCCCTTGCTCTTGTTCTCACCCCTTCCCTTACTCTCGCCCTTGCCCTATCTCTCGCTCTTGCCCTTACCCTTACCCCTGCCCTTAGGTCATCATCCCCACAATCTCAACAACCTCCTAACCTCCAAACAACACCAAATTCTCCCCCAACATGTCCCAAAAACGAACTATGATCCTATATGGATTGTAGTTCGTTCGTATTTTAAGAGTGCCCCAAGCCATGAGAAATATGGTTTTATTCACCAGTATGCAGAAAAGGTAACGCTTACATTTGTGATTTCGATCTGCAACTATTGTCGGATGAAGTTTTTCATGCTATTCTAAGATTACTTTTACCCTTTTCGCGAAATGTCTTGTTTTCATAGTATTTTCCTAGAAAGTTAGGGCATGATTTACAAATTCTTTGCTGGTTTTTGTGTGTAATGCCTTACTTTAATATAGGTCGATTAGAGCCTCATTTCGAGGGGAATATTTCCTTGAAATTGGTATGCTATTCAATAATATTGCATTTTTATTCACATTCTTGCATATTTCGGTTTTGACCCCTTTGTGGGTAATTCCTTGAAAATGCTAGGGTTGCGGGCTCATTAATGCCAGAATGCAAGAAGCGTAGTGCAAGAGGAGTTTAAATATGTATGGGAGGTGACGGTCAGGCGACTGACCAGAGCAATGAATGAATTGATGCGTAATGAAGGCCGTTTTCAAGATCTCCTAGGAACAGAACACGACAGCTGCGGTATTATTTGTATTATTGAAAAGAATGGTCACCCTTCCCCTGATAACATCCAAAAAACGATTGAAGCCCTCGTAAAGATGGAGCATCGTTCGGGTTTTATCAACGGTGAAGGTGATGGTTGCGGAATTTTAACGGATATTCCACGTGCCCTTTGGGAAAAGAAATTAACAGATGCGGGTCTTGACGGCAAACTTGCTTACGACAACCGTTTTTCTGTTGGACATATCTTTGTTCCGCGCAAGTTTGAGCTGACCGTTACCGAGATTCAGAATGGCATTCGCGAGCTCTTTGCTGCCCATGATGTTTCCATCATTCTTGAGCAAGAGAATCAAGTCGATAGCAGCGTTTTAGGCCCTAACGGCTTGAACGATGAGCCTACTTTCTGGCAAATTGCAGCGATTAGCAATAAAACAGAAGGCCAAGTGGCCGATCACCTTTTTGAACTGCATATTGCAATTGAAGACAAATATAACGTTCACGTCGCTACACTTAGCAATGTTACATCTGCTTACAAAGTTTTAGGCGCTGCAAGCATCCTTCCTAAATACTTTAACGACACACGTGATTCGTTGTTTGCTTCCCAAGTTACAATTGGTCACAACCGTTATTCAACGAACACATTGTCCAGCTTCTTCCGCGTTCAACCGTTCTCCCTACTCGGGCACAATGGTGAAATTAACACGGTTAAGAAACTTCGTATTGAAGCAGACATGGTTGGTGTACCGCTCGTTAGCGGCGGTTCTGACTCCCAAGACATGAACAGAACGATTGAAACGTTCATTCACCGTTTTGGATTGTCCCTTTTCGAAGCTATGGAAATGGTATTCCCTCCTATTATTAATGAAATGAAACAGTTCCGTCCGGAACTTCAAGATTTATATGTTTACTACCGTCAAGTATGGGGCCATTTTGCACAAGGTCCTGCTGGTATCGTTTCTCGTTATGGCAACGAATGTATTTTCAGCGTGGATGCGCTTGGTCTTCGTCCGGTATGGATGGTCGAGAGCGATACTTCCTTATACTTCTCCTCGGAGCAGGGTGTTATTACGGTTGGCGAAATGGTTGCTGATCCGAAACCAATTGCACCAGGCGAAAAAGTGGGCGTTGTCCTTACACCAGGTGAACACGTTCAAGTGATTCCTTACCACGAAGTGCAAACTTTAGTGTACGAGCGCGCTAGCAAACGTCTGAATATTGGCGGACTTCGCAAATTTCTGAATCCTGTCAAAACAGATACTCAAGCTGAGCTTAATGAGAACATTGTAGCGACAGACCAATTGTATAGTGCATTTGGTTGGGATCGTGACGGTATTCAACATATCGAAACGATGTCTGAAACAGGTGCAGAACCTATCCGCTCCCTGGGTCACGATTCACCTCACGCTGCTCTTGCTTGGGAACGCCAGAACGTGCCTGACTTTATTAAAGAAAGCGTAGCGGTTGTTACGAACCCAGCGATTGACCGTGACCGTGAGATGGAGCATTTCTCCACACGTATCATTGCCGGTACTCGCACTCCTGTCTATGCGCAAGTAGATAACAACCTACGTCTTGAGCTCCTAGCTCCACTTGTACTTGAAGGTACGAATGGCGTAGATAGCGAAGAGCACTTGTCACAACCTTCTTATGAGCAATTGTTGGCCCTGTTCCGCGCACAAGGAGATAACGCTGTAGCCGTACTTTCTAGTACATTCGCTCGTGGAACTTCCTTGAGTGATGGCTTGGACGCTCTAGCTGCTGCTGCTATCTCTGCAGCCCACAATGGTGCTGCACTTATCGTTCTTGACGATGCAGAAGCTCATCAAAATGACCGTTTATGGCTTGAGCCGCATCTTGCCGTGTCCAAAATCGATATCGCACTTCGTGCGGAGAAGCTCGGTTTCGGCGACAACCTGCGCCGCCATGTTACTTTGATCCTGCGTTCCGCTGCAATTCGCAGCTTGCATGATATCGCTGTAGCTTGCGGTCTTGGCGCAGACGTCATCTCACCTTACCTGTTGTTCTCAACGGCTTCTGATAAAGAAGGCAATGCTGCAGCAGCACGCAAAGTGTATGCAGCGCTGACGAAAGGTCTGGAGAAAGTTATTTCCACGATCGGTACCCATGAGCTTCGCGGTTATACACGTTTCTTCTCCTCCATCGGCTTCCATCCGGAAGTTGCTGAAGTATTAGATATCGTGAACTACCTCGGCAGCGAAAAAGCGGGAACTGGCTTTGCCCAGCTCGAAGCGGATGCTGAAGCACGTTACAATGATTTCAGCAACCCGAAAGCAAAAGCAGCGAAAAACTTCCGTTTCTTCCAACGTATGTGGAAAGCATTAGGCGACGCCGCTTCAGGCGCTGCTCCTTATAGCGACTACCGCGACAAACTGCGTGAAGAAGAGAAGAAGAACCCGATTTCCATTCGTCACATTGCTGGATTCAACATTGACAAAGCACTGAGCGAAGGCCGTAAGGCACTCGATCCGTCGCAAGTTGATATCTCCATTGGCGGTCACTCCTTGCCGATGCTGATTTCTTCGATGTCATTCGGTTCACAAAATGAAACAGCTTTCCGAGCCTACGCTGAAGCCGGCGAACGCCTGAACATGGTTACCATGAACGGCGAGGGCGGAGAGATTAAAGATATGCTCGGCCGTTACAAAAAAACGCGCGGTGCGCAAGTCGCATCCGGACGTTTCGGTGTTAACGTAGAACTCGCTAACGCGGTTGCTTTCCTTGAGATCAAGATCGGTCAAGGGGCTAAACCGGGCGAAGGCGGTCACTTGCCAGGTTCCAAAGTAACAGCGAAAATCGCTGCTGCTCGTAACGCAACCATTGGTTCTGACCTGATCTCTCCTTCAAACAATCATGATATCTACTCGATCGAGGATTTGGCGCAAATCATTTCCGAGCTCAAAGAAGCTAGCGGTCGTAAAGCGAAAATTATCGTTAAAATCCCAGTTGTACCAGGTATCGGTACGATTGCGGTTGGCGTAGCGAAAGCAGGCGCTGACGTTATCACACTTTCCGGTTTTGACGGCGGTACAGGTGCGGCTCGTATCCATTCCTTGACGCACGTAGGTCTTCCTACGGAAATCGGCACAAAACTTGCTCACGTTGCTTTGCTTGAGGCTGGTCTTCGTCACCGCGTTGAGCTGTGGTCCGATGGCGGTCTGAAATCAGGCAGTGATGTCGTTAAAATGGTTATGCTCGGTGCAAACCGTGCAGGATTCGGCAGTATCGCTATGCAATCGATCGGTTGTACCACTTGCCGCGGCTGTCACTTAGACACTTGCCACGTAGGTATCGCAACACAAATCGATTCCATGGAAGAAGCCGAAGAAAAAGGCCTTCGCCGTTTCGTGCCACGTCAATTCGATGTAGCTGTAGACAGCTTGGTTCGTTTGTTTGGTGGTATTGGTGAAGAAGTACGCGAAGTTGTCGCTTCCCTTGGTTTCAAAAGCTTACAAGAGCTCGTTGGCCGTTCCGATCTATTGGAACAAATCAGCCACCTAGATCGTATTGATCTGTCTGACATCCTCTGTCCGGCTCCACTTCAGTTCATCTCTGATGCTGAGCGAGCAATGGAAGAAGCGGCAGTATCATCCGATATCCGTATCGCCGCAGGTGCAGAAGGTCTGGAATTCTTCCCAGAATCCTTGGCTCTTGATGCTCCAATCGTTCGCAACTGGTCCAAAGTGGATGCTGAATCCCGTATTCTCGGAGCTCGTTACTCCAGCCATCGCGTAAGAGATCGTTTCGACGGCAGCTACGATGAATTACCGACTGTTGCGTTGAACTTGATCGACGGTTCCGTACCAGGAAACGGTTTGGCTGCATTCAATGCTCGCGGCGTAGACATTACTGTTCACGGCGGCGCTGAGGACGGTCTTGGTAAAATGGCCTTCGGCGGTAAAGTTGCGATTGTTAAATCACTTGGCAAAAACAACACCTTCATCAACGGAAGCGTTGGTAAATCGTTCGGTTACGGTGCACAAAAAGGCTTGTTCTTGATCCAAGGCAGCGCAGATACTCGCGCATGTATCCGTTTCTCCGGTGCTGACGTCGTATTCGGCGGCGAGATCACTACGCCATTACGTGATGAGCTTGGCGGACTTGCTGCTCGTGCGAACCTCAAAGGCTTTGCGTTCGAGTACATGACAAACGGCCGTGCCGTGGTTATGGGCGATCCAGGCCCATGGATTTGCGCAGGTATGACTGGGGGCGTGATCTACCAGCGTCTTGTTCCAGAAATGGGTCTAGATCAAGCAGCCATCGAACGTCGTATTGCCAAAGGCGCGAAAGTTAAAATCGAGACTATTGGCGTACAAAGCAAAAAAGATCTTACTGAATTGCTCACAGCTTACCACGCTGAGCTTGCTAAATCCGGTCAATCCGATGCAGCAGCAAAAGTCGAAGGTTTGCTAAGCAATCTTGAAGCTAACTTCATCCGTATCTCCCCGGTCAACATGCAAGCTGACCAATCCGTTGCTACGGAATAGTTCAATTACAAAGCTCCACAGGACCTTAACTGGTCTTGTGGAGCTTTTTTTCATGGGGAGAATTTGCACCCCGTGCATAAAATATGCTCAACCATCGCATTTTATTAAGTAGCATCACCCATCCGCATACCATAGGAGGTTTTTAGCTATGAGCCACTCGAAACGCCGCGATGAAGCAGCATGGAAAAGCCGCAAACAAGCTCAGCATCCACATGGTAAGGTGAAGTCTCTGGAGGAATTCGCCAGTGAATATGAAGCGGAACATAAGAAGTAAGTAACCCCCTCCCCCGTCGAATGAGGGACCAACACAAAGAACCCGGTAATCTCGTTTCTAATGAAACGCGGTTATCGGGCTCTTTGGTATCCATGCACTAGGAAGTCCTAAGTTGGCATTTAATGTGATAAGCGAATGAGTACGGTTTTAATCTCGAACGGCGTAAAGGAAAGCTGGTAGTGTCCCTCCTCGCCTTTCAGCGTCTCTAAGGGGGTTTCCATCAAATCGGTTAGCACAGCCTCCCGGTGAGGAAGATGAACCGAAAGCTTGATATCGCCATTCGCTCCCGAAGTTTCGTAAAGTCGAACCACGAGAGCCTCTTCGTCCTCCGCTTTTTTCACCGCTTCAATCATGACCTTTGCGCCTTCAATCTCAAAGCCGGAGTACTTCTTCGGCAGTCCGCCTTGTTCCGTACTCGCCAAGACCGCGGATATCGGAGCATTTAATTCATAGCCTTGCTTGTAAACTTCTGCTTGGATGAAATCTCCTTCATGCGGCAATATGGCGTATACGAATTGATGTTGCGCCCTGTCGCAAGTCGGATCCGGATGCGATGGACTGCGAAGTAAGTTAATATCCATAACGTTGCCTTTAACACTATACCCATACTTGCAATCGTTCAAGAGAGCGACACCGAAGTCTGGTTGGGAAAGATCAATCCATTGATGAGCGCATATTTCGTCCTTAGCGTAATCCCACAACGTATTTCGGTGAGTCAGTCTTTTGAGATGACCGAATTGAATTTCGCAATTCACTTGATCGGCATACACATTGACTGGGAAAGCAGCACGCAGCATTTTACTGTCTTCCTGCCAGTCGACATCCGTTTCAAAATCGATTCGTTTGCTGCCCGACGTTAGAATAACTTTTTGTGTGAGTACGGATTTGCCATACTGATACTCTTGCTCAACTACTGCTTTTGGTCCACTGACGTAAGCCTTCGATTGCATGAGCTTCATCTGCGCAGGCTTCGTTCCTGCATAATCCTCAGGGAAGTCCCATGCATCGCCGTCATCATGATATATGGATAACACGTTCCCGGCTTCGCCGGCAGCGATTATTTCTCTACCCAACTCTTTATCGAAAATTGATAAAATGCTTCCGTCCGACCTAAACGCTATCTTGATCAACTCGTTCTCGAGTATTTCGCTCACAGCCGTTACTTCGAATGAAGAGCCTTGTTGTAAGACTGCCGTATCTATCACCTGATAGCCCATAGCAGGAGTCGTGACCTGTATCCATTGATGATTTAGCTGCATCCATTCGCTGCGTTCCCATGGAAGGGAGTTAAAGACGACCATCGGACGTTCTGCTCCCTGCGTCCCTATGGAGGATGCAAAGCCGCGGTACATTTGATCGGTTAGCTCCGTTACTTTAGCTAGTAATATTTCGTATCGCTCCAGGGATTCGTCGAATACACGCTTAATAGATGAACCGGGCAAAATATCGTGGAATTGGTACAACAGCACTTCCTTCCAGATCGTTTCAAGCTCCTCGGACGGATATTCCTTACCGTATGCGAAATGGAGAGAAGCAGCGAATTCCAGCTCCCTGAGCGCCTTTTCAATTTTCCGGTTATATCGTTTATTGCGAGCTTGGCTGGTAAGCGTCCCTTGGTGCTTCTCTAGGTAGAGTTCACCTTTCCATGTCTTATATTTCTCTTTATTCGCAGCCAGCTTCTCGAAAAAGTTCAGAGCAGGCTCCTGTTTCACCGGGATAAGCCCTTGGAGATTTCGCTCACGCTGAAGGCGCTCCAGGTGCTCTTCCCCCGGTCCGCCGCCGCCGTCTCCGATTCCGAACACGACAAGGCAATGGTCGGATACATTTTTGTCCAAATAATCTCTTTCAGCCTTTAGAATCGACCTTGGCAGCGCAGGACCATTGTAAGTATCTTCTGGCGGCAAATGCGTCAACACGCGGCTTCCGTCCAGCCCTTCCCAGAAAAACGTATGATGCGGATGATCATTATGGACGTTCCACGACAGCTTCTGCGTCATCACATACTCAACCCCGGACTTCTGCAGAAGCTGCGGCAAACTGGCCGAATATCCAAAAATGTCCGGAACCCAAAGCATCTTCATATCTTGACCGAATTCCTGCTGGAAAAAACGTTTCCCTAAGAGGATTTGCCTTACAAGCGCTTCTCCTCCCGCAATATTGGAGTCCGGCTCCACCCACATGGCGCCTTGTACTTCCCATCGCCCTTCAGCAATGCGCTGCTTGACCTGAGCATATAATTTGGGATGCTGCTGCTTAATCCACTCGTACAATTGAGGCTGACTGGCTCCAAATACATAATCGGGGTACTGCTCCATCATCCGCAGCGCCGTTGCAAAAGTCCGAGCCCCTTTGCGGTATGTCTCACGAATAGGCCACAGCCACGCCAGATCGATATGCGCGTGTCCAATCGCCGTAGCCGTCAGTGTTGGATCCCCACCCTGCTTGCTTAATGCCGGAGCCAGAATTCGTCTAGCCTGCGCCACGTTCTCATCCGTTATATCCCTGAGCAATAGATGAACGTCATAAAGGGCCTGAAGAATACGCGCTCTTCTTGCAGATTGATCCTCTAGATGCTTGGCCAGATCGAGCAGCACCTCATAATCGTAAAACAGCTGTCTCGTTTCCTCCCTGCAGATGGCAATTTGAGCCTCTTTCAGCGTTCCGCTCCGGTAGCGCCCAAACAAATCGTTATTGCCAGCGTCAGCCCAGAGGTCGATAACTTCTTCCCCCGATGCGCTAGAAACGATATGTACGACGCGTTTGCCAGGCAGGCCTAGCGTTAAGTCAAACTCCGAGTTCACGTTTGTGAGCCCTTGTGTCGGTGTTCCTTCCCCATCAACAAGACATAGTTCTCCGTTTACATCAATCAGCAGCACGATCTTGCTTCCAGCAGCCGACCGCGGCACTTCACCCTGGAAATGAAACCAGGCACAGTCCCACAGCTCCCCCCACTTTTCGCCTGGGCGAACTTCGAGACGTTGTCCCGACATTCTTTGTTCGAATGATACGGGCTCCTTCGTTACGTAAGCGATGGCTGACAGGGAAGCTGCTGGCTTGTAGATATGATTTTCGATTCGATTAAGCGACTCCTTAAGGGTTTCCACCTTGATTGGCGTGTATGGCATTTAGAGCTGCACCGTCCTTTGATCATTTGTTATGAGAAAAATGTTTAATGTTATACGTCTTTTATTGCCTATAAACATATAACAAATAATAAATATGTCATATATATCATATATTTTAATGTTTTGAGCTGATAAATACAAGCAAAAAAACTGACCACGGCTGCAAAGCCATAGATCAGTCTCTTACGTTTTCTTATTCTTGCTGAGGTATTGGCCCCGACGTCTGTTTGACAACCAATCTCGGTCCCAAAATTACTCTGCTATTTTAAAGTTGGGTTCGATTCCCTTTGATAGGAAAGGATTACTTACTGTTCGTTCTAGGAGTACTATTTTTCAACGGCTTAAAATAACTGCGAAAGTGCAGGTATTTTGCTAAAATTGTTTCAGAAGTGGAAAATCCTGCTAATATGCAGGAATTTTTAGTTTTTCCATCCTGAAATTAAAAAAAGATCGAAAAGCCTGCACAATCGCAGGAATTTACCAATATGGGCTATTTAAAGAAAAAAAGCATGCACAATTGCAGGATTACCAAACCCACAGTCACGCTTCTCGTTAAAGTTCGCTCCCCATCCCAAAACACTTATTCTTTTTTATATGATAAATAAGGGTTAATCTCCGTTTAACCCCAAGCCCAAAATATATAAATTCTTATATGTGGACAAATCTTCCGGTACGCGGAGCCCTTCAAGCTTAGCGATAGACAAAATGTGTACACCGATGGATGCTGATCCAGCAGTATTGATAATCAAAGAACCCCCTTCTGCAAAATAGGACCAAATTGTTGTACATTATACAACAACAAAGGGATATAAGAGGGATTTAGGCTGCAATTGTTGCACTTTTTACAACATCATTCACCTAGCGAGAATATACATAACTCATGCAAGCCGTAACCGAAATTAATAGCCATGAAGTTCACGAATTCGTTCCACAGCTCGTACATGATGCCTAGCATGCCCTGCCATCATTTTGAGCAATCTAGCAACTGACTCTTCGCGGTTATTTGCAGTTATAACTGTCCGCTCAAGCGCACCAGGGAGATGTTCACATAGTCCAAGGATATGCTGTCTCAAACTGCGAAAAAGCTGCACTTCGTATGTTATTGGCCTCGACGCATAATGAAGACTGACACTCCAATCGTCCTGCGAAAAAGGATTTCCATGGTAGGTACGCCCCGACTCTGCTAGGGCAAATTTCACTTTGTGAATCGTGACTAATTCCAAATCAATTAGGTGCAAAACTTGTTCACGAATCGACCATTTGCCCGGAGCTTCCGTTACATTGAGCTGCTCGTCAGAAAGGCCATCTACGGCACATTCCAACTCATCTATACCATCAGCGTACATCTTCCTAATTTCATCATCCGAAGCAAAAAGTTCCTCCCAGAAAACGAAGGTATACCCATCAATGGCAGGAACAATAACCTTACGAATATGCCCCGGCTCTTCCTCTTTTCTCAGCTCATTCCATCCGTTTTCTTGCAAGCTTTTTTCCACTTCTTTAACAGAGCTAACCCCTATATAAACGAGATCCCCCGCTTTAGGGCTATAGGACTTAGGCTGCAACCACCGAGTTAGGTAAGCCTCTTGTAATTCATGCTCCTGCTTGGTTAGCTGACCTCTCTGTTTCAATACAACTTCATCATTCAACCCAATGCGAAGCAATGCTGCATGGCCCTCAGACGCCGCCTCCACCAATTCCCAACCAAGCTGTTCTATATAAAAAGACACGGACTCTTGAAAATTATCGACCTGCAGCACCAGCTTCGCTTTGCCATGATTCATCGTCTCTTTCCTTTCATGATCAGACTACTATTCACCTTCAAAAAAATACGCTCCGTCATCATTTCGACGGAGCGTACGCATTTCCTACTTCTTGGCCGCTTGGTAGGCCTCGATATATTGAACCGCCTTCTTGGCGACAAGGCTGTAGTTACCGGTTTTGACGGCTTCGCTAGTCAAATCGGAACCGATGCCGACGGCAACCGCGCCGGCCTGGATCCACTCGCCGAGGTTGCTCAGCGAGACGCCGCCGGTCGGCATGATGTTCGCCTGCGGCAACGGACCTTTAATGGCCTTAATCATCGCGGGCGAGTAAAGATTGCCCGGGAAGAGCTTGACGATATCGACGCCGAGCTCAAGCGCCGTCTGAATCTCCGCAATCGTCATGCACCCTGGCATGACGGGAACTCTGTAACGGTTGCAGAGCTCAACCGTTTTCGGGTTAAGCGATGGGCCGACAACGAACTCGGCCCCGCTGAGGATCGCGGCACGCGCCGTCTCGGGGTCAAGGGCTGTGCCCACCCCGATGATCGCGTACTTGGCCGCGTCCTGCGCTGTGCTCGAGTAGCGCTTCGCGAGCTCCTCGATCGCGCGCAGCGCGTAAGGCACGGTCATTGTGACCTCGATGACCTTAATACCGCCGGCAATGGCTTGATCGGCCATTTCCACGACTTCTTCTGGCGTATCGCCACGTAGAACAGCAACGACACCTTCACTGGATATTTGTTGGATAAGTTTAATTTTTTTCATTAGAATCTACACCCTTCTATTTCAAGCATTTAGCGTTCAATATGTTTAACATCATTAAGTACAGCCTCTACTTGTTCCCAAGTCGGAGCGCCTTCCCAGTCACCTTCAGTCTGAACGATCAAGGAGCCCACGAGGTTACCGATGCGCACGGCATCCACATATGCGTACTCTTTTAGCAAGCCAATCAAAAAGCCCGCACAAAAACCATCACCCGCCCCAACCGTATCAACCACATGCTCCGCTTTGAAATAAGGAATTGCTGTAACGCTATCTGCGGTTACGACGTACGTCTCATTTTCTCCACCTTTGACGATGGATATCGCGGATAATTCACGCAGCTTACTAACGATAACATCCCAGTCTTCCGTCTGGTAGAGCAGCTTCAGTTCATCTAAACCAGGTAAGAAAATATCAGACAGCTTAGCCAGTTCTAACAGCACGGGACGCGCCTCTTCGATACGCCAAAGCTTCAAACGCAGATTAGGATCAAAGCTGACCTTGACGCCATGCTTACGAGCCATGCGAACAGCTTCGAAAGCCGCCTCTTTACAAGACTCGCTTAAGGCAGGAGTGATGCCTGTGATATGCAGGATTTTGGCCCCAGCGATATAAGCCTCATCCAAATGCTTTGCGCTCATGTGACTAGCAGCTGAATTTTTGCGATAGTAGTAGACTGACGTTTTGCCCATAAGAACTTCACGCATCATTAGCCCCGTAGGAGCTTCAGCAGTCAACTCAGCACGTGAAACATCGACGCCTTCACCACGGATTTTTTTGAAAATCATGCGGCCTAATGGATCTTTGCCTAATCGTCCGAACCAGCCGACCTTGCCGCCAAGCCGCGATATACCAATAGCTACATTACTTTCAGCACCGCCAAACAAGCTGTGAAGCTCAGAAGAATATTCCAATCCCTTGCCACCGGAGGGCATGAGCAATGCCATCGTTTCCCCAAATGTGATGATCTCCGGGCCAGATCCTGAATGCGATTGTGTATTTGCCGTCATAGAAGCTCTCCATCCATTTCCCGATCACGCCTGTGCGTGTCCAGTTAATTGAAACGTTTAAATAAACGATATAACTCATATTATAGAGCATATTGAGCGTTTAGACCAGACTTGACTTACCGCCGTGCACAGCGTCCAGGATCTTCGGTCATGCGACGGTTGGCAATCTCAATAATCTCTCTCT
Organism: Paenibacillus andongensis; assembly: GCF_025369935.1. NCBI lineage: Bacteria > Bacillati > Bacillota > Bacilli > Caryophanales > Paenibacillaceae > Paenibacillus > Paenibacillus andongensis. The sequence goes on along the minus strand of NZ_CP104467.1, from coordinate 662,728 downwards.
AGGCCAATTGCTCTTTCTTCTGTTTATAGCCCATAGTTGCTTGAACCGCTGCTTTCCAGCCTTCATATAACCCATCGCGCTCAGCAGGTTCCATGGATGATTCGAACGTACGCTCGATCACTTTGTTCTGGATAATATCTTGCTTGCCTGCCCAGTAGCCAACAGCTAGACCAGCCAGATAAGCTGCGCCAAGCGCTGTCGTTTCCAGTACGCGTGGGCGATCTACGGCGGCGCCTAAAAGATTGGCCTGGAACTGCATCAGGAAGTTGTTCGCCACAGCGCCTCCATCAACCGCCAACTTTTGTAATTGGATGCCCGAATCTGCTTCCATAGCTTCCAGCACATCTTTCGTTTGGTAGGCCAAGGATTCTACTGCTGCACGTATAAAGTGGTCCTGCGTCGTGCCACGCGTCAACCCAAAGATCGCGCCCCGAGCTTCCATATCCCAGTAAGGTGCGCCTAATCCTACAAAAGCAGGCACGAGATACACGCCTTCCGTGCTAGCTACAGCAGCTGCGTGCTTCTCAGAATCAGATGCCTTCTCAATAAGTTTAAGACCGTCTCGCAACCACTGAATCGTAGCGCCCGCAACGAAAATGCTGCCTTCCAGCGCATACTCCACTTTACCATCCAAGCCCCATGCAATCGTAGTCAGCAGTCCGTTCTGGGAAGCAACCGCTTTGGAGCCCGTGTTCATAAGCATAAAACAACCTGTACCGTAAGTATTTTTGGCCATGCCTTCTTCGAAGCAAGCCTGTCCGAACAATGCCGCTTGCTGGTCACCAGCGATTCCGGCGATAGGAATTTGAACTTCAAACAAACTTTTGGACGTTTCACCGTACACTTCACTGGAAGGACGAACGTCTGGCAGCATGGATGCAGGGACATTCAGCATGTTTAGCAGCTCTTGATCCCATTGCAATTCGTGGATGTTGTACATCATCGTTCTCGATGCGTTGGAATAATCCGTCACATGGACCTTACCATCAGTCAATTTCCAAATCAGCCAAGTATCGATGGTGCCGAACAACAATTGGCCGTTGTCGGCTTTTTCTCTAGCGCCTTGCACGTTGTCCAGTATCCATTTCACTTTCGTACCGGAGAAATACGCATCGATCAGCAGTCCTGTTTTCTGGCGCACTTTCGGATCAAAACCCTTCTCCTTCAATTCATTACAAATGTCCATGGTTTGTCGGCTTTGCCAAACGATGGCGTTGTACACAAGTTTGCCCGTAAGTTTATCCCAAACAACCGCTGTTTCACGTTGGTTCGTGATCCCGATAGCTGCGATCTGGTGCGGGTGCACATGATTTTGGATCAAAACTTCTTTAAGTACCTCAAGCTGCGTCTCCCAAATCTCCTCGGCATTATGCTCAATCCAACCTGGTTTCAGGTAAATTTGCGTAAACTCTTTTTGAGTAACCCCCATAATGGCACCGGATTTATCAAATAAAATAGCACGAGAGCTCGTCGTTCCTTGATCTAATGAAAGCACGTATTTCTTTTCCATGGTCATCAACCTCCAAATGTATAAAAAAGAAAACAGCAAGCTATCCCAAATGCACGCATGGTTACGTACAATTTGAAATAAACTTGCTGTTCTCCTAGGCTCCGCAGCTAAATTAAATTATAGGTTTATCATACTTTAAGCAGCTGGATTGTCAACACCAGATAATCTTCTCAAGCTTACAAACCTGTCGCTCCCGCTCCAGCCAACTCTTGCTGAAGTTCGTCATGAATTTGACCATTGGTAGCAAGCACGTTTCGCACGGTAAGCTTGTATGGGTTACCAGCTGTATCGCTCACTTTACCGCCGGATTCTTGAATCAACAACGAGCCTGCCGCAACATCCCATGCGCTGAGACCAATCTCCCAGAACCCGCTTAATCGTCCTGCTGCGACGTAAGCCATGTGCAGCGCTGCTGACCCACCTGAGCGAAGATTCCTTACCTTCGACGCCAAAGCCAGCGTCCCTTTAAGATTGATCGGGAGCGCCCCGTCACGGTCTGCAGGAAAGCCGGTTGCAACCAAGCTCTCGGATAGCTTGCTATCAAGCGAAACCGTCGTCTTATTGCCGTGCATGTAGGCGCCTTTCCCTTTTTCAGCAACGAACAACTCGTCACGCGAAGGGTCATAGACGACACCTACAATAATTTCACCTTTATGTGCCAGCGCAATCGAAACAGAGAAGAATGGAAAGCCATGAACAAAGTTCGTCGTCCCATCAATCGGATCCACGATCCAGAGATACTCCTCATCGCTCATCGCTTGAAGCGCTTTGGCTGATGCCTCTGGTCCAGGCTCTACGCCTTCCTCGCCAAGAATGGAGTGATCTGGAAAATGAGTCATAATCAAATTACGAATTAGCTTCTCTGAACCTTTGTCCACCTCAGTAACCAAATCTTGCGAGGAGTACTTCGTATCCACGCTATTAATGTCCCCCAGCTTGCTCTTAATCCACTGCCCAGCCTTGGCTGCCGTATTAATAGCCACCGCTGTAAAGCTCTTACTGCCCACCACGAAAGGCTCCACCTTACTATCTACCATTTATATCAACTCTTTCTTTTCATTAATTTAATCGGTAACTCCAGTATAGTAAATTATACGGTTTTAATACTAGTGCGTTTCATCCCAAAATATTCGTATAATTTTACACTTTATCTAGAATCAGCCTGTTTTTTCCGTAAAAAAAACCGTATCACCCATAAGGCAATACGGAATTTCTAAGTATGCAGGATTAAATGCCAACGATATGATATCCGCCATCTACATAGATAACTTCACCCGTGATGCCGCGGGACAGATTGCTCATGAGGAACATCGCTGTGTCGCCTACTTCGGCTGTATCCGTTGTTTTGCGCAGCGGCGCTTTCTCTTCCACTTGGCGCAGGATGGAGTTGAAATCTTTGATGCCCTTGGCAGCCAAGGTACGAATCGGGCCAGCGGAGATACCGTTCACGCGAATGCCGAATTGGCCGAGGTCATTCGCCAGGTAGCGCACGCTAGCTTCCAGCGCTGCTTTGGCAACGCCCATGACGTTGTAGTTCTTCATCGCACGCTCAGCGCCGAGGTAGGTCATCGTCATGATGCTGCCGCCCTCTGTCATCAGCGGGTAAATCCGTTTGGATACCGCTACAAGGGAGTACGCGCTGATATCATGCGCTAATGCGAAACCATCACGCGATGTGTCAACGAATAGCCCGTCCAGCTCTTCGGTTTTAGCAAAAGCAATACTATGTACGAGACCGTGAAGCACACCGAACTTCTCTTTGAGTGTAGATGCAAGTGTTTCGATCTCAGCATCTACCGTTACGTTGCAAGGCATCAAGGTTGAGCCTGGAATCGTGTCCGCGAGCTTACGAACGCGTTCCTCAACACGCTCATTTTCAAACGTAAACACAAGATTAGCTCCTTGTGCCGCTAAGGATTGAGCAATAGCCCAAGCGATGCTGCGGTCGTTGGCAACACCCATTACAAGTATATTTTTTCCAGTTAACAATTGACTCATGGTATTAAGAAGCCCCTCTCACAATGGATTGTGCGTCGTTCATTCCCACTCTCCAAAGTACCCCATTTTGTCCAACAATTCAAGATTTAAATCTGAATAGTTATAGCTGGATTGAGGCTTGATCAAGAACCGAAACTCCCTCTTGCATTTTGAGGTCTTCCATGAGGCGAAATAATGCTCCATCTTTCATCTTCGCTTCAATCATAATATCGAGCTTTGGCGTGGTTGACGCAATCGCACGTAGGAATGCGAAAAGAGGTCCTACCTCCACGTAATCAGCATGACTTCTTGGTTCACTTTCACTTTTTGGACTTGAAACATGGATCTTCGGCGGGAGTACGATTGCAGCCTGTTCGGACTGCTCACTCTCCTGTCTCGACCATGTTTGTCGGATCCGCGGCCAGAGATCTGCCGCATCCTCCCCGTTGTTATTGACCGCATGATGATGAATATCCAGCACCATAGGCGCTCCCACCTTTTCTGCAATATCCAGTGTCTCTTGCGCAGTAAAGGTTTTATCATCATTCTCAAGGGTGAGCCGCCTCTGAACTTCAGGTCGCAACGTGGAAAAATTCTGAATAAATCGCTTCGCCGCTTTCTCTTTATCGCCGTAGGAACCACCAACATGAATATTGCACATGGCTTCCACACCCAGCCCCATCGCGTTAAGCATAGCCGTATGCCGCTCTAGATCCTCCACTGATTTCCGCAGCACATCTTCCTTTGGCGTACTCAGCACGGTGAAATGATCCGGATGAAAGCTAACGCGCATACCAGATTGCTTAGCGTAGCTGCCAAGCTCTTGGAATTCCGCTGATAGTATGGTAATAGGGTCCCAGTCACCTAACATTTCATGCCCAATGAGCGGGATCAGCCTGGAGGAAAAACGAAAAACCATGATATCATGCGCACGATTGTGCCTAAGCAATCTAAGCGTATTTTGCAGATTCTCAGAACCGAGTCGCTCAAGCTTCCGAATGGCCGCATCTCGGTCCAGAAGCTTGCTGAAGTTCGTGACTGTCATCGTTTTGGACGGGGATGCGTTCTTGACTACCGTCGACATAGCCACATAGCCAAGGCGAATAATCATGCGAGGTTAACCTCCAAAAAGAGTGAGTATGCAAGGATAAAGGACTTAAATCATCCATATTGAAGAATGCATTTGTTAAGTTGATGCAAAAAGTCCTTTCATAGGGTACCCTCTGGTGCAGCCGCACATACACAACTCATCTAAATTTAGAACTACATGGATGCCATGATTTTGAAGCTGATAAAAGACGAAATCGCCAGCGGCAGCAGGCTTAACGCTAGCATACCGTACTTGGTGCCCCGATCTTCTTTTCGCAAACACAAATAGTTTCCGATAAACCAAACTAATAAATAGACGCAAAGCACCCCAGCAGCCATATACCGATCATGCATCGTTGGAGGCGACATAAAGCCATAAAACCCAAAGATCATATAAATTAGTGCATATGGGGTTGGTATGCCTAACCCAATATTGAAAAGCCAATAGGCAATAAACTTCCTGTCCGTCAAAAACGTTTGTCTCATTCTCTTCACGCTCCAATCTGAATATCTACTAGGTACATTGTAGTTCTTCGAGGGAGATAGAATAAGTACTAAGTTCTTGTAGTACCTATGGTGGGAGTGAACTTTTGAGTGGGGGTACTTTACCGTCTCGTGCATGCGTTAGTGATATTGCTAATGAGCGGAAAATCGGCTTTTTCGGCTGCAAATTCATCATTTAAGCATGTTTTTCATCGTTATGATAAAATCCCGTACAACATCAAGCCATATCTTTTCGGTTTCCAACAAGTCAAACAAATAAACTTCACTGTCTGCTGACCAGCCCGACCAGCCTCGACCTGCAAAAAGTACATCTTATTTTAAAGGATTGCCGTTTTCAAGGTGCTTACCTGTAAAACCTGCATCTCATTTGCTCGAAAAGCGCTTACAGCGAATAAAGTGGTCGATTATGATGTATCTTTTGCAGGTCATCCACTATAATTCTACTTTTTGTATGTTTTATCATGCATAAAATGCAGGTTGTTCATCTGCTGCCAGAAGGTTGCTGCTTACGGACAACTGCGGCTTCTTCTTTTTGTTTTGTTCCTTTTTGCTTCCCGGCTACCGTCTTATATTGCAAAAAAACACCGTCCATATCGGACGATGCCTTCTACTTTACGCTATGCGGCTATGCTTGCTCACCAAAAAACATCTCATAAGCAAGAGAGGTCTGAATCCGAGATTCTTCCTCCGTCAGACGGCGAATGAGCTCCATCTCTACTTGCGTGACTTCATCGCCTTGGAAATTGATTTCCGCAATGGAAGCAACGATTCGGACAATGGCAATCGCTTGATTCTCAGGTGTGTATGCAATGACCTTCTGACCGGTTGGGAAGACGCGGAAACCGCTCTTCACCATTTTGCCGCGGCCATACTCTAGAAGCTCATAGAGCTCCTGCGCGGACTTAAACTTGCAGACTGAATTGAACTCCGTTTGAAATCCCATTTGCATCTACTCCACATCAAAAGAATATTGGATACTCTGCTTCGCTGTATGCCGTTCGATAGCCAGACGAATAAGATCGTCCAGCAGCTCTGTGTATGGTTTACCGGTTTCTTTCCATAGCAGCGGGTACATGCTGAATGGTGTAAAGCCCGGCATCGTATTGATTTCATTGATGTAGATTTTCTGATCGATTTTGCCTAAGAAAAAATCAACACGGGACAAGCCGCTGCCGTCCACTGCCAAGAAAGCCTGAAGCGCCAGCTGTCTAATCTGTTCGGCCGTTTCGGCGGGGATGTCTGCAGGAATAACCATCGCTGATTTGCCGTCCATATATTTCGCTTTGTAATCGTAAAATTCGTTTGAGGACACGATTTCACCAGCAACAGAAGCAATAGGTTCATCATTGCCCAAAACAGCTACTTCAATCTCGCGGGCATCGATATTCTCTTCAATAATGACTTTACGATCATATTGAAAAGCGAAATTAACCGCCTTAATTAATTCTTCTTGATTTCTTGCTTTGGAAATACCGACACTCGAGCCTAGATTAGCAGGCTTCACGAAGCACGGATATCCGATTGCCGTTTCGAGCTCGACCAGGTGATACGCACGGTTCTTTTCCCACTCGGTACGAGTGAAATGACGGAAAACACACTGAGGAAGACCTTCTTGTGCGAAGACCTTCTTCATCATGACTTTATCCATTCCAACAGCTGATGCAAGCACGCCTGCACCTACATATGGAATGTTGGCCATTTCAAGTAATCCTTGAATGGTCCCATCTTCACCGAATGTGCCATGTAAAAGCGGGAAAATAACATCTATGCCTGTGTCGTTCGTTCCGACTGTATTCGTTGCGGCAATAGCCACATCGCCTTTTGTCTGAATGGCCCCGAATATCGGTGCCAAAGCATTGGAAGCAGGTGCGGCTGCTGCAGTCTCTCCACTGCTAAAAGTCAGTACTTCCTTGGACTCAGCCGGACCTAATAAGGGTGCACCGCTTCTCCATTCGCCTTTTTTGGATATATAGAACGGTATGATGTCATATTTATTGAAGTCCACAGCTTTCATAACCGCCAATGCTGTTTGCAAGGACACGTCATGCTCTCCGGATTTCCCCCCATAAATAAGTCCAATTCGTATTTTGCGGCTCATTACGTACCTCCGTCTAGTATTTGCGTTTAATCTTCCTATTACATTTCATCAGCGACTCGAACGAAAACGTACCTCGTCCTCTCTGTCCAAGCAGGTGAATCCTTATAAGCCCAATAGCGATTTCGGCTGTTATATGTATGCGCATTAACCAACGGCATCCCGTTTGCATCTTTGCCTATCACAATCGTATTGTGCTGATAGCGGCCATCGCCATCCCAGTCGTAGCTAATTGTATCTCCCGGTTGAAGTTCTCTCGGATCATCTACAGCATGCCCTTTCAGACCTCTGCGGCTACGGGAGAGGAATGTTTGTAAGCTGTTGGCAACCGCCCAACTAAAGCTCCAAAGCTCGTGATTGCCTTTTTTGCCAGCATACCACCAGCCCAAATCCCTTTTCCCAGTATAGTCCATCGGAGCCCCGCCTGCAAAGAGGCACTGCGAGACAAAATTCGTGCAGTCGACTTCAAATTCCTCGTATTTCGGATTCGGGGTTTGCCACCAAGTTTCTGCATACTGGACCACTTTGGCACGATTATAAATGATTTTGCGAGGAGCTGATTCCTGAGCACCGCTGTTGAGTATACTATAATTGATATAAGGAAGTGAGGGCGCTCTGCGGAGCCCATCCACAGACACGTCAAGATCCGGCAAAAAGACACCTCGGCGCTTGCTCGGAAGCGACTTTTCTCCGTTGATTGATTCTGTGTATCTGACCTGCCAGCGGTTCGCCGCGCTATCAATGAAAACACGTTCAGGTTCAATACGTTCCTCAAGATGTTCGACGGATCCAATCCGATAATTTAGAAACCGATGTAATTGGATATCCGCGATAATCATTTGGGGCGATTCTTTGACACCAGTAAGACGCAGCTTCGTTTCTCCACGCAGCAATTTGGCATCACGGTCGCGGTAACTGTCCAGGAGCCTTCGTACCTTGACATCCTGTTTCCGTACATAAGCGCTGTCTGAGACATAAGCTTCCAAAGGTGCAGCAGAGCCTTCAATCTCTGCCTGGTTCTTAGCGTGAACGTAGTTATAGAGCGCTGTTTTCCAGGACATCTTGGTATCCTCCTTAGGACGAGCCCGAATTGCTTTGAATTGATTCAATATATGACATTTTGACGGTAAAAATGATTGAAATTAATCTTTACTCATACACAGCGAAACGCTATACTTGATGTAGAGGGATTAATGAAATTGAGTTTCATTAGATGAAACCAATGGATGATCAATAATAATGAGGAGGAATTACCCATGTCCAATAAGGACTCTTTTTCTGTGCGTAAGCAGTTAACTGTGGGCACGAAATCGTTCCAGTATTACAGTCTTCCTGACTTCGAAAACCAAGGCCACGGAACTGTTAGCAATTTGCCTGTCTCCATTCGCGTATTGCTCGAAGCCGCTATTCGTCAATTCGACGGTCGTGCCATTACAAGTGAACACGTGAAACAAATCGCTGGTTGGGCTGAAGGCCGCGATGAAAACAAAGAAATTCCTTTCATTCCTGCTCGTATCGTTCTTCAGGATTTCACAGGCGTTCCCGTCGTTGTTGACCTTGCGGCAATGCGTGCGACGATGGCTCGTGAAGGCGGAGATCCTAAACGGATCAACCCACTCGTTCCTGTAGACCTTGTTATTGACCACTCTGTTATGGTCGATGCTTTCGGATCCCCGGATGCACTTGACTACAACATTAACCTAGAGTTCGAAAGAAACGAAGAGCGTTACCGTTTCCTACGTTGGGCACAAACGGCGTTCGATAACTTCCGTGCAGTTCCACCTTCAACAGGTATCGTTCACCAAGTTAACTTGGAGTATCTGGCTTCCGTAGCAGCAACGAAAACGGTTGATGGCGAAACGGTTGTTTACCCAGATTCCCTCGTAGGTACAGATTCCCATACTACAATGATCAACGGACTTGGTGTTGTTGGTTGGGGCGTAGGCGGTATTGAAGCTGAGGCTGGTATGCTTGGACAACCGCTTTACTTCGTAGCTCCTGACGTTGTTGGTTTCAAATTGACAGGCCACCTGGCAGAAGGCGCTACAGCAACTGACTTGGCTCTGACTGTTACACAAATTTTGCGTAAAAAAGGCGTTGTTGGTAAATTCGTTGAGTTCTTCGGTCCTGGTCTGAGCAACATTTCCTTGGCTGACCGTGCAACCGTAGCGAACATGGCTCCTGAGTACGGCGCAACAATCGGTTTCTTCCCAGTCGACAACGAAACGTTGAACTACCTGAGAAGCACAGGTCGTGACGCAGATCAAATCGCACTTGTAGAAGCTTACTACAAAGCACAAGGCATGTTCCGTACAGACAGCACTCCAGATCCTCAGTTCACTGATGTCATCGAACTTGATCTTGGCGCAGTAGTACCAAGCTTAGCTGGTCCTAAACGTCCGCAAGACCGTGTTGAGCTTACGAACATGAAGGAGTCTTTCAACTCCATCATCCGTACTCCTATCGACAAAGGCGGCTATGGCCTTACCGATGAGAAAATCGAAGAAGTCGTTGATGTTGTTTATCCAAATGGCGAAACTGTCCAAATGGGTACAGGCGCAGTTGTCATCGCGGCAATCACTTCCTGTACAAACACATCGAACCCAAGCGTAATGCTAGGTGCCGGACTTGTAGCGAAAAAAGCGGTAGCTCGCGGTTTGAGAAAACCAACTTTCGTTAAGAGCTCTTTGACACCAGGTTCCTTGGTAGTTACTGAGTACTTGATTAAAGCAGGCTTGCTTGAGCCTCTAGAAGCCCTAGGCTTCCACGTTGCAGGCTATGGCTGCGCAACTTGTATCGGTAACTCCGGTCCGCTTCCAGAAGAAGTAAGCAAAGCTATCATCGACAACGATATGACAGTGGCTGCCGTTATTTCCGGTAACCGTAACTTCGAAGGCCGCGTACATGCTCAAGTAAAAGCAAACTACCTGGGATCACCTCCACTGGTTGTTGCCTATGCACTTGCAGGAACAGTGAACATTGATTTGGCTAACGATCCAATCGGCTACGACCAAAGCAATCAGCCTGTCTACCTCAAAGACATTTGGCCTACAAACCAAGAGATTCAAGAAGCTCTTGGCGTAGCAATGAGCGCTGACATGTTCCGTGATAAATACAGCAACGTATTCCGTGCGAATGAGCGTTTCAACCAAATCGCGATTCCAGAAGGCGATCTGTATGAGTTCGACACGAACTCCACATACATTCAAGAGCCTCCGTTCTTCACAGATTTGGGCACGGTTCTTGATGATATCGCAGATATTCGCAATGCCAAAACGTTGGCACTTATGGGCGATTCCGTTACAACGGATCACATCTCCCCTGCCGGCAACATTAAAGTTGATAGCCCTGGAGGTAAGTACCTCATCGAGCATGGCGTGAAAAAAGAAGACTTCAACTCCTACGGTTCCCGTCGTGGTAACCACGAAGTGATGATGCGCGGAACGTTCGCGAACATCCGTATTCGTAACCAAGTGGCACCAGGAACAGAAGGCGGCGTAACGACTTACCTGCCAACTGGCGAAGTTGAATCCATCTACGATGCTTCCATGAAGTATCAAGCTGAAGGCCAAAACCTCGTCGTTATCGCGGGTAAAGAGTACGGAACTGGAAGCTCCCGTGACTGGGCGGCAAAAGGTACATTCCTACTTGGCGTCAAAGCCGTTATCGCTGAAAGCTTCGAGCGTATTCACCGCAGTAACCTTGTTGGTATGGGCGTTCTTCCACTTCAATTCACTGAAGGTAATGGTTGGAAAACACTAGGTATCACAGGTCGTGAAACATTCGATATCACTGGTCTGAGCAACGACGTACAACCAGGTTCCACTGTAAAAGTTACAGCTACTCGTGAAGATGGTACAACATTCGAGTTCAATGCACTTGTGCGTCTGGACAGCATGGTTGACGTAGATTACTACCGTAATGGCGGTATCCTGCAAACCGTTCTTCGTCAAATCATTTCTGAGAAAAACTAAAACGAATACAGCAAAACACACACAAAACGCATATTACACAGCAAAAGTCCGGGATTGCCTTAAATGGCGGTCTCGGACTTTTTTATACATGAAATGGAAAAAGAGATGCATGCAGGGAGCCATTTTATCGTAAAATGAACCCGCCTTCGCCCTTACAGCCCCAAGGCATTTACTTACATTTCCAAAAACTGCGGGTTGAGCCCTTCCACCTAGGCACCTATACTGAGAGAACGAAAGGGGAGATGACGATGAAGTTGATCAAAAAACTCGTCCTTGTCGTGCTGTTTGCTTCGATTGGTTTAGGTTTTACCGTAAGTGCATGGAGCCAACCGACATCAGCGGCAGGGGCTACATTGAAGCAAGGCAGTCAAAACGGTGATGTCTGGGACGCTCAGTTCCGACTCGAGACTTTAGGCTACTATCAACAATCTGCAGATGGCAAATATGGTCCGATTACGGCTGCTGCTGTTCGCAATTTTCAATATAATTATGGTCTAACCGTTGACGGCATGATTGGAGCGAAAACATGGGAGACTTTGCGCAACTATTCGGTGAATCAAGCTGAATTGGATATGTTGGCGAAAGTGATTTACAGCGAGGCTCGCGGTGAATCCTATGAAGGACAAGTTGCCGTAGGGGCCGTTGTCATGAATCGTCTACAATCGAGTAAGTTCCCAAACTCCATTCAAGGCATTATATTTGAACCTGGGGCTTTTACAGCCGTTAGTGACGGCCAATACTGGCTGAAGCCGGATGCGACAGCCTACATGGCCGCGCAGGACGCTGTTCGCGGCTGGGACCCTACCAAGGGTGCCCTGTACTATTTTAATCCCGATACAGCGACGAGCAAATGGATCTGGTCACGTCCGCAGACTGTGCGGATTGGGCATCATATTTTTGCTGGGTAATGCAAACACCTCTACCGAAAGCCGCTCCATGGTGAGCGACCTCGACTAGAGGTGTTTTTACATAGATATGCGAATTAGCGGATCAGGAGGATTAAGAGTTATGATCAATCTCCGTCTGATGTAGCAGACTCCTCATACCAAGGATTCAAATGTACCAGCACCTCATCCACATCACTATGCGCTTCTTTGATCTTTTGCTTAATACGGCGGCTAATGTCATGGCCTTCTTGGATGGTTAATTTACCTGAAACAGCAAGTCTGGCGTCAACTAATATGTAATGACCGTGCTCTCTGGCGCGCAGGCGGTCGATCCGTTTAACCTCTGGGACTGATCGGATCAATGCCGCGTATTGTTCAATGTACGCCGTACTTACACTGCGCTCCATGAGAATATCGAAAGACTCGCTGCCCATTTCGTATGCCAATTTCAGCACTAAAAAAGAAACGATGATACCAGCCACAGGGTCGCCAAAAGCCAATATGCTATAGTCGTAATGATCCCCGATTAAGGCCAAACCTATGCCGACCGAAGCCGCAATCGAAGCATATACATCAGCTAAATGATCATATGCAGTGGCAATTAATCCTTTGCTGTTAACCTTTTGGCCGATACGCTTCGTATAGATATAAAGAATTTGCTTCCAAACTAGCGAAATGATCGCCGCGATAAATGCAATGATATGCGCCTCTCCTGCTGGCTCAAAAAGCGCATGAATGGAGTGGTAGCCCATATAAATGGCTGCTCCACCTAAGATGATAGCGACAATGAAGGCTCCGAGCACCTCGGCTTTGCCATGACCGTAGGGATGATCAATATCCGCCGGTTTGGAGGAAACGCGCATCGAGCTATATGCCGTTGCGGTTGCTATGACATCTCCCGCGTTATGGATGCCGTCCGCGATAAGCACTTGGCTTTTGAAATTGAGGCCGACGATGATTTTGAGGGCGGTCAGCACGATATTACTGGCAAGACTGATCCAGATCGCCAGCATCGAGGCTGTCTTATTCATCACTTGCCACTCCCTTTCCCTCTTCTAGTATGACCTCCTAGAAGCAAAGCATCCGTCATCCTGACGACGGATGACGGGTAGGGCCGCGGCTTCGCGCCAGCACGAAGCCAGGAGAAAGGACGATGCGCTAGCGCAGCATCGTTCCCATACGCCGCGCCGCCTCCACAATGAGCGGCGCCTGCTCTTGCATCAGCTCCAGCGTGAGCCGGTTCGCTGGACCCGAGACCGCGAGGGCGGCCACAAGCCGGCCGCCGCGGTCCAGAACCGGTGCGGACACAGCCGCCGCACCGGGTTCGCGCTCTTCGACGCTCGTGGCGAAGCCAGCGCGTCGGGTGTCACTGAGCTGCTGCAGGAACGCAGACTGATCTAGCCCAGTCGGCCAATCGGCCGAGGCTAGAAGCTGCTCCTGCAGCGCTGGCTCAGCGAAGGCGACGAGCACCTTGCTCGAGGCGCCGACGTATAAGGGCATTCGCGCCCCGACTGGGGCAACGCGGCGAATGGCGTGGTTGCTCTGTACGGCTTGGACGCGTACACGCTCCAAGCCGTCCTGCACGTACAACGAGATCGTCTCGCCGAGTTGATCCCGCAGCCGTTCCATCTCCGGCAGCAGAATGATGCCAGGGTCTCCCTCTTTGGAGAGGTTAGCAGACAACTCCCATAGACGATAACCGAGTCTGTATTTATCCGTCGAGCCATCGCGCATGATGAATCCTTTGCCTTCTAGGGATGCCAGAAGGCGGTGCACCGTGCTTTTGTGAAGCTGGGCACGACTTGCTATTTCGGTCAGCGTCAATTCCGACGCCCCGGTGAAACAAAGCATAATATCTAAAGCGCGCTCTACAGCACGCACCGTCAGTTTGCCATCTTCCATCGTTTCCACCACTTTCATCCGTGTGAAAAAAGTTTCACTATATGAAACACAGTTATATTTAGTATAACGAAACTCTTTTAACCCGTAAAGGAGAGACTTTGGTCTTAAACAAAGATCTCTATAATGGAGAGATTTTGTCTCATCCAAAGATCCTTATAAATGGAGAGACTTTGGTCTCGACCAAAGATCCCTATATATGATCAAAAATCTGTGTTCTCATTGTTACAGAACGATTACAAAGGGCTTACAATTAGCGCAACCTCATTGACTTGAAAGCGCATTCAGAATACTATTAAGTTAATGGAATACTTATCTGAATATTTAAACAATTTATTCTCCCTTTAACCTCTAACCCGCAGAAGCATAATCTCACTAATTTAATTGAGGGAGGGTACTACGATGTCAACAACATCTCTAACCCCTGGAACTGGTTCACTACAACCCACACTCGAGCAAGTGGTCACCCGACCGCTTTTGCGCAAAAAAAGGCTGGTTTTCACCATCCTCATTTCATTTCTAATCCTATGCACTTCTTTACTTCTTGGTTTTCACGCCTATATTGCTTGGACACTGGCTAGGCCGCATATTGACCCGCTTTATTCGGATCCGATGAGAGCTGTTGGTCTTCCTTACAACAATGTAACCTTTCCCAGTCTGAATGGCACGTCAAACCTAGACGGTTGGTTCATACCTGGTAAGTCCGACAAAACGGTTATCTTCTCCCATGGTTACGGCGGCAATCGCGAAGAACTCTGGGTTCCCATTTACAACTTAGCCCGCGAGCTTCATTTGCAAAACTACAATGTACTCATGTTCGACTATGGCTATGTGCACCCTAACAGTAAAAGAATTATGACTGGCGGCATTCAAGAATCGCAAGAGCTGCTTGGCGCCATCCATTATATCAAGCAGGTTTCCAGCGGTCCTATCTACATTTGGGGCTTCTCTATGGGAGCAGGAACAGCCTTACAGACTGCTCTTCAAAGTGGCAACGATATTTCGGGGATGATTCTGGACAGCACTTTTTTGCTCAATCCAGACACACTCTATCACAATATGAAGCAAGTCGTTAACGTCCCTAAATTTCCATCTCTACCGCTTGTACGCTTATTCTTCCCTTTGCTCAATGGCGTAAGCTTACAAGAAGTGCCTTACAACAAAGTAACTTCAACAGCTTATCCGATGCCGATTTTCTTCATCCATGGTACGGAAGATTACAAAGCACCCTATGGCATGGTAGAAGATATGTTCAAACAGCAAAAAGACTCCGAATCCAAACTATGGATTATCCCAAAAGCGCAGCATGAGTTGCTGTACCGGGCAGAGCCCAAAACGTATATGCGCCGAACGATGAATTTCCTTAACAGTATCTCGTCTACCCCCTTGCAAGCTAACCTTGGTATTCCCTCCTCCCTATAAAATCGGCCCCTCGCGGGGTCGATATTTTTTTGCCTATAAAAGCTTGTTTCTGCCGCGAGTTTCAAATCTCTTCCTGCAATACGCTACTTTAACAATCTAAATCATCACCATTCCACCAATTTGTCCAGTTCCCCCCTCTATTTGCGTCGCAACTCACATTTTAACTTTTCGCACAAACAAAAATAAGAAGCCCATTTTGCTGGACTTCTTTCGCTTCTTCTTTGTGATATCAAGACTCCTGTCAATAGTCCAGGAGCCTCTGAGAAGTCCTTCTCGGACTTCTCAGCAACACTTAGCACCTTTTCCGGCGATGAGAAGTCCATTTCGGCTCTCTCAGGCTGTCCCATCAGCCACTTGGGGTCTTGATCTTAACACCCAACTAATCCATCTCATAAATCGAGCCGGATTTGCTAGCGAACAATTCGGCATAGACTTTCTCCGCGTAGGCGTCAGTCATACCGGAAATGTAATCCGCGACGAAGCGCGGCCAGCTCCAGGTAGCATTACGGCGCTCGTAGCTATCTATCCAGTCGGGAGGCATGATCCACTGCCCCTTGTCCTTGTCGATGAAGCTGTCCCACAGGCGCTCGACGATGATCTCGCTGCGTTTTTGGAGGCGCAGCACGCGGAAGTCTTTGATCAGCGTGACCCATGCAAGCTTCTTGAGAATTTCCATCGTGCGCAGCAGATTCATATCCTCGGCTTCGTCTTTCACGAGCGCAACCTTTTTCCAGCCTCGGTCAGGGTCATCAATAATGTCCAGACTGCTCGCGAAAGAGCTCACCCAGCGGGCTTTCATCTCTCTACGCGTACGCGATTCTTCCCCGTTGCATTCTGAGAAAATTTGCTCCCATTGTTCTAGGTAGTCCGACAGAACTTGCCTGACCATTTGCTCGATATTGACTTGTTCCCAGCCGAATTTATGCTTGTTCGGATCATTTAATATTTCCATGACCACGTGGCGGATCAATCTTTGATCTTCAAAAAAGGTTGCGTTCATTTGAATTTTGCCAGCACGAATACCATCTTCAATATCATGCGTGGAGTAGGCGATATCGTCGCATAAATCCATCAGTTGTGCTTCCAAGGTCGAGCAGCCCTCCGGCATGTTCCATTGCGAGCGCAGATCACGAATGATTTCCCACTCCGAGGCATAGACACCCTTAAGTCGGCCTTCTTCCTCGATTGAAAATGGATACTTATTAATGCCAAGAAGTACCGCGGCTGTAAGATCCAGGCCGCTTTCACTGCCTGCTCTTTTTTCGAGAAACATCAGGATACGGAAATTTTGGGCGTTGCCTTCATATTTCAAGCTATGATCCCTCATCAGAATATGATTCAGAACCTCTTCCCCTTTATGCCCGAACGGCGGGTGACCGAAGTCGTGAGCGATTGACGCACACTCGACGACAGTAGGATCAATAATCAAGCCTGGATGCTCCCTTTTGCTCAAAAAAGGATTCGTCCGTTCTAACCGCTTCGCCACTTCTCTGGCGATTTGGGCAACTTCGAGCGAATGGGTTAGACGCGTTCGATAGTAATCACCTGAACCTGCGCCGAACACCTGCGACTTTCCCTGCAGCCGACGAAAGGTCGGAGATTGGATTAACCTCGCATAATCCCGCTCAAATTCATCCCGTTCTTCACTCAATTTAGAGGAACCAGCCTCACCTGGCCGATATTTTCGTATGTTGTTCATATGCTTGCCTCCTCTAGTGCTGTTGCCGGACCCCCGGTATAGTTCATAGTCTCTTTGTTCAATTAGCCACTCCGTATACCTCTGCATCTTCTTATCAGTTTATGCGAAAGCATGTACAAAAGTCCCTTGGGGATCTTGTATTATAAGAGAAAACCTCAATCAAGGTCCGAACATCTTAAACTTTCTTACGTGGTAAAATAATACTATATCGTCTACCTAGCAACAAGTCATCCGGAACTTCCTGAACAAAAAAAGGGATGCTGCACAAGACTATTGTCTCCATGCACATCCCTCGTACGCATTGCTTATTTTAACAAAGACAGAAATTCGGCACGAAGTGTCGAGTCCGAGCGGAAAGAACCGCGAACAGCTGAGGTAATCGTTTTACTACCGTATTTCTTCACGCCTCTTGAGCACATGCACATATGTTCTCCCTCAACAACAACCATGACGCCATGCGGCTTCAGCACATCATCTAGAATGTCGGCGATTTCTGAAGTAATCCGCTCCTGCACCTGCAGCTTACGAGTAATTACATCAACCAGACGAGCGAATTTGCTAAGTCCAGCCACTTTCCCGCTTGGTAAGTAACCTACATGCACTTTCCCGAAAAAGGGCGCCATATGATGCTCGCATTGACTGTAATAGATAATATCTTTAATAATAACCAGCTCTTCGTGCTGTTCATCAAAAGTTACACCCATCACATCGCGCGGATTCGCCTCATAGCCCGAAAATATTTCTTCATACATACGGGTTACGCGAGCAGGTGTGTCTAACAAACCTTCCCGATCTACATCTTCGCCAATTAGCCGTAAAATCTCGCGGACATGCTGTTCAATCAGCTCCCGATTCTCAGCAACTCTTGTATTTTTGTAGTCAATAGACGCCATCTTTTTATCACTCCTCTTTCTTATCCTCTACCCTATACAAACGGTCAAAACTTTGATACTGTCGCGCAGAGCTCTGCTGTCTTTGTGCGTTTTGGTAAGCAGCATCCCACCCTGTAGAAGGGACACAATAGGGGTCGCCAGCTCCACTGGGGTTAACCCCTGCAGCAGCAGCTCACCTCGTCTCTTACCTTCCTGCAAACAGGATTCCACCTCAGCCGTAAGTTCACTGAAAAAGCGGCTGAGCGGCTTACGCAGCTCCTCAGAGCTATCGCTTAGCTCCAGTGCCAGATTACCGAAGAAGCAACCTCTACGGCATTCATGCTCCTCACAAAACGCCAGCATGCGTTCAAACAAGCTCAGCACCCGCTGCTTCGGAGATAATTTCACATTACCTAGACTAGGCTCCATCACAGATTGCCGCATCTCCTGCACCTTACGCTCAATAACTTTCAAACCCAGTTCTTCTTTACTTTTAAAATGGTAGTAAAAATTGCTCTTGCAAACTCCGCTGCTCGTCAATATATCTTCCAGACCCGTTCCTTGAAAACCATGATCGTGAAATAAATCCATGGCAGCTTCCATGATGCGGTCTTTGTTGCTAGCCATCGCTTGAGCCACCTCTGAATAGTACTGGTATGTCCTACTTTCGTTATACCTAATAGAGAGACTTTGAATGAAGCTCAAAGTCTCTCCTTTTGATAGGTTTCTTTGAGCTACACTCAAAGGTGTCTTATTTCCACTTTTGGTTTTTCATCATTTGCTGCGCTTTGTTCAGCTGCTGCTTGTTCATGTTGTAGCCCATTTGCTTGGCCATTTTTTGCAGCATTTCCGGATTGTTCTGCATGGATTCCAGCTGTCTTTTTAAATAGAATACGCCGATAAAGAACCCACCGACCAAACCAACAATTAACGTGAGAATGGGAATCAGATAACTCCACATATTTTATGCCCCCTGCATGTACAAATTGGTATCGATTGCTTGCCTTATCATATCATTTCTATTCATCTTTTTACAAATGACGGCCCCGTTATTACAGAACCTGTTCGATGAAAACGGTCGTATGCTTGGCTAGATCAATTTCTTTAATATCCAGCGCCTTGTCCATCGCATCCTGCTTCACGATTCTAACAATTGGACGGCTTGGCAGTCCTCTATGCTGTCCGACAACAACACCCGTTTCCCGATTGGACAAACGAACGGAAGCCCCCGTCGGATAGATCGAGACGATTTTCAGAAACTGGATCAAAACATCGCGATCAAGCTTGGTCTCCGCTAGCGCCATCATATGCTCGCAAGCCTCATGCGGCAGCATACGACGCCCTAAGGAGACATCGAAGAGCAGATTATCATACATATTCGCTACGGCCGTAATTTTCGCATAAATATGAATCTCTTCACTCATAAGTCCTCTCGGAACTCCTTGACCGTTAAGCATTTCATGATGCTGGAAGGCCACATGGGCAATAAGCAGACTGAATTCCCGCTTGTTCTTCAGAAGCTCGAAACCGCGCCAAGTATGATGCCTCTTCATATCGGGCGATTCATCATCGCAAACAAGCTCCACCTTGCCCACATCATGCAGAAGCGCACCAATGGCGAGCTCCTTCAATTGGGTTCCATTGAATCCCATATTAATCCCAATGAGCACGGCCATCATACAGACGTTCGTTGCATGAACATACATCTCGTTATCTTGCGTACGAATATCCGTCAACTGCACGAGGACATCACGATTTTTCATGATCTCATCGAGCAGCGTATTAATCGAAATACTCATAGCTCGCGAGTTAAATTCCTTACCCGATTGGATAGCCGCGAACGTTTGACCCATTTGCTGCATGACGATACGCTTGGTTTCATCCGAAAGAATTTCCGGAATCTCTACATCCTCTAGGTTCGGGTCTTTGATGTAAATCATCGTGACTCCGATTCGGTTAAGTGTGTTAATCATAAACACCGTTAATTGCACATCTTCTGAAAGCAAAACGGCTCCATTGCTGGCAAATATCGTTCGGCCCAAAATTTGACCCGGCTCAACGGAATCCAAATGCACATATTTCATAGGATTCACTCCACGTTTTATTTATTAGTTATCACCGTATTGGGGCTTCGTTCCAAATCAAGCAAGAGCACTTTAATCGGGAGCCCTCCGCCGTAGCCGACCAGGTCGCCACTAGCGCCAATAATGCGATGACAGGGGATAATGACCGGAATCGGGTTTTTATTGTTAGCTCCACCAACCGCTCTGACGGCTTTCGGTGAGCCTATGGCTTCTGCAATATGTTTATAGGAAGCTGTCTCTCCATATGGAATAGAAAGCAGTGCTGTCCAGACTTGTTTCTGAAAATCAGTTCCCTGTAAATCCAGTTCACCCTCAAAACTTAAACGTTCTCTTCTAAAATACTGCTCCAGCTGTTTCACAACTGGTTCGAGCTGATCTGCATTCTCTTGCAGCTCATGCCTGCCAAACCAGCGGTTAGCCCATTGCTGCAGCTTCTCTTGGTTCTGATCGTAGGTGCCGAAATCAACCTTGCACAGCCCCTGTAAGGTCGATACAAGAACAAGCGGACCTATTGGAGAGGTAACCTCCGTATAGGAAAGGATGGTCGCAGCATGTGTCTGTTTCTGCGTCATATCTGCTCTTTCTCCCCCAACTCAGGTGTAGAATGGCTTATAACATCGAGTGCCTTCTCGATATCTTGCTTAACAGCAGGTTCCTGCTCGGCTGCTCGGGCTTTATCAAGAGCGGCCGCAGCATCTTCGCCGCCAATCCGCCCTAGTGCCCAAGCCGCCGCAGCCCTGATCTCAGGTCGCGGATCGGTCAGCAGCAGCTCTCTTAGGACGGGCACAGCTGATCTGTCCTTGAAATTCCCCAGCGCGATAATCGCATTGCGCTGGATCGGCTTCTTGCCTCTCCAGGACGCTGCGATGCGCCCGTACTGCTCTTTGAAATCCTTGTTTGACATGGTCAGCAAGGGGATTAATAGCGGCTTGACCTTCTCGGGGTCAGGCTCTAGCTCCGGGTGATGCGTCCAGTTCATCCCCTTGTTCTTCGGACAGACGATCTGGCAGGTATCACAGCCGTAGAGGCGGTTGCCGATTTTGAGCTTAAACTCATCATCGACATAGCCTTTGGTCTGTGTGATGAAGGAGATGCAGCGGCTTGAATTTAGCTGCCCCGGGCCAACCAGCGCTCCCGTGGGACAAGCATCGATACAAATCGTGCAGTCCCCGCACTGATCCATAATAGATGTATCGGATGTAAACGGTATATTCGTGATCATTTCGCCCAAATAAACCCACGATCCCCACTCGGGGGTGATGACGGCGCAATTTTTGCCGGTCCAGCCGATCCCGGCCCGCTCGGCTACGGCTCGGTCGACCAGTGCACCCGTGTCGACCATGCTCTGCAGTCTCGCGTCAGGCACTCGCTCCGCGATGAAAGCCTCCAGCTTCGCGAGCCGATCGCGAAGCACGTCGTGGTAGTCGCTCCCCCACGAGGAGCGCGAAATAATCCCCCGATAAGCCCCAGGCTCGGATCGGGGAGGGTTCGGCAGTTTCGACGGGTACGCAACAGCGATAGAAATGATCGACTGCGGCGCGTCGAAGCTTAAGCTGGGATGTACCCGCTTCTCGATATCCGGCTCCTCGAAGCCGGATTCAAACCCCTTCTCCCTATGGCGGAGAAGGATCTCTTTCAGTTCCGTGAACGGCTCCGCTGACGTGAAGCCGATCTTATCAATACCGAGAGATGGCGCGGCTTCCACTATCTCTTGTTGTAGCCTGCGCCAATCCGCATCTGTTCCTGCTGCTATGGAAACCGCCAATCCTCTCACCTCTCTCTTCTTTCGCGTCCGTTAATGTTAAAGCTTCGCGGCCATCGCGAATGGCCACAGCACATACTCGGCCCGTCCTTGGATCTGTCCGATCGGAACAGCCCCGAACCTGCGGCTGTCGCCACTTGCCGCCGCATGGCGATTATCGCCCATCACGAAGACGTGGCCTTGCCCGACGCGTGTCGGGCCAAAGTCTCCGTCCTCGATGAGCGTATCCGTATACGGCTCCTCCATCTTGTCGCCGTTGATATACAAATATCCGGCTCGGCCCTGCACCACGTCGCCCGCAATCGCGACAATCCTTTTAACTAGGAAAGGATGCTGCACCGCGACAAACTCCTCAGACTCTTTGAGAATGACAATCTCTCCGCGTTTGGGTGCCTTCAGGTACGTAATGGCCTTATTCACGAACAACCACTCCCCTTCCTGCAAAGTGGGCTGCATCGAGTGACCTCGAACCGTGGAGAGATTGAATCCGAATTGGTGTACGAGAATAACGACAAGAAGAGCTACAAGAATGGATTTCGTCCAATCCCATAGCTCATGGGTTAGGCTTTTAGCCTCATTATAGGTCTTAGATTGAGAAGCTGCCTTATTCGATTCACTGCGTCCTACAAAGAAGCTCATTTATGCTCCTCCGTTCTTATACTTTTCCCACTGCTCGTAATAATACATGACCATATCGTCTTGAAACGGCGGCTTGTCCTCGTTCACCAACGATAGCAAAGCTGCAAGACCTTCCTTCACCTTCGTTTCCACAAGCGAAGAATAGTGATAATTCAGTTTATGGCGTTCATATTCATCTTGATCTACGATATGCACGGAACGATCCGGCATCCGAATAACATCAAGGTCGTAGTCAATATAAGTCAGTACTTGCTGGGTCACATACAGGGGAGATGCAACATTGCAGTAGTATCTAACACCTGTTTCTTCGATAAGTGCAACAATATTAAACCACATTTTGGGAATAAAAAAAGATACCCCTGGAATGCGGCTAACCCATTCCTTGCCGTCAGCTTCCTGAATCTTGGTCTGGCTGTTAATAAACACCATCATTTCTTGCTGCTGATGATCGGCATGTAGGATGTGCTGTGGAACTCGCCAATTCGTTAGCCACATCCGGTGAAGATGTCCATCATGTTTGAAGCTTTTTATCACATACGGCGCGAAGTTATCCATGTCCAAAGCTCCTCTATTTCATAGCTGCCGAAAAGTTCCCATATTATATAGAAAAGCATATCTGACCCCCAATTGCAATGGCGGCACAGATATGCTTCCCTCGTTCCAAATCTATTCATTTCATGGACATCCGAACGATCAGTTAAACACTGACTTTCTTCACAATGCTAAGACGATGTGCGGTACGGGAAAAGTCCGATGTACTGTAACCAGCAGACTCGTACACAGGCAGCACCATTTCATTATGGACATCCACCGTCACCATTATCTTCTTCACGTTCCGATGAAGGAACCTTTGCTTCATTGCTTCGATCAATGCTTTACCGATACCTTTACGTTGATACTCTGTTGCAACTGCGATCCGATAGTAGTAGCCATTGTTGTTATCAATCGTACCGATAATCATGCCTACAACTTCATCTTCTTCTTGAGCAATTAAAACAAGCTCTGTATCCCATGATAGCTGACGTGCGAAAGCTTCAATCGTTTCCTCATAACAGGTTTCCGATAAAACATCCTGCAGAAGTGTCTTCACCGAAGAGGTATCACCAAGCTGAAATGAACGAACGTGCATACGGTTCTCTCCCAATTCCACTTATATTTGTTAGGAAAAATTTTTTGGTAAAATAGTAAATACGACAAAAAAGTCCGGAATCCTGCTAAAAATGTGTTAAAATTCACAAAAAACTTTGTTTTTTTCGTTTTTTCTCTTGAAAGCGCTTAATTGCAAGCGTTTTCATCAAATTGTTTCAAATTTTTAACTTATAGCTTGTCTAAAAGATATCACCTCATGCATAAAAATCACGATAACGTCGGATTTTATAGAAGGATGTGCAAGGAATGGGAGGTGAATCCATGTCAAACAAAGATGATTCCGCGGCATCATACCCACGAAATATACGTGACTTCCAGGAGTTAAGCTCAATGAAGCCTAGTGAATGGACGGAGATCGAACTCCAATATAATCACAGAGCAATGAGTGATTTATCCCCTTGGCTTAATGAACAAGGAACCCA
Source organism: Paenibacillus andongensis (assembly GCF_025369935.1). NCBI lineage: Bacteria > Bacillati > Bacillota > Bacilli > Caryophanales > Paenibacillaceae > Paenibacillus > Paenibacillus andongensis. Next base: position 638,744 of record NZ_CP104467.1, on the reverse strand, counting down.
TATTCACAGTCAAATCATCCAGGAAATTGAGCGTCGCGGCGTTTGACTTAGTAAACATACATGTTGCTTTATTATCGAAATTCCTTCATAATGAAGTTGAAACTACATAATTTTAGGAGGTATTTATACAATGGCACATCAATTACCAGCTCTTCCGTACGCGAACAACGCACTTGAGCCACACATCGATGCAAAAACAATGGAAATTCACCACGATCGTCACCATAACGCCTATGTTACCAACCTGAATGCAGCTCTGGACAAACACCCTGCTCTGCATGACAAATCCTTAAACGACCTGATCGCTGACCTGAACAGCCTTCCTGAAGATATCCGTACTGCTGTTCGTAACAATGGTGGCGGACACGCGAACCACTCCCTGTTCTGGGAAACAATCGGACCAGAAGCTGGCGGAGCACCTACTGGCGCTTTAGCAGCAGCTATCGAGAGCGAGCTTGGCGGCTTTGACAAGTTCAAAGCAGACTTCGCTGCAGCAGCTACAACACGTTTTGGCTCTGGCTGGGCTTTCCTAGCTGTTGACAAAGCTGGCAAATTGAAAGTATACAGCTTGCCTAACCAAGACAGCCCGATCATGGAAGGCGAAACGCCGGTCCTTGGTCTTGACGTTTGGGAGCATGCTTACTACCTGAACTACCAAAACAAACGCCCTGATTACATCGCGGCTTTCTGGAACGTTGTGAACTGGAACGAAGTTGGCAAACGTTACGACGCTGCGAAGTAATAGCTATGCATAGCGAAAAGCGACCCTGCGGGGTCGTTTTTTTTTGCAATGATAAGGAACACGGTTAGCATATGTGTAGCCTTACGTGAGTTAAAGAGTCCAAATAACAAATTGGTATCATAAGCTGCGGCGGTATCTAAATTTCGTTGGACAAAATCCAATAAAACACCTATTCGCACTCCTTGGAATCAAAAAACCGACCCCGCGAGGTCGTTTTTAATAGGCTCTATTTATTAGCAAGTGAAGACATTATTGAGGAGCCTTGGTTTGAAGCAGCTTTAACCCCATTCCAATAAAGATAATGCCCGTTATTTTGTTTAAAACCGTGCCAATCTTTGCGCTTCCTCTTACTTTTTTGGTTATGTACGAAGAAAAATAGGCAATAAAGAGACACCATAGCAACCCAGTGAACGTAAATGTAAGCCCCAGAATAATAAATGGGATGGGTCCTGAAGCTTTTTTGTCAATAAATTGCGGGAGAAAGGCAATGAAAAATAAAGAAACTTTCGGGTTCGTTAGACTGGTCAAAAGCCCTTGTGTGTATATTTTGCTTATATTTTGTTTATTAGACTCGGAAGCAGCACTAAAGTTGACATTTGATTTATCAAGCAACATTTTAATTCCAAGATACACTAAATAAATGACTCCAACTATTTTAATGATATTGAATAGGAGAAGTGACTTCGTAAGTATGATCGATAGTCCAAAAGCAACTAATAAGGTATGGATTAAAGAGCCGCTTATAATGCCATAAACCGAGTAAATGCCCGCATTTCTCCCCTGGGAAATACTTCTACCCATCACATACATGGTGTCTGCACCAGGAATAAGATTCAGGAGAATTCCTGTAAGCAAAAACACCTCATAATTAATGATCCCATACATAGTGATACCCCCCCATTTTTTACGATTTTATCACATTAAGGCAAGTTACATGAAGAAAGTTTTTAATATTTTCAACCGCTAAGCCCTCCCCAAACATCACACACTGGAAGTTCTTTACGCAAACACCGGAAAGCTGTACGATAAAGAGTAATATGGCCGAAATGAGATGAATGCCTGGTGAAAACAATTGTATCTTTACTCCAAAATGTCCCCTTATTTCAAGAGCTTTCAGAAGAAGATTTACTGGCAATTGCCCCTTTATTCACAGAAAAAAAAGCAAAAAAGGGCGGCATTCTTTTTCTCGAGGGTGATGAAGGTGACGAATTATTTTTAATTAAATCAGGTGTCGTGAAAATATATCGCTTGGATGAAGCCAAGGAAATTATTCTTGCTTTATTTCGAGATGGGGATTTTTTCGGAGAAATGTCCTTGATTGGCAGCGGTCATACTCGATCAGCTACTGCCGAAACGATGGAGACTAGTACTCTTTATGTTCTTAAACGCACGGTATTTGTTCAGTTCATGGAGAAGAGCCCTAAGCTATGCTTAAAGCTCCTAGAAACCACGATGGGACGACTGCGGCGAGCCAACGATCAAATTTACGACCTTACGTTCTTGGGGGTTCGCTCTCGTATCATGAAGACCATAATCCGTCTATCCGAGCAGCATGGTGTACCTACACCGGAAGGTCTTCTGATCAATGTAAAACTTACTCATCAGCAGCTAGCCAATATGGTTGGCACTGTGCGAGAGTCCGTAACCAAGGTGCTGCAAGAGCTCCTCGATGACGAGCTTATACAAATTGACAAAAAGTTAATCACACTAAGAAATGTGGATGCCATTAAGAGTGAGATTCGATAAAAAAAAGAGAAAGCGGAGGAAATTACTCCTCGTTTCTCTCCTGCCACTCTTTCATAATCCGTATAAAAACATTCGGAAAAGCGTATTGATCGAGGTCTTCCGGGCCTACCCAGCGATAATGAAAAGGGATCCATTCTCCCCCATTACTTGGGCGGTTCGCGTTGCTTAGCTTAGCGCGGTATACTTTCATTTTCCATACAATATGGCTGAAAATATGTTCTGTATCCATGAACCATTCGTCAGGTTGAATACTTATTTGTTCATGATCCACGAGGGCTTGACGCAGCTCGCTCCTATTATCCTCATCCGAATGCCATCCCTCTGACTTCCAGGCCACATGCGGCAGCTCCCACATACGAGCCAGCAATCCCTCTTGCGGACGCTGCCTGATCAACCATTTCCCTTCGTTCTCACCCGTACCTTCGATCAAAGCCACTGCACGCAGTTCTGGACGCGGAGGTTTGGCTTTCTTTTTGATGGGCAGGGCTTCTTCCATACCAGCTTCCCTAGCCGAGCAATGCGCCATTACAGGGCAAGTTAGACAGTGCGGTGAACGAGGCGTACATACCATAGCCCCAAGCTCCATCAAAGCTTGATTGAAGTCACTTGCCGTACCTTCTAGGATGAGTTCGCGCGCCAGCTTCTCCATTTTAGTGCGTGTTGCTGGCTTCATAATATCTTCTTCAATTAGAAAATAGCGCGACAGGACTCGCATGACATTGCCATCCACGGCAGGTTCTGGTTTATTATAGGCGATGCTGAGGATCGCTCCTGATGTGTAGGGCCCGACGCCTTTGAGCGAGGAGATCTCCTCTTTATTTTGGGGGACGATACCGTCATAACGCTCGTGAACTTCTCTGACTGCCGTTTGCAGATTTCTTGCGCGCGAGTAATAGCCGAGCCCTTCCCAAGCTTTGAGCACGTTCTCCTCTGGCGCAGTAGCCAATGCTTCAACCGTTGGAAATTGATCGACGAAGCGATGGAAATACGGAATGACTGTATCCACCCGGGTTTGCTGCAGCATGACTTCGGAAATCCATATATAATAAGGGTTTTTGCTTCTTCGCCATGGTAAATCTCGTTTATGCGTTTGGTACCAATCCAATAGATTTCGGGAAAAATAAACCTTCTGTTCTTCGCTGTACATGAGCTCTCCTTCTCTATGGGACACGTTCCAGTTATAATGAATGAATGGACATGTTTCCATTATACGAGAAGTGTGGAACATAAAACTAGAGGTGATTGTATGCAAAACTCAAAACAAACGAATTTGGCAAATACGAATCAGCAGGACTCGGATAATACTAAGCGGCAGAAACTGGAGAACAACAGACAGCAGGACTTGGAGGATAAAAGAAAAGCTTGGATCGGTCAAGCTAACGCATTAATCCCGCTTCTGTTCATTTGGGGCGCGGAATGGATATTCAGCGCGATAGTCGATGTTGCGATCTATTGGCGCGACTTGGATTGGTTGAAGCAGGCGGCTTTTATCACAGCGGTTGTCGCCAGCTTGATTCAGATATGGAGCCTGCGTAAGGAATTTAGGGCTGAGTCAGGTGAAGACACGCGTGAAAGAGCACATTCTGCTGCCTCCGGTGGACATGCGGGAGAAAGATCAAGTGAGCGCAGTGGTTGGGGACATCCAGCGCTTCTAGTGCTGCCTGGAGCGATGCTCATTGCAGCCGTTGCTCTACTTGAGGCCATTGGCGCTGTTAACCCGCTCTTCGCGCCCGTGCTGCGAGCGTTCATTCTCGCCATCGGATTCGTGCAGGTCGGACTCCTGCTTGGTAGACCGCTTGTTTATCTTGGCTTGTGGCTGTTCGCCTTGTCTGCTCTGATGGGCGTGTGGTATTTGGGTTATTCCGGTGTGATACTTGAAGGAATGGGCGGCATAAGCCTTATTCTAAGCGGGTATATGCTGCGTGTTTGGGGACGGTAAGTGGAAAGAACCTTGAGCCTGAAAGTACATACCTGGAATGCGAATCTCTGAAGCCGGAATGAGCAGATATGCACAAAAGATGTAAAAAGTGCATCTAATTCAGGCTTACGCCTACCGCCTCAGAAGAGATCATGCAAAAAGTGCATCAAATTCAGAGAGTAGCCCACATTTTCAGCCGTTATGTGGGAATTTGATTCACAAAATGCATGATAACTCTTCAAATCAGCAAATAAAGGATTATTTGCTGTACTTTTTGCATCTTTCTGCGAAATCCCGCATGTCCACTCTATCCCCCTCAGCCATGCTTGTTGCTACCCAACTGGGAGCATAGTGGGACAAGCGTTAGAGTTAACCCAGCATAGGAGGAATCTCGCTATGGAACAAAACAAAAAGGCTTGCAATCGCGCAAGCCTGAAGAAATATCTGACCGGCGCGCTCGTCATCGCGCCGATGGCTCTGGTGCTGGCCGCGTGCGGCGGTGGTACTTCGGGCGGCAGCGCCGCCACGAAGACACCGGCAGCAACCGCGGCAGCCGAGAGCAACCCAGCGTTCGTGAAGGCGCAGGAGCTCTTCACAACGAACAAGTGCATCAGCTGCCACGGTGTTGATCTTGCTGGCAAAGTCGGCCCGAAGACGAATTTGCAAAAGGTCGGCAGCCGACTGAGCAGCGAGCAAATCGCCAACAAGATCAAGAATGGCGGAGGCGGCATGCCCGTCTATAAAACCACGATTTCCGAAGAGGAAATCGGACTTCTATCCGAGTGGCTCAATTCGAAGAAGTAGTCGCCGCATTAGAGCTTCTCCACGATTGCATAGGCGGCAGCCATCGATTCTGTATGTGTAATGCTAATATGGATGCGGTGGCTGCCTATTAAGCCTGCCCGCAGCAGCGCTGCCTCGTTCACACGGCATACCGGTTTGCCAAGTTCATCCGGTAGAACCTCGACGTCTTGAAAGCCAATCTGCTTGCCGATGCCGCAGCCAATCGCTTTGACGATGGCCTCCTTCGCAGCAAAACGGCCCGAAGCAAACTCAGCAAGCCGGCCACGCCGTTTCTGCGCTAACTCCCTCTCCTGAGGCGTCAGAATGCGTTCAAGAAACCTTTCGCCCGTAGAACCCTCTAACATTTTACGAAGCCGTGCAATTTCAACCAAATCCGTTCCGACCCCAATAATCATAGACTCCTGAGCCCCACTTTTCTTGCAACGTTGTGCGTACAATTTACATGATTCCTTGCTTCCGGTCAAGGGGGAGGAAGAGCTTGTCTATACTTGACCCTATTCTATTCTTGTTCACTCTAATGGATGGGAGAAGTGAACATGTCGATCCCAATGCTTACTTCGAGGTAAGTAAGTTACACTATTTTCAGCTCTTATGCCGAGCCTCGACTAGGGTTATACTGGGTATAGACTAAAAGCTGGGAGGCCAAACATAATGAGAATCATGCCACTTGAGAAACGTGGAATATCGAATAGCCGAGTCGTCTATGGATGTATGGGAATTGGCGGTGAATGGAATTCAACTCCTTATACGAAGGAAGATTACATCATCGCTGAGAAAGCTGTTGAAGCTGCATTGTCGATTGGCATTACGATGTTCGATCATGCTGATATTTATAAAAAAGGCAAATCCGAGTCTATTTTCGGAGAGATCCTCAAAAAAAGACCCGATCTGCGCGACCAAATCATTCTGCAATCCAAATGTGGCATTCGCCCTGGTGACGGCGTGCTTCCAACTCGCTTTGATTTCTCCAAAAGCCATATCATAAGCTCAGTTGATGGAATTCTGCAGCGTCTTGGCGTGGAACATCTGGATATTCTCTTGCTGCATCGTCCAGACCCGCTTATGGAACCGGAAGAGATTTCAGAAGCTTTCAATCAATTGAGATCCGCTGGAAAAGTCCGTCATTTCGGTGTATCCAACATGTCTTCCGCACAAATTCGTTTCATTCAAAATTCACTGCCGGAACCGCTCGTAGTGAACCAACTTGAAATGAGCTTAGCCCGTCTAGACTGGTTGGATCAAGGCATTTCAGTCAACCAAAAAGCTGGCTTGGACACCAATTTCGCAGACGGCATCATGGAGCATTGCCAAATGCAAGAGATTCAAATCCAGGCTTGGGGTCCTCTTGCCAATGGGAAGTTCTCTGGCAGCAGTCTCGATGATGCGCCTGAAACTGTGAGACAAACAACGGCTCTCGTACAGAAACTAGCCGACCAATATGAAACGAAACCAGAATCCATCGTGCTCGGATGGCTAATGAAACACCCTGCTCGCATTCAACCGGTTATCGGTACGTCCTCCGCAGAACGCATTGTCGCTTGCAAAGACGCGGTGAGAATAGCCGAATCCCTGACTCGCGAAGAGTGGTACACCCTCTACACCAGCTCCCGCGGGCAATCGATGCCATAGGTTAGTTCATGATAACAACCCCCGACCTCATCATGGTCGGGGGTTGTTTTATGTCTGTGCGAAGCCCTACACACCCGGAATCGGGATTCGTTTATGCTCCGTTTTCAAATATTGCTTCTCCAGCTTCTCCTGCACAGCGGGATCAATTTGCTTGCCCTCGAGGTAGTCACTGTTATCTCCGTATGTAATACCCAGCTCGTTCTCGTCCGTCTGGCCGTCCCAGAGTCCGGCTGTCGGAGCTTTATCCAGCACACTTTGCGGCACGCCGAGCTTCGAAGCAAGTGAACGCACTTGACGCTTGTTCAGCGTGCTCAGCGGCGTAATGTCGACCGCACCGTCGCCATATTTGGTGAAGAAGCCCGTGATTGCTTCAGATGCATGGTCTGTCCCTACAACAATCAGGCCAAGTTCAAAAGCAAGTGCATACTGCATAACCATGCGTGTCCGCGCTTTGATGTTGCCTTTGCCGCCGCGGCTTACATGCTGGTGGACGCCGATATGCTTGAGACCGTATTCGACTTCAATGGCGATTTCGTCGACAGCTTCTTCAATATTATTCTCGATTTGATATTTCAAATCGAAAGCTTTAGCCACTGCGTAGCTATCTTCGATGTCCACTTGCTGACCGTATGGTTGAAACACACCGACGGTTTTGTACTCTTTGCCCTTCTCGGCCGTCAGCTCGTCCGTCGCTTGCTTGCATAAACCCGTAGCCACTGCACTGTCGATGCCGCCGCTGATAGCAATCAGTAGGCCGTTTGCATTCGCACCCAATACATAGTTTTTCAGAAAGTCCACACGTTTGCGGATTTCTTCATCCACATCAATCTCCGGCTTAACGCCGAGCTTCGCGATAATTTCCGTTTGCAAACTCATGCATCTCTCCACCTTTTCTATAGTTTGGAACCATTCGTTCTTTAAGATTTAGTATAGACTTTCATTCTTGAAATTTCAAAGGTCAAATCCTTCGGACATGGCTCCAAAAAGCAAAAAGACCCCCTTGCAAAACCTGCAAGGCGGCCTTTCCGAATTATAGTTAATGCTATTTATTATTTGCAGAATTCATTGAAAGCACTAATTAAGTCGCCGGCAATCATATCCGCAGAGCGGTCTTCGATTTGGTGACGTTGAATGAAATGTGCCAGTTCACCATTTTTGAATAATGCGATGGAAGGGGATGATGGCGGGTATGGCGCCAAGTATTCACGCGCTTTCGCTGTTGCATCCTTCTCTTGTCCAGCGAACACCGTATATGTGTACGTTGGCAGTGTATCGTTTTGAAGTGCTTTGGCTACACCTGGACGGCATTGGCCGGCTGCGCAACCACAAACGGAGTTGACGACTAGCAGCATTGTGCCATCCTTCGATTTTTCAATCGCTTCTTCTACTTGCTCTGGTGTAAGAAGCTCTGTAATACCCAGACGAGTCAAATCTTCTCTCATCGGTTTAACCATATCTTTCATGTAAGAATCAAAAGACATTGCCATATGTGCCACCCCTTAGGATTTATTAGTTACTCTCAAAACGTAATCGTTACAACTTATATTATACATCCGATAGCCGTGAAAGCAAAGTCTAATGTCCTAAATAGAAATAAAGCGAAAGCTTTTACGCTTCCGCTTCATCTTCCTTCTTCTTTATCGATTCCTTGTAAGGATCGTAGGAAACATCTTTATCCGGATGCGTGAAAATTCCGCTTTGCGGCACGATGCCTTTTTCAAAATAGTCCCGATTCTCGGCACTTTGGAACCCAACATCCTTAAAAGGATGAACCCATTCATCTCCAGCCATGACCTCAGGGTCGGTCTCAGCCGTCCACTGCTCTAGCGGGGAATTCTCCGATTCATATTCATGATCACCTATAACGACGCCATGCTCATTCACAAAAGCTTCTCTTGGGCCGCGTCCCTGCTCAAATTGAGGGAGAAAGTCAATCTCGAACGGATCGAGATCGCTTTGGTTCTGAGTGCTCTGGTCCTGAGCGGATTTGGCCATTTTATTCTTGTCTGGACTCATGTGGAAGGTCGGTTGGGACCGTCCAGTTTCTTATCAACAAAGCCCTCTTTCCCTGCTGGTGTTGCGGCTTTCTCGCGCTCTTGGTTTTGCTGTTCTTGCTGGATTTGCGTCTTCGAATCATTTTGACTCAATGTACTCAGCTCCTTTCTGCTAGTATTATGTGTCAAAACGGGGAGAAGCATTCCAAGGATGAGCATGAATAGAAACAACAACTGCGCTGTGCTAAGGTACAGCAGTGTCGGTTTAGCAGCGTTAAAGAAGCTGGCCAGCATCCCAGCCGCACCCCCATACACCAGCGAATACTTGAGCAAAACGCCTTGTCCAAGCGTCTTCTTACGCAGCTCAATGAAGTGCTGCCAAATAAGCAGCGGCACAAGAAGCAGCGAGATATAAGCGTGATAAGGATGAAAACGAGATGCCGTACCCTCGACTCCAATGCCCCAAGGTACCGTTGTAGGCAGTCCATATGCGGGAATCAGTGCGCAGAACAGGAAAACTGCAGCCGTTACTCCAACGGCGATAACATCCAGTACAAGGAACAGAGGAATTCGATGTTTACGAATTTGATAATAGATATAGATACAAGCAATAAGTACACCTAATGCAATCTCCGTGCTGGAGCCAGACACCATGAGCAGCTTTAATGGATTGTTCCATAATAGGAATGGCTGCATCACAATGACCCCTAGCTTCCAGATCAACAAAACGATAATAGCACCGTTAAAAATTAGATCCTCAATAGGCTTGGCTATCACGATTTGGGTGTCCTGCAGCAAACGTTGCGTGACCCTCCGAATTAGCCATAGTCCCAATGCACATGCAAGCAGCAGTGCTAGTAATCTTCCTTGCAGTTGAAATGGTCCAATCTGTAACACATCAGGCATAGATAGCGCCAGCCTCTCTCTTTTCGATTACCTTAATCGTAATCAATTTAAGAGGCTTCTTGCAACTGTTAAGGTTCCAAGAATTGGAAGGTGAATGAAGATTTCTTTAATTTCTCAAAATGAAACCCAGCTGCTTGCAGCTTTTTAATCACAATAGGAAGGGCTTCAAGGGTCGTCGTCTTGTAGGTGTTGTCGTGCATCAGCACAATAATGCTCTTCTTGCCGCGGCTTGCGCTAAGTACGGAATCGATGATCAATTCCCTATCTTGCACAGGGGCAGCCGCATCGGTTGAGCTCACGTTCCAATCGAAATACTGGTAACCCTCCCTTTTCACCACGCTAGCTACTTTACTCATAATGCCTCTGCCTCCTGGCTTCCAGCTCAAGTGATTATTCGACCCTCCCGGAAACCGTAAAATATCAGGCCGATACCCAACCGTTTCCTCCAAGAGCTGATCCAGCCTACGCACATCCTTCATGAAAGCTTCAGGGGATTTATAAATACGATTATAGTCATGGGTGTATGTATGATTCCCTAGGGCATGGCCTTCAGCGACGATTCGCTTATAAAGCGCGCGCCCCTCGCTCGTATCCGCGCCGACAACAAAAAAAGTAGCGGTGACACCGAATTTATTTAAGATATGAAGAATCTTGCTCGTACTTTCTGAGGGACCGTCATCGAAGGTAAGGTACGCAATTTTGCCAGTTGAAGGGATATGTTGAGGTCCTGTGTAAAAATGCTGTGTTTCTACGATTTCGTCGTTAACGTGAGTCGCTGTTGATACTATGGCTGTCCTCCCTGTCCCAGGTGGTGATAGTGGCACTGTTTCGATGGAAACTGATTTCGGTGCCTTCCCTTCATGTAATTCTGGTGTCGAGCATCCAATTAAGCTTGAACCACTCAGATAGATCGTAACAAGCACACCTGTTATCCGAATCATGCTGCCCATTTCATGTTCCCCCTTTTGGATATGAAACCTTATTTTTCATCACGAACAGCAGGTCATTACAATCCGTTCTTATTATGGCTTCCTTTGCTTTCGACATTAAACCCAATATTTCCCGGGAAATTTGTAGAAGTGCTGTTTTCTTCGTCTAAATAACACGAAAAAGCCCCCCCACAAGGAGGAGCTTCTTAATAAAACACATTCTATTTCTCAACGAAAGGAAACAGCAGCTTTTGATTTTCTCTGGTGTACATATTTTCTTTCGTGATAACCTCAGAGCCTGTATCTATGGTTGGTTTAACTTTTTCCCCATTATGAACCTGAATTGCTGTTTTTACCGCTAAATATCCCATGTTAAAAGGTTTTTGCACAATGGCTGCTTGCAGGGTCCCCTCTTCCAGGAATGCAATTTCATTCATTGAGCCATCGAAACCGACCAATTTAATGCTATGCTCAGGATCAAGCTCTTTTAAAGCCCTCGCAGCCCCGACCGTAGATACTTCATTCAATCCGAAAATACCGCGAATATCCGAATGTTCGGCAAGGAGCTGCTTCGTTTGCTCGTACGCTTTGTCTTCAGAACCATTACTATATAACGTGTCTAATATCTTGATGGAGGGATCATTTTGCAAATGGTCTCGCACCCCATTCTCCCTATCCAGCTGGGTAGTGGATCTTTTGACAAAACTGACAATTGCATAAGTAGCAGGCCCCTGTACATAGCGTCTCATCGCTTCCACTGCCTTGCTCCCTGCGGCATAGTTATCCGTTGCGATCAAACTGGTTGAAACACCGCCTTCGAGACCCGAATCTACCGTAACTAGCGTAATGCCGGAGCCTATCACTCTTTGAGCAACTGGCCCCAACCTGTTATAGTCCGTTGCCGCTAAAATAATGGCTTTCGGCTTCAATGCGATCGCCTCTTCCACCAACTTGATCTGCTCCTCGATGTCGGACTCGGAAGGCGGACCCATCACTTTCACCCCAATATTGTACTCTTTGGCCGCTGCAGTCACGCCTTGGTTCAAAACCCGCCAAAATTCCACGTGAGGATTGATCGTCTTGGGAATGAGAATAATCGGCCTGTCCTTTGCCTCCATCCCCTTTGAAACGAAGAGATACGCAGTCGTCATGAGCAGGACCACTATGACGGCAATCGCTGCGTAGCTTGCTCTAATTTTCAACTTCACACCTCAATTCTCACTATCGTTATAGATTGGAGGTATGGCCGGAATACGTACGGTTACCGTCGTACCCTCTTCCAGTTCACTCTCAAAATGCAATCCGTACAGCTCCCCGAAGTAAAGCTGAATGCGGTGATTCACGTTGTGCAAACCGAAGCCTTTGCCTGACTCTGTTTGGCGTGTTTTGAGCATCAACGTTTTCAATCTCTCCTCGCTCATCCCAACACCGTTATCCATCACCTTGAGCTCGATAACCCCTTCAATCCTGCGTCCCGTGATGCGTATATGACCGCGTTCCGGCAGATGTTTCATTCCATGGTATATGGCATTCTCGACCAAGGGTTGCAAAATAATTTTCAATATTTGATGGCTTAAAATGTCTGATTCTACGTCGACCGCGTACGTAAATTTATTCCGATAACGGATGTTCTGAATCGTCAAATAGTTCTGAATATGCTCCAATTCAACCGCAATTGGAATGAGTTCCTCCCCTTTGCTAATGCTTGAACGGAGAAGCTTGGACAAGGCCGAAGTCATCGTAACCACTTCATCCACTTTCCCCATTTCAGCCATCCAAATGATAGAATCCAGTGTATTGTACAGAAAATGTGGCTGAATCTGCGCTTGCAGCGCTTTCAGCTCACTTATTCGTTTGACTTCCTGATCTTTCAAAGTTTGATTCATGAGCTCTTTGATCTTGCTAATCATTAAATTAAAGGTACGCGATAGTTTACTAATCTCATTCGCACCTTCTACATCGACGCGAATGTCGAAGTTCCCTTTTTCCACCTGCTTCATATGGACTTCCAGTTGTTTAATCGGCTTGGTTAGGGTGATAGAAAGCAAAATGGAGATCGTTAAGGCAATGATTAACGAAATACCGCCCCACATCGCCGATGTCAGCTGCATGTCTTTCTTATTTCCGCTTAGATCCCCGGCGTAAGTAACTCCAACAATTTTCCAGCCAAATTTCGTTGTACGGACGGTGTAGATTTTGCTTTGCTCATTTTCTTGCGTATGGAACGTGCTGTCCTTCGCCTGCAAAAGAGTGGGAATATCCTCTGATTTTAGCCCGGAATAGATAAGCTGCTGCTGAGGATGATAAATCAGATCGCCTGCTTGATCGAGTATGAAGACGTACCCTCTTTGCCCCAGCTGAATTTGGTTGCATAAATCATTAATGACGTTATAGTTCAGATCGACCAATAGAACACCGCTTGCCGCTCCAGGCAACGGGTTTGGCATCTGCTTGCTGATCGACACGACCCATTTGTACTCATCCTTATATAGATGCTGAACGTGTGAGGGAGAAATGGCCACGTCGCCATTGTCTCTATTCGCCTTGCTGTACCACTCTTGCGTAATTAATTCGGCATATGATTTGAAATTTGCATCCATGCGTTCCGATACGACGGCGCCATTGGAGCCCGCAAATACGATGGAAGCGATATCATTTCGAGAAGCAACAATGTCATGAAAATAACTGCTAATCTGACTGGCCAGCTGCTCACCCTTTGCCTCCTTCGGGTTCTTCAAAGCCAAGTATCGTTTCAGATCAGCGTTGCTCAGCGATAGTGCAGATATACTTTCCATGTTGCCGATGTAGGTTTGGATATTTTTATTCACTTGCTCGATAAGCTGTTTGGTATATTCTAATGAAGTATCCGTAACGGCCACCGTAGAGAGGCGGTAAGCGCTGTAACTTAGGATGATGGTTGTGCAAAGAATTAAGCACGAAAACGCCAGTGCAATCTTTGTATGAATGCTTTTGAATTGAATAGGACGCCGCCAGGTTCTCATAAGCTAGGCTGACCTTTGCTCGCTGACCTGAATTCTTTGGGGGTCATGCCTGTATGTCTTTTGAAAATAACGCTGAAATATTGCGGATCACTGTAGCCAACCTTAGCGGCCAACTCATAGGTTTTGAGCTGCGAAGCGGCCAGCATTTCTTTGGCTTTATCCAAACGGTATCGAGTCACGTACTCGACAAAAGTCTCGCCCGTATGCGGCTTGAACAAAGCGCTGAAGTAGCTCATGCTCATATAAATATGATTGCATACCTGCTGAAGCGAGAGCTGTTCATCCGCATAATTCGCTTGAATGTAGGCGACCGCGGCTTCCATTTGGGCTTGTGACACTTTGGTACGTTTCTCAGCTAGCAAGTCCACGAGCGCAAGACAAATTTGTTCAAGCCAGAGCCGCACATCATCTAAGGTTTTCCTCGCATATAGCTGCATGAAAGAATGATCGCCAAGCACCTCAGCTTCTTCGAAACCTGTCTCTACCAATACATTCATTAAGGCGACGAGCAGTTTATTCAGTTTGCCGTAGCACTTATCCATCGAGCAGTTGCCATTCTTCATTTCATTGATCCAATCCTTTAGAGTATGCGTCACGACTGCCTTTTCACCTGTTTTAATGGCGGAAATCAGTCTCTTCTCCATATGGATGTAACTCAGATTATCCAGGCTGCTCCCAAATTCCATGTCTCCAATCGAAATGATCCGATTCTTCCCGAGCAAAAAACGGTAATCCAGCGCAGAAAGCGCTTCCTGAAATGCTTTTGACAGGTCTTGCAGATCGCTGTAAGTACGCCCAATTCCCATCGTTACTGTCATGTTTAAATATTTCTCGATGCTGTGCCGCACATGCTCGGCAAGCGTTTGACAGGTCAATTCGATTCTTTCCGAATCACCACAGAGCAGTGCGACAAGCTTGTCATCACGCGTTCTGAATACGATGCCGCCTTGTTCTTTCTCCATGATTTCATGATAAATGTTGTAGGCTGCAAAGCGTAATAGCTCCTCCTCAGCCACTGGGTCACTGTAGAATTCACGGTGAAACTCATCAATATCAAGAGCAAGTACCGTAAAACTAGGACCGTTCAAAGAAAGCCCAAACATCTGGAACTTGCGCTCCATTTCATCTTTTCTCATGCAAGAAGTAACTAACCGTTCAAGAAAACGCTCTCGAAGAAGCGGCATGCTCTCGTGAAACTGATGACGGAGAAAGGTGACATCTTCCCGCTGTTTGCGCTCCTCATCCAGCTCTAGCCTCAACTTATAAAGAAATTCGGTAAACTCTGCGGAGTTAATCGGTTTCAGTAAATAATCTTTGACCTTGAGTTTGATCGCCTGCTTGGCATAATCAAAATCCTCGTAACCGGTTACAATAATAACTTTAACATCCCGGTAATTCGCGGAAATTAACTCTGTCAGTTGAAGGCCGTCCATGAACGGCATGCAAATATCTGTAATGACGGCATCCGGCTGCAGACTCTCCAGCGCCTCATAGGCATCTCTGCCATTATCGAAATCACCAACCAGTTGGAAGCCGCAGGCCTCCCAATTCGTCTTCCGCTTGATGCCTTCTCTGACTTCGTCTTCATCGTCAATTAGGATGATTTTGTACATTATGGGTCACCTCTGGCGAAATCGAATTAAGCTCTATGTGTATTGTACACAGCAGTTTCATAAAAAGACAATAGAGGCTGGCCCGAATGGGCGCAGCCTCTTTCTTCCTATTCGTAAAGCAGTGGCTTGATGTCAGCAGCATCAATGTTCGTTTTGTCGTACCAGTGGAAGCCTGTATCGATCGACTTGGGAACAGTTTCACCTTTAATCGATTGAACCGCTGCTTTCACTGACCAGTAACCGATGCCGATCGGATCCTGAGTAATAGCGCCGGCCATTTTGCCGCTGCGGATCGCTTCCATTTGCTGCTTGCCGGAGTCGTAGCCAATGATAGTGATTTTGCCGTCTTTTTTCAGTTCTGTCACGGCATTGATAACACCGATCGCGGATCCCTCGTTCGCACCGAAGAAGCCTTTAATATTCGGATGAGCTTGGATAATGGCTTTGGCCAAGTCTGTTGACTTAAGTTGATCGCCTCCGCCGTACTGCGTATCCACAATTTTGATATTCGGATATTTCTCTTTGATCCGATTGGTGAAGCCATCCCGGCGATCAATGCCCGTGCGGCTCGTTTGGTCATGTACGACAAGCGCGATCTCGCCCTCGTTGCTGATGAGCGATGCCATTTTGTCCGCTGCCAACGCGGCAGCAGCTTTGTTATCGGTGGCGGCGGTCGTCACCGGAATGTCGCTGTCCACACCGGAGTCAAAGCCGATGACGGGGATTTTGCCTGCTTTCGCTTTCTCCAGCAGCGGCGTAGCGGCTTTGCTGTCCAGCGCGGCGAAAGCGATGGCTTGCGGCTTTTTGCCGAGTGCAGCCTGCAGCATTTCAATTTGCTTATCCACTTGTGACTCTGTTTCCGGACCTTCGAACGTTATTTCTACGTTAAATTCTTTGGCGGCTTTCTCAGCCCCTTGTTTGACAGCTTGCCAGAATTGGTGCTGGAAGCCTTTGGAGATGACCGGAATATAAATTTTATCCGATTTTGCTGCAGCAGGCGCTGCAGTTGTTGCTGCTGCTGGCGCAGTCGTTGTCGCCGCTGTTTTCGTATCCGTCGTTTTGGTACCGCATGCCCCAAGTACAATCGTCGTTAATAATAATAGCGATGATGCTACCGCAAATTTCTTTGTCCTTTTATGCAATCTTAATCTCCCCTTACTTATAATTTGTTGTATGTGACTCCGAGTTGGAGTGAATACCGAAGTTTATTTCTTGCGGCGCCGCATCATATCAGCGTAAACCGCCAGTACAACGACAACTCCTACAATGACCGTCTGCCACTCTTGTTTAACAGATAAGATACGCAGCCCATTCGTGAGCACGCTCATGATAAGAGCACCGATGACGGTTCCGAGAATGGAACCTTTGCCCCCACTTAAGGAAGTGCCGCCGATGACCACAGCTGCAATTGCCTCCAGCTCATAACCAGACCCAAGCGCGGGTTGAGCGGAATTGAGACGGGAAGCCATCATAATGCCGGCGATCCCGCTGAATACACCAGTTAGCGAGTAGATGACGATTTTCCAATAGTCTACATTAACGCCGGAAAGCCTCGTGGATTCTTCATTGCTCCCCAGGGCAAAGTTATAGCGTCCAATGATCGTCCTCGATAGAATAATGCTGGCAATAACGGCAGCGCCGAAGAAGACGAGAATCGCGTTAGGAATTTCGAAGCCGGGGATGATCGAATTAAGCATGGACCCCATCGAAATCTGCGAGAATGCCGGCGTATCGTTAAAATAGATCGGCTTCGTCCCCGAGATGACGAGTGAAAGTCCTTTGGTCACCATCATCATAGCTAGTGTGGCAATGAAAGGCGGAATTTTCATCTTCGCCACGAGCAGCCCGCTGATGAGACCGCAAATGGCTCCTGTGGCGATGCCCCCGATAATGCCAAGCGGCATCGGTAAATGCCAAGTTGTAATGATGACTCCCGCCATCACCGATGAGAAGGTCATCACCGTTCCGACGGCTAAATCAATCCCCGAGGTGATGATAACGAACGTTGAACCTAGAGCAAGCACACCGATAACGGCTGTTGAAAGCATAATCGCTACGATGTTATCGAATTGAAAAAAATTGCTGGAAGATACCGAGAAGATAATAACTAGCATAATCAAGCTGGCGAAAGCCAGCAGCTTCTGTGCAGCGCCCGTTTGCCCAGACATCGTGGGCACTATTTTTTTACCTACAAGCCATGTTGACATCATGATTCCTCCTAAGACTTATGCTAACTGATTCGCATGGTGGCATATTTCATAATCGCTTCCTGCGTGGCGTCCTGTTGGCGAAGCTCGCCGGTAATGCGCCCTTCACACATGACCATGATGCGGTGGCTCATGCGCAATATTTCAGGCAGTTCCGATGAAATCATAATGATCGATTTCCCCTGCGCAGCGAGCTCATCCAGCAGCTTATAAATCTCCGTCTTCGCGCCAACATCGATCCCTCGTGTGGGCTCATCGAAGATGAGAATGTCGCAATCTCGAAGCAGCCATTTACCGATAACGACCTTCTGTTGATTGCCGCCTGACAGAAATTTGACTTGCTGATGAATGCTTGGTGTCTTGATTTGAAGCGCTTCCACAAAGTGTGAAGCTGACTGATCAATTTTGCCGTCGTGCATCCACCCAAGCAGGCGTCTCGCTTTGCGATAAGAGGCTATGGCGATATTCGTCTTCACATCCATATCCACCATGAGCCCATAGCGTTTACGATCCTCGGATAAATAACCGATGCCATGCTTCACGGCATCATGCGGGGTTTTGAGCTGGACCTTGTGCCCGTGGATGCGTATGTCGCCTGAGTCAATCGCATCTGCTCCGAAAATGGCCCTCGCTACTTCGGTACGACCGGCTCCCATAAGACCCGCGAAGCCAAGAATCTCACCTTTTGCCAAATGAAAGGTGACATCTTTCACAGCAGAACCGCGGTTCAGATTCGTAACCTCGAGTACTCTTGTCTCTGAAGTACCGATGGCGATCTGCTGATTGCTGACATACAGTTCACGACCAACCATCATCGCAATGATCTGATCGATGGACGTATCTTTCGTCTGCACGGTATCGATATAGCGGCCGTCACGCATGACGGTGATGCGATCGGTAATTCGCTTCAACTCTTCCATCCGGTGAGAAATATAGACGATGCCTACCCCCCGCCCGCGCAATTGTTCGATGATCCTAAACAGATCCTCGATTTCCGCATTGGTAAGTGCCGCCGTCGGCTCATCCATGATGAGTACTTCGGATTGAAATGACAACGCCTTGGCGATTTCCACCATTTGCTGCTTGGCGACTGTCAGCTCCGACACCTTCGTGCGCGGATCGAGCTGGAGATTCATTTCGTTCAGCAATTGCTGTGCCTGATCGTTCAACTTCCGATCATCGACGAACAGCTTGATTCCCTTCCTCGGCTCTCGCCCTATAAATATATTTTGGGCTATCGTCAGATCTGGCATTAAATTCAGCTCTTGATGAATCATCGAGATGCCAAGCTGCTGAGCCGCTCTCGTATTGGGGATGTTCACTTCCTTGCCTTTCAAGATGATTCTGCCTTCATCTTTCTGATAGACACCCGTAGCGATTTTCATTAACGTGGATTTTCCGGCGCCGTTCTCGCCAACAAGCGCATGCACTTCACCGGCTGCCAACTCCAGACGACATTGATGGAGGGCGTGCACACCAGGAAAATGCTTCTCAATTCCTTCCATCCGGACCAGAGCTTCACTCATGACCTCACCTCGTGTTTCGTTTTAACATTTCTTTCGTGCTCCTGTGCTAATTCTATCTGTAATCTGCTGGAAAAAGAGTGGATAAATCTCTGCAAAAAAGTTGAAAATCTTATGATTTTGTAAGCCTCTAAGCCCCTGGAAAACACAAAAAAGCCCCTCACAAAAAGGGGCTTCTCACTAAACACCGTTCATTACTCGGCTTCTTTGCTGCTTAATTTCTCTTTCAGCAAATTCAACTGCTCATCAACTTTAGCTTGCTTTGCAACGTCAACAGGTGTATAGCTGCCTACTGAACCTGCTGGTACGTAAGGCTTGCGAGCGATTTCCGCTTCAACTTCCAATTGGATAATTTTCTCTTCCATACGTTGGAAGCCGCGGGATGCGTTGCCGCTTTCGATGACGCCATTGTAGGATACTTGTGCCATTTGTTTTTTGGCTTTAGCCAGTTGAGCGCGGGACACAAGCTCGTTGCGTTTGTTACGCAGTTTGTAGAACTCATCTTTCATTTCGTGCAGCTGCTGTGTTAACTCATCCGCATGCGCTTTGGAAGCAGTATATAGATCAGTGTACTCAACAATTTTATCTTCGTGGTACAATTTTTCTTCGACGGCTTGGCGAGCGATTGCCTCTTGGCCATTTTTGATTGCTGCGGAAGCTTTGGCTTCACGGTCAGCCACGAGACGAACAGACTCTTCCAGACGTTGTTTCAGCTTGCGCTCATTGGCGATTTGTCTAGCAACAGTCACTTCAGCTTGCGCGATTTCTTGCTCCATATCCCGCAAATATTGGTTCAACATAACGATCGGATCCTCAATTTTATCCAATACCTCGTGAATTGATGCTTTTGTCATATCTTTCATTCTTGTAAATACTCCCATGGTTTACACGTCTCCTTTTTTAATATCAATTGGTTGTTGTTCGAAGCGAGCGACTTTGGCTCTCAGTTCTTCTACTTCTCTTTGCAGAGCTTTCTTTTCAATGTCTTTCATCATCTCGTCGATGTTGTTTACTTTCCCTGCGTCGTACGGAGTATTGTACCCTGTATGTTGTGGCGCATGGTTAGGGTGGGGGGGCTTGTGAGCGTTCCAAGCACCGCCATTATAGCCTTGACGGCCATATGAGCCAGCATAAGGATCAAATGGAGGCTGATCGTACCCAGGTTCCTTCGGAATAACAAGTGCAGCTACAAAGTAGATGAAAATGACCGTTCCTCCGGTGAAAATTGTGGTAATCACCACTAACAAACGTAATAGCGTTGCATCTACATTCATGGCCTCGGCGAGTCCGCCGCATAGACCAGTAACCTTCTTATCTCTTCGTGAGCGATAAAGTTTGCTCATGATTACTTGGCTCCCTCCTGCTGCAGTCTGTTTCTCAGAGCTTCCATTTCAGCATCTACGGCCGAGTTGCCCCCGCTATAGTAACTTTCGCGCCCCATTCGTCTTACATCGCGAAGCGTTCTTGCATGGAGCTCCATATCGGAAACGCGCTCTTCCAAGCGACCGAACATCCGTGGTGTCGCATCCTGCGCCACACTGCTGCGAGCATGCAATCTTTGCTGCAACCTTGCGGACTCCATTCGCGCTAAGTAGTAGCTGCGTTTGTCTGCCACTTCTTTGTAATCAGCTTTGAGCTGCTGCAGCTCTTCATCCAAATCAAGGATGGACTGCTTCGCTTGATCGTACAACTCATGATACTGCTCGCTTTTCTCTTCGGCTTGCAGCTTCTCTTGAAGCACGATCCTTGCCATATGTTCTTCGCCGGCCTTCAGAGCAAGCAACGCTTGATGCTCGCGCTTCTCTTTGGTTTCCAGCGCCGTCAGATATTGCTGCCGGAGTGAAGCTGCGTGGCTTACGCATTGTTGATACAGTCTCTCGGACTGTTGAAGCTGCTCACGCTGCGCTGCTAAGTACTGGTCAATCAAGCGGACCGGATCTTCCGATCGCTCCAGATGTTCATTCAGTGTCGCTACGGTAATGTCTCTCATTCGCCTAAGTAGGCTCATCTCTCATACCACCTTTTTCACTCTCTGTATTCGTTTCATTGCCTTACACCGTTCTTCTTGTCAACATCGAAATTCCGTAACCGATCAACCCAATCGCCAGTAGAATGATGATCCAACCAGCTAATTTACCAATCAGGATGATACCGCCAAGCCCTGCAATAATCCAACCGATTTTGCTGCCGTTCTGTATACCTACATAACCAAGGCCGACCATTCCTATTGGAATCAAGTATCCCATCACCGAGCCAATAAATGGTCCCATGTGAATGCCTAGCTTATTTAACAGAATCAGTGCACCGAATGCGATTAGCAGAGCGGCTAAGCCTGTATTTCTTTTCATCGTTTCGTCACCGCCTTTCGTTGTTTGCTGTGTTGTTTGCTGTGCTCTTGTTCATGTCTTTATTTTAGGTAAAAACGAAGCTTTCCAAAACGGACTAACGACGGTATTTGTTCCTAGACCTTAGTCGGGGCGCGTCTAAGACCTGTGATAGAGCGCGATGAATACGACAGTCTTTACTTAGCAAGCTTGGTAACCCAGGGGGTAATATTCTGAGCCAGGCATTTGTGAACGTGTTATGGGACAGAATAAAAAAACTACCAAGCGAGGTCGCAAGGTAGCTGATCATTTATTTACATCATGCATTTAATGAAAGTACAACACTATTATGAAGCAAAAAAAGTTCTATCCGGAAAGCCCTCTCCCTCCGTATAACATCTTGCAATAGCCGAAGCAGCCCTCATGAACATATGGTCTTTGGTAGTACCCGGGATTCTCTCTATCTGCCGAAACTCTTCATTAACTAGATTAAATTCAATTTCACCCATACTTTCTTCTGTTGGACCAAATTTATAAATAACCTTCTCGGCATCGTCGAACACTTTAATCAACATCAGATATGTTGCCATTTTTCGCCCCTCCCTTCCTTTTTTGGCAATAAAAAAACAAGCCTCTAAAGAGTAACCCGGCTATCATCCCAAGAGATTTGACTCATGGCTTAGACCCGTGGCTTTGCGTCTCCACCTTTCGATGGATTTGCCTTTGTTCATTATTGCTTGATATTAGGTGTGTTTCAGTGATTATTTCTAGTTGTAAAGTACTATCTATTTTCCATGGTATTCCATTAAATAATGAAATTCAACATATTTCTACAAAAAAGAAGGACTTTGCACGCAAAGTGTGTGATTTCATACAAAAAAGGCCAACCAGAGTACTGGTTGACCTAAGAGAACTACATATCTCTCACGGGTCATTATTATTTTACTTCTGTATAGACAATAACGCACCATTTACATAATAATACAGCATTCTATTCTGATCAAAGAAGATTTCTGTTGCTGTCCCCAGCGCCAAAGAATCAACCTTCTGATAGGTCGCCGCACTGTATATCCCATTTTTACCAACCAGCAGCTCTCCATTAGCACTCGCTGCATAAATCGGTTCTGGCAATGTACTGATTACCTGCGCAACATTATTGAGATCAAGGACCTTATTCTTTACGACCAGTTTCCCTTGATTTTCCAACAATAGAACCGGAGTATCCAAGGGATCTCTCAAGAAGTTCGGGTAACTTAGGCTGGATTCGCCTGATTTGGTTACGCTATTGCCACTAACGGAATATGCCAATACGTTGGAGCCGGCATTTCCTGCATTCCAGCCAGACTGATACCATGTAAAGAATGTGCTCTTTTTGCTGGAGAAAGCCAGATCGCCAACCCCTTTGATCACAGTTCCGTAGTTTACGGCTGCAAAGGAAGTCGAATTGAACGCCAGCAGCGTCGGCTCCCAATCACCCATCACAACATACAGAATCCCGTTTTTATGGTAGATATGTCTATGAGCGATGTCACCGGAATCAACAGTTGACGTGTAAGTCAAGTGCCTTAAAATTTGTAAATCAGTTATGCGCACTTCCGTTATGAGATTATTTAGATCATCATTCACGATAAAGAGACTTGAACCGTCTTCCGATATAGTAAGTCCGGCAGGACGATATGGAAGCTTGACTGTTTTTACAATCGTCTGTGATTGAAGATCAACCACATATAGATTGCGGAACGCTTCGTCGATGGCATAAGCTTTCTTATTTGCGGAATCGTAAGCAATGTCGACAACTCTGCCGTCCAACTGGACACCAGGCACCGCAATAGGGGCAATCGCTTCGATTGAATTCTTTTCTACAATTTCGACGATATTCTTTCCGTCTAGCGTAGATACAGAAATCAATCGATTGGTACCATTAAATACATTCTTGGCTGTACCGTCCAAGTGATAGAGCCCGCTTTTATTAAAATTGGTGTAATCATAGACTTGTATCGCATTGTTCTTCGCTGTGTAAAAAATGTTTTTTGACAGATCAAAGGTAATACCGTCATATGCTTGTCCAAGTCCGTATACAAATTTCATATCGTCGTACTTATTGCTTGTTGCCATAAATACGTTGCCGGAACCGTTAAAGATGTAGGCACCGTCCGGAGAAATGGTGAAATTCGTCGACATTGCATAATCGCCATGGTACGGAGAATCGTAACCGCCTGGCTCGACGTATTGTCCGTTCGTTACGTTATACGCTCCAAGGTCTCTCGGTGACGTATCCGTTGTGATCGTATAGAGCTTATTCCCTAAAGGATGCGTTTGGATATAACTCTGTTGGCGAATATCGCTTGAACCCACCTCCGCAAAGGTCTTCAAATCATATGACTTAATCTTCGTCCACTGCCCTGAACCAGATGACACGTAGAGATAACCGGAAACGACTGCGACATCAAAGGGGTCAATCGCAATATTATGTGTTCCTTCAAGCGTAAGGGTAGCCGCATTCACAACCGCAATTGCGCCTTGTTGCTGTGCAATATACGTATAGGAAGAATGTTCCGCTTTTAGCAAGGAAACGTAGATTTTACCGTCTGCATATGTGAGACTCTCCGGTGCTAGGTCAAACGCAATGGAGGTTTTATCACCTGTTTCGTAATTGACGCGATAAAGCTTTTTGTTCGTTTTATCTGTGATATAGAGAATTGGCTCCGATGGATGTTTCAACGTATTCGTGATCTCAAAATCCAGAGCTATGTGTGCATTATAATAAGTTGTAGCAAAAGCAATGCTGCTTGGTCTGGATTCCACGCCAATTCTATCCATTGCTGATGTAACGACATAATATCGTGTCGTATGTGGAAGATTCGTGCTATCGACATAGGTCGTTCCGGTTACCGTAATCGGTTTACCATTTTGATCCTCCAAGGGAACAAACTTGCCAGTAGCAGTTGCGCTGTAATAAATATGGTACTGGTCCGCATTCGCAACTGGGTTCCATTGCAAAGCGATCTCCCTATTCGATACTGTGGATGCTTTTAGACCAGTTGGAGACTCAAGTTGATCATAAATCCCATCAAGTTCCCAATCACTTCCGTTCCATGTTGCAAAAACAAGATACTGACTTCCGTAAACGAGCGTAATCCTATCCCCTGCAGCGAGCGGCACCGCCTGTTCTGTCAGCTGATTACCTAGATCATGGACAGCGTAACTGCCATTGATTTGATAAGAAATCATCTCGTTGCCAACATAATAAACCTGAGCATACACGCTTTCGTTAACAGTAATGCTGGATAACAGAACCCCGGAATAATGCTTTGTTGAATTTCGTTTGGTTACGTCATACGGAGCTGGAGAAACCGATCCGCCTATAATGCTGTAGATTCCTACGTCTTCTACCGTCCCACTATATTCGGTCTGGTATGTATCCTGTGTAACCGTGTTTGAAACGTCCCATTGAACCGTCGAATAATCTGCCATGGCTGGGTACAGTGTGTATACCTTGTTTTGTATGATAAAAGCAGCATTAATATCCTCTACATTTCCCGGCTCAGTATCCGGTTCTCCACCTGTCGGCTTCCCAGGAGGTACACCTCCTCCCGGGCTGTCCTCATTCGGAACAGGAGATATGTTCGTTGATCCAGGTGTAGTAACCGGAGAGTTTCCTGTAACTTCCTTACCGCCAATTACGACGAGTTTTACCAGATCGCCAAGTGTATATTTCTTTACAATTTGCTCAAAGCTTACGCCTTCCACCTTAATCACCGCATTAAGTATCGAGCCTTCTCCCGTCACTTTCGCGGCTGATTGTAAAATGATCTGCTCCAATATGGCATTGCCCAGCATCTTGATTCCTGAGCCTTCCGAACCTGCTTGCGTTTCAAGCAAGGTGACAACGGATTGACTGGAAACCTCGACAGTTACCGTCGACTTCAGGTCAACTTTCACAAATGTACCTACTAACTGAACGACATCATTCACAGTCGTTCCTTGCACGGAAACAGATTGGAAGCCCTCGTTTCCTTGCTCTTGTTCTAATTTCGCACCCGATTTGATAATGGTATCGCTTATTATCGTAGAGCCTTTAGTAAAAACTCTGACTCTGCCGAAGTCCTTTTGAACCACCATCTGATTGAGGGTTGAATCTTGAATTTCAATGCTGTTTTCTCCGCCCCCATTCACAATCGTTCTTCCCTTTACTGTCACGTGATCAAGGAACACTTCCCCCTCCCCTATCCCCGCTGCCAAGATGAGATCGCCTTTGATCACAGCATTTTTTATAGTGACACCGCCGCTGTTGACCGTCATATTCCCTTCAACATCAGCTTTTGGAGTATAAGTTCCAGGCTTATGGATCAAATGCCCTACGGCATTATCTAGCATCACTACGGCTTCTGCTCTTGTAATGGATTTCTGAGGACGGAAGCTCTGATCAGGATATCCTTTAAGATAACCCTCCGAGGCGACTGCTTTTATGTAAGGCTTGCTCCAGTCAGACATTTGCTGCTCATCGAGAAACGTTCGCGTATCACTCTTTGGTAACACGTCTTTTAATTGTATAAGTTGATAGATGATTTTGGCAGCCTGTTCTCTGCTAATCGGTTGATCTGGACGAAAGGAGCCGTCATCGAACCCGGAAATATAGCCGGCATATTTTGCTTTGGCCACATCGTTATAGAACCATTTTTCCAGAGAAACATCTTTGAAGGTTTGGTCATCTTTATGGAGATACCCAAATGCCTTGTTGACAAGTAATATGAATTCCGCCCTGGTAATGACTTTATCGGGTTGAAAGGTTTGATCGGCATAGCCCGAAATCAATCCATTTCCGATCCATTCGTTTATGGCATCCTCTGCCCAATACCCATTAATGTCACGTAATGCTGGTTGG
Source organism: Paenibacillus andongensis (assembly GCF_025369935.1). Taxonomy (NCBI): domain Bacteria; kingdom Bacillati; phylum Bacillota; class Bacilli; order Caryophanales; family Paenibacillaceae; genus Paenibacillus; species Paenibacillus andongensis. The sequence continues at coordinate 612,522 of NZ_CP104467.1, read as the reverse complement.
TTTTCTGCTTGCGCTAAACCTGAGAAAGATACGATTTGAACGGTCAAAAACATAACAATAAATACAATTTTCCCCAGCAACCTTGCCAACATATAATCTTCCTCTCTATTACTTTGATATAAAGGCAATAAAAAAAGCCACTCCAAAAGGAATGTAGGCGGCCCGGCTGTCGTACAAGGAATGCCCTTGCTTAGACCCGTGGCTTTGCGTCTCCGCCTTTCGGACGGATTTGCCGTTTCTTATTCTCGGAATGACTCTAGGACCTATCGAATAGTTCTAATTGCCTAGCAACAATTATATACTTAATTAATTTAATAGGAAACAAATATTTTCCATTTTCGACAAATTATTTTTAAATTCCATTTTGAAATACTTACGACTGAATCCCAAACCGGGTAGTACTATAGCGAGGTAATTGGGATGTTCTTCCCCATCCCCTTCGTGAGAACTATAAGCGGAACAAATAAATCTTTCAAATAAGTATTAGACTATATGTCGTATATTGTAGAATTAACACAAATACCATATAATGGTTAAGGGTAGCATACCTGTTTAAGCCAATACAATAAGATCAAAGGCACATTCGCGCGAAAGCCGGAGTCGCAAAGCTACGGGTCTACGTCCCCTTCGGGATATGATAGCCGGGTCGCTCTATAGTTTGGCTTTTTTGCATGCACGGAATTTATAGGGTTTTAATAAAAAAAGGGGGGGTATTTCAACGTGAAGTTTAAAAAAATTGCGTTAGGGGCACTTGCGCTCATGCTGGCGTTTGGCTCGCTGTCCTTCTTGCCGGAAGTGCATGTAAGTGCTGCAACATTCACCAAAAAGGATAACTCAACAGACTACTCGGTACCTGAGTTTCCGATCATTACCGATTCCAAGATGGTTTGGATGGGAGATGACGAGAACAAATTCTATCAAGTGTTCGCCCGGGATTTGTATAGCGGCGAATTAAAACAACTAACCGAGACCCAGACCTACAAAGCAAAATTATCGGCAGCGAATAATTATGCCATATATCTGGATAGTCAAAAAATTATTATAATGGTTAATCTTCAAACCGGCGAATCTACCCAAGCAGATGTCAAGCCGGGCTATTATGAAGATCTTCAAACGGACGGCGAATACATAGTCTACAAAGATAAATCTACAAGCACTCTTAATGTGTACAATATGACAACTAAGGAAACAAATATCATTGGAAAAGGTCAAGATGCTACTTTGGCGAACGGCCAAGTCGCCTATTATGGTTCTTCGGAGAATAGGCTTAAGCTTTACGACATTGCAAGCAAGACTTTACGAGTTCTGTGGGATAAAAATGATGGCAGTTTATACAACAGTCATCCAGTCGCATTCAACGGCAAATACGTCGTATGGATTCAACAGCCCTACAATCAACTAAAATTTCAATTGAGAATGATCGACGTTACTCAACCGGATTCACTACCTAGTGTACTTAGCCTATTTGACAAGGTAGCTATCCCTCTCGATATTTTCGTAAGTAAGGAAATTGCGGCATGGACTGTTGAGAAAGATGGACATAAAGTGGTGATGGCAGCAAACTTGCAAAACAAGCAAGCCGATGTAGCAGCCGATCAAGGCGAGAAGCTATTGGGTGTTACCGGAAGCACAATTATTTTGAAAAACGTGGATAACAATCTGATTCTTCGAACCCTTCAATCTACAGGTGAAGGTAACGCCATTCAGGATACACTAGTTTCAGCTGTCCCTTATGCAGATAAAATACCTGAACAAGTGACGGGTTTCTTCGGCGGAAGCAGTCCGAGCAGCGTGCACGAGTTGGCGACTTCCGATCGCGCGGTTATTTTATCCTCTCCGTTCGAGAATCCGTTTTCCTATAAAGGGGGCGATTATACAAGCATTCGGTATACAGTGGAAGGTCCGAAACTGGAACTGACCAAAGCTCTTCAACCGGAACAGAAAATGGTGAGCCTCCCATGGTCGGTCGACGTACAAGAAGCATTCGATTACCATGTCCTAAAAATGGCCTATATGCCATCTCGTGTCCCTTCCGATCAGCTTAGCAAGCTGGGAATTTATAAACTCGTTGAGGGCAAATGGATCTATGCAGGGGGGATTATCGAGGAAAAAAATCAACTTCTTCGTACCCAAATTCATAGCGGCGGGGTTTACGCAGTGCTTTATCAAGATATGAATGCAGCTTCCCTCCGGGACTATTGGATGCGGAAAACCATTACGCAAGTGAACGCAGACAAACCTATTCGTGTTTATCTTGACGGAGAGGAAGTAATCTTCCACGAACAGCCTCAACTTAAGGACAGTTCTACAACGGTTGAGTTTCGACCTATTTTCGAAAAGCTGGGTTTGCAAGTAAATTGGGACGAAGCATCCCAAACGGTTACAGGCAGCAAAGAGGGAACGTCGATTAGTCTCACATTAGGACAGTCGCAAGCAACCGTTAATGAAAAGACATCCGAACTGCCAACAGCCCCTTACCTTCAAAAGGGGTACACGTTCGTCCCTCTTAGATTGGTTGGTGAAGCTTCCGGTCGAAAAGTGGTGTGGGATGCGAACCTCAAAGCCGTATATCTCTATGACCCTGCAACGGAAGGCAAGCTGTACGACAAAGCCGGCAACTTGCTTTATGAAGGTCAGCTTAAAGACGGGCATATGTACGGAAAAGGGAAGCTCTATCACGAAGATGGCACAATCTGGTACGATGCCGAGTTCATTAATGATAATGTTGTGGGCTGGGGAACCATTTATTTTAATGGAGAACTTATGGGTAGAGACCGGACTGGTGACGTTCTGATTGGACAATTCAAGAACGGGATTCCAGACGGATATGTGACAAGTATTAAAGATAACGGCAAACTAATTTATGAGGGTTACGAGGTTCAAGGAAGATTCAATGGCAAGGGAAAGTATTATGAAGATGGCAAACTCGATTTTGAAGGCGAGTTTAAAGACGGTCAGCCTGTACACTCAAATTAATGATTACGACGAAGCCGTTGGAATTATTGGGAAATGGCTGATTAATTTTCATTCAAAATAAGAACTGCTAACATTATGGTAAAAAAACGCCCTTTCAGCACCTTTGCTGGGGGCGTTTTTGATCTGTAACTGTTGTCCCGGTTGACCCTTAACCTATTAAATTGCTTATCAATTTAAACATTCTCTCTATCTAGCAAATAAACTTTCACGTTCTTTTTCACGCCAAAATCCTGAGCCTCATTCAAATCATTCATGAACACATCAATTCTAGAACCGCGAATAGCCGAACCGATATCCTCCGCTTTACGAATGCCGATACCTTCAATGAACACCGTTGAACCTAGAGGGATTACAGCAGGATCCACGGCGATCGTGCGTCCTTCTTTGGCTTTAAGACCACTAAATGTGATGCCATACATGGGATGGGAAGCCTTTTTGCCTGTTGATTCAAAGCCAGCCGTATAAGCTGTAAGGGTTGTGTTCAACACTTTTTTGATAATTTTCTTTTGACCATTTGGTAAACCAATCTCTGATTCATTCTTCGGAATCGTTAAACTTTGACCAATCGTTAGTTGGTTCGGATTTTGAATATTGTTAGAGTTGATAAGGTCGTCTACGGTTACGCCAAAATCACGTGCAATTTTGAACAGCGTATCGCCTCGGTCCACTTGATACTGCGTCCTAGGCTGAGCTAGTTCAGCTTGAGCTGTTCCTTCCACAGGGCCTGCATTTCTTGCCATACTATACGTAGGAGGTAATTCCCCCCCATCTTCACTTTCAGGGTACGAATAGGCGGGCTGTACCTGCCACAAACAAAGCAGCAAAGGCAGCGTCAAAGTCACATAAAGAATTTTACGAAACATAGTAGTTCCTCCTCTTAAAAAATAGTAGAGTTATAGCTACTAGATTCGTCCAATTCGAAGATTTATATACGTCTCTTAATCATTTTTTCATATTTTAATAGATCGAGAACGCAAACCAAGGTGGACCAAGCGCTAAAAAAACAAACTAAGAAAGCATAAAGCAGTATACATAACGAATCTTGGCTTAAACTATAAATGTGAAATAAGAAAAGACTGCCGGTGAGGCAGTCTTTTTGCTATTCAACAAATTGCGATTGCATCGACAAATATTCCTTGACAGGAATATTCCATACGGAGTATATTATGTGTATGAATAAGACTTTCAGTGCTCTAGCCGAGCCAAACCGCTTGCACATTGTCGAGCTTTTGCGTGACGGCCCCCTTACTGTCGGGGAAATAGCAGATCGGCTTGAGCTTCAGCAGCCACAAGTATCCAAGCATCTCCGCGTGCTGAGTGATGCAGAACTTGTCGAGGTACAACCCGCCGCGAATAAAAGAATCTATAAGCTGCAGTTTCAGTCGCTCAAAGAGCTGGATGGCTGGCTGGACTCTTTCCGCCGCATGTGGGAAGAGAGATTCAATCGCTTGGACGATTATTTGCAGCAATTGTTAGAGAAGGAAAAGAAAAAACAATTTGATTTGGAGGATTAGACATGACTCAAGAAAAAGCAGGGAACAACTTCAATGCCACATTAGAAGGAGGAGAGTTGGTTCTTACTCGTACTTTCAATGCACCACGCGACCTCGTTTTCAAAACGTGGACTGAGGCTGAACATTTAGCTCGCTGGTGGGGACCAACAGGCTTCGAATTAAGCGTGCACACCTTAGATCTACGCCCAGGCGGTATCTTCCACTACAGTATGAAATCAGCTGAAGGCTTTGAAATGTGGGGTAAGTTTGTCTACCATGAAGTTAATTCCCCTGAGAAGCTCGTCTACGTAAATTCCTTCTCCGATGCTGAGGCTAACACTATCAGAGCTCCGTTTAGCGAAAGTTTTCCGCTGGAAATAATGAATAAATTATCTTTCACTGAAAATGAAGGAAAAACTACACTAATCATGCGTGGAGGACCTATTAATGCAACGGAGGAAGAACTTAAGTTCTTTGAGGGCATGTATGATTCCATGAAACAAGGATTCGGCGGAACGTTCGATCAACTCGATGCTTACTTAGTCAAAGTCGTATAAGCGTTTTTGCTGGTTAAAAGATGTTTTTTGCGCCACTCTAGCTGCACTTGCCGATCCGGGCATGCCGCAAGGGTGGCGTATTTTTCTTTTTTGGGAGATATTAATCAAGCAAATTCAACAATCGGCAAAGCCGGTATAAATAGGACATGCCGCGAAGCTGCTCTTTGTTGATTTTGACTAAGTAGTTTAAGGAATCCTGAGCGACCTTTTTGACATGTTCCACATCATGAACATTCATCTCCGCAATGGCTTGCTTGAGATCAACAAGATCTACGGAATAAACGGCTTGCCGCAAAGCGCGAAGCAGTGAAATTTTACGCATTTGAGATCGACTAAATAGGCGATAGCCATTTTCAGGATCCCGTGATGAGGTAATGAGCCCCACCTTTTCCCAGTGTCGGATGGCTGAGCTTGGGATGGACGTTTCCGCTGAAACTTCTCCGATGGTCATCCATTCTTTTATTACGTTTGAATCGAGGCTGGTCTTAGGTTCCTGAGTCTCTAGAATTTGAATGTTCCTATCTGCCAACGTTTTATCGCGATGGAGATCGGCCTGGCTGTTATTGATCAACCAAAGGGCAGCATCTACTTCTTTTAATTGAATTTTCCGAAGAACCTCGGATGTTACATCCATACCAAACCCTGGTGCCATTGCTTGAATACACTCAAAATAAGCAATATGTTCTTCGGTGTAAATCCGATAACCGCTGGATGAACGTTGCGTAGGAGGAACAAGTCCATTCGTTTCATAATTCCTTAAGGCACTTGTACTTAGCTTAAGTTTTCTGGCAATATCAATTGGCCGCAAGTTCATGTATTCACCTCGGGCTGATCTTCACTTTTCCATTAAGATTAAATCTCATTTATAAAGTTTTCACAAGAACTGCCCCATATTAAAGGTCAATCCTTCAATTAGTTTACCATTGGCATTAATGTTGTAAAATGATTTTATATAAAAAAGAAAGATTGTTGGACAAAGAAGGAAGGAGTTGAATCGCCTTGTTAACTGATGAATTCGATCGGCAAGTCGAAAACCTAGTGGATAAAGGCTACCCTGACATTGCTGGGTTAACCAAGGAGGAATTTAAGCAGCAGCTCGAACCTCTCAAGGATAGAGTCAAGGAGCTCGAAAAGCTAAAAAAAGAACCGCAAGCAGGATATGTTCGGTTCGTCATCGTCGTTCAGAGCGACTGGGTAGATGGTGAAAAAGCGATGCAGCTTGTTAAGCGAAATAATAAAATGGGCTTTAGCGTCATGGATGCAGATGATATCAAACGCTTTAAACCTATTGAGGGTATTGAGCTTCCTACTGGTATCGCCTATCTGGCGGTGGATATCGATACAGGTAAAGAAACGCTTAATATCACTCCAAATGAAGCGATCAAAACCATTAAGGAGAAACATCGCACCCCCCTTACCCTCGAGGAAGGCATTGCCTTGATTACTCATTTCCCGGATATTTTACAGAAAAATAACGGCTTCTCTCTGCTCGGTTCTCGCTGCAGTGACCGCAGAGTGACCGCTTTATGGATTAGCGGCGGTAAGCCAAAATTAGGATGGTGCTGGGCAGGTAATCCGCATACTTGGCTTGGTTCCGCTTCTTGCGGATCTCGATTAGGATGTGACTGAACAAATAGAAAAAGCCATTGCAGCTGCAATAGGCTTTTTCTCAGTTCTAAACTGTCGCTCTACGAAGCAAACCATAAGCTGCAACTAAGTACACGACAACCAAAGGCACCATCCACCAGAATATATCCATATAACTGTGAATGATCCAATCCACGAGACCGCCCCACAATCCAAAGTGTGTAAAAATATAGGAAACTACCGTACCAATCAAAAGCAGGGATGTAAAAAAGATATACATCGAAGCCCCGCCGAAACGACGGTGTAAACTGGATATTGCAAACCCGAGGAAATACATATGAAGAAGCATAATCAGATAAATACCAAACGTGCCTATCAGCGAAAGATCGTTTAGAAATTGGACATTAAAAAGGTGCAATCGAACCCACCAGCCATTGGTCGCCTCTTCAATCACAGACAGGATGGCAAGTGCTAGAGCTGAACTAACATTAACAATAGTAGCTGTCACAGCTGTCCCAAAGAAATAATCCTTCCTACGAATACTCAGTCCCAAGGCAAATGGGAAGGTTTCCTTAATAGTGACCGTTCCTGCTACAAAGGTGTAGATGAAAATCGAAATGATCGCCCCAGTATTTATAGATTCACCTACCTCTAGCGACAGCGCTATGAGCAGATTGATCAAAAAGTTTGCCCCGATAATGCTCCACGGGATAGCCAACGATGTCATTTTGCTCCTCATATGGAGTTTTACTACCTGTTTCACTTGATTCATTATTCCTCAGACCCCTTTCCCGCGATTGACGTGCGTGTCAGATGAACGATAAGCTGCTGCATGGAAACTGGAGCGAATTCAAGCCCCATCGCCTCCGCTTCCTTCCGATCCCGGTCACTCAGAGCACCAAGAATCGTAGCCGATGCAGCCGCACCTATCGCCGTGCGTTCAAGCAGCTCTTTGCCTCTCGTGAATGAATCCACAGCTGTCGCTAGACCTGAAACCGTGCAAGCACGACCGCGAAGAGCATCCGCATCTTCATTCATAATCAATTTGCCGTTATCGATAACCAGCACATGCTCGAGCAAGCGGCTAACTTCGTCGATAAGATGTGTGGAGAGAATAACCGTCCGTGGAAACTCGGCATAGTCTTCAAGCAAGCGATCATAGAATAGGATTCTTGCCACAGCATCCAGCCCCAAATAAGGCTCATCGAAAATGGTTAATGGAGCACGGCTTGCCAGACCAACCACTATACCGACGGATGAAAGCATCCCTCTGGATAGTTTTTTTATTTTTCTTTTCAAAGGCAGACGAAAATCTTCAATCAAAGCATGCGCATAAGTATGATCCCAGTTCGGGAAAAGCGATCTCGCAACCTCGATTACATCTATGACACGGAAGGTATCTGGGTACTTCTGGCTTTCTTTAATGAAGCAAATCTGATTGAGCACCCGGCTGTTCTCGTAAGGCTCTTCCCCAAATACCTTCAACTCGCCGCTTGTAGCGAACTGTTGAGATGAGATCATATGCATGATCGTCGTTTTGCCTGCACCGTTTCTGCCTAGCAAGCCATAGATTTTATTTGCTTCAATCGTGAAACTAACATGATCCACTGCCGTCACTTGGCCATAGGACTTGGTTAGTCCTTTCACTTCCACAATGTTGGTCATCACTCTTTCTCCCCTCTGCGCACCATTTCCGTCAATTGCTCTACGGTAATCCCGAGCTTCTCGGCTTCTTTCACCATCGTCACGACATATTGCTCATAAAATAGTTCTTTCCGCTTCTCCATCAGCTTCGTTCGCGCTCCCTCCGCTACAAACATGCCAATCCCTCGTTTCTTGTACAAAATCCCTTGGTCTACCAACAAATTAACACCTTTCGCTGCTGTCGCCGGATTAATTTGATAAAAGGATGCAAACTGATTCGTAGAAGGCACTTGCGATTCCTCCGGCATTCTTGCCTCAATAATGTCGTCTTCAATTCGCTCTGCAATTTGCACAAAAATCGGGCGGCTATCGTCCATCATTAGTCCCATTTCTCTCACCACCACGTTGGTTAGTTACTCATGTAATTAACCATACAACCAACTGACTTAAAAGTCAACATAAAAGCTGATATTTGGGCTGGGCGGCAAAATAAATAAATTCCCTAGGAACTGGGAATACCACTAGGAGTGGGAAGCTAGTTGCAATGTTGTACTTTGTGCAACATTAAGTGAGAGAATCCGCGAGTTGTCGGCGATTGTTGTAAAAAATACAACACTTAGCTCAAAAACAGCCCAAACTTAAGAATTAATGCTTTTTTGTTGTAAAAACTACAACAATCTCAGCTTTATAAGAAAAAATAGACAAAAATGTTGTACGCCGCTCCTAGGCCCCCTAATTAAACTGGAGTCCTCCCACCCAATAATTTAAACTAGGGACAAGGAGATGATTCAGTATGGGGAAAAGGCTGAAAGAAGAAGCACGGCTTAAAATTGTTAAGGAAGCATTGGCTGGTATTAAGGTGGGGGTATTAGCCCGCATGTATGACATCCATCCTGAAACCATCCGTTTGTGGATCAGAGATCACCGTGACTCTATTCCTCCGGAAGAAATCCCAGTGGCTGACGAGCATCTGCAAGAATTGCAGCGTCTACAAGATGTAGAACAACGCTATGAAAAAGCCGTTAAAGTACTTGGCGAGAAAGAGCTAGAGCTTGAGATCCTGCGCGAATTGCTAAAAAAGAAAGACCCCGCTTATCCGAGAAATTCGAAGTAGCAGAACCATTTATTAAGCGGGGTGAACCAGTAGCGTTGGTTCTGCGTATCCTTGGCCTTTCAGAGTCCACCTATTACGATCGTAAGAAGAGAGCTACCACCCCGCTATCTGAATGTTCCAAAGAAAGCCGGAGAGGGCGCCCTGTGCCTGGATACTCACATACGTTTACGGGTGAACAAGTGTGTGACGAACAAATCAACGCGTGGCTGCTTGAGCTCATAGAGGGCGAAGAACATGTCTATGGCTACAAGCTTCTTGCACAATGTATTCGTGACCAATATAACGTGAGGCTGGACAAAAAGAAATCGTATCGCTTATGCAAAGAGTTAGGCATTCTTCAAAAGCCACGCCAGCGCATACAGACACATCCGCGCAGGCTGCCGAAGAACCGAGTAGTAACAGGCTCCAACCAATTATGGCAAATGGATATCAAGTACGGATACGTCATTGGACAGGAGCGATTCTTTTATATGCTCAGCATCATAGATGTGTTTGACCGTGTCGTCGTTAAACAGTACAGAGGTACGGTATGTGAGGCCAAGCATGAGGTCCAGACGCTTTGTTATGCGATACAGAGCCGGCTAAACCCTGGAGAAGAGATGCCTGTAATCCGTACAGATAACGGCCCGCAATTCGTAAGCAAACTGTTTGGAGATATGTGCGAGTGCCTAGACGTCGTCCATGAACGCATTCCGCCAAGGACGCCGAATATGAATGCTTACATTGAGTCGTTTCACAGTCTACTTGAACGTCACTTGTTCGGCATAAGAGACTTCATGACCTTTGAAGAGGCTTATGATGCACTCGATCGTTACATGGACTTCTACAATAACCGCAGGATGCATGGTAGTTTAAACCGAAAACCTCCGAAGATGTTTTCAGCATGGGTCAAGACGCTGGATGACACTTCTGCCTTTCATAAAGCGATGTAATAGCTTGAAAAAACGCGATATTCTACGCATGAATCATTTTTGGTGGGCAAGACTCCGGTTTTAGGGGGCCTAGCCGCGCCGTACAACTTCTCCCCCTAAATGCCGGGAAAGATAGCTACTCTGACATTGGGTTCCAATCGTTCACTCCTAGCTAAACAGAATCATAACCAGCAACCTATTACCAGAAGGAAATCGCTCACTAAGTGAGCTTGAATGTTTCCTACGATCTAAATCTGCACGATCTATCGCTAAAGCAAGCTAAATAAGGACAACCGATAAGTCTAATTGGAAGGTGAATACCAAATGAAATCTTTAAAGCTGCGAATACTTATCCTTAGTTTTCTTCTATTGTTGACCTCGGTGCGAGACACAACCTTGGCTAGCGAACAGGTGGAACAGCCGCTGGCTGCGCCGCTGTTTTCGTTCTCCGTGATGAGTGATGTTCACATCACTTCCTACGACCAGGTCGCGCAGCTGCGGCTGAGCCAAGCGCTGGCCGATCATCACGCGCTGCGCCCGGACAGCAAGCTGCTCGTCTTGAACGGCGACCTCACGAATGGGAGTGAGGCCGACTATCGCAGTTTGCTGGCGCTGCTCGGCCGCCAGCACCATGCCCCTGTGCATGCGACCATGGGCAACCACGATTACTACGGCGTGTGGCGCACGACGGAGGGTGGTTTGGATACATCGAAGATGAATCCAACATGGTCGAGCAAGCAAGCGGTCGCGTTGTTCGACCGCATGATGGGCTACGATAAGCCGTATCACGAGCTTATCGTGGAGGGCTACCGCTTCCTCTTCCTTAGCGGGGAAGCGTACAGGGACGTGAACGCATCCTACGGTGAGGATGCGTTCCTCTCGCCCGAGCAGCTCAGCTGGCTGCGCGAGCGGCTTACGGCCGCGGGCTCGGCGGACGCCGGCAAGCCCGTGTTCGTGTTCCTCCACCAGCCGCTGCCGCAGACGCTGGATGGCACGGATCGGGAGCTGGGCGTCGTCCAGCACGAAGAGCTGCGGGCGCTGCTCGATGCGCACCCGAACGTCATTCTGTTCAGCGGTCACACCCACTGGAACCTAGAAACGACCAGTCAAGTGAAGCAACTGAAGTTCCTTGCCGCTTCCAGCGCTTCCATCCGGGAGGTATGGAACGCGCAAAACGTGCCCGAGACGCAGGCCATCAGCCAAAGTCTCGTCGTGGACGTCTACAAGGACCGCGTGGTGATCATGCGCCGCGAACACTTCAAAAAACGATGGATTGAGCCATCCATCGCCAAAGGATACGACGTGAAGTAGGCGTCTCCGTGACAACCAAAAAAGACTGCCCGACAAGGCTAAAATAGCCCCATGCCTGGCAGTCTTTTTTTGTATGAATTACTTTTCCCATCAATACTAATGAAACTGCTTAATAAGTCTCTTAGCAGTCCCATTCGGCGTCTCAATGACCTCGTACATATTGACGACCACACCGGAGTCAACTTGCTCATTCTTCAAGCCAGTGACAACGACTTTTTGCTTGCCGCTGGTTAATTTCCCAGTCCCCGTGAGAGTTGCTGTTTGAGTGCCAACAATACGACCGAGGGAATCGACCATGTCGAATTCAATTTTGGAGAAATTCGAATCGATAATCACCTGATCTTCATGAGCAATGTCTAGATCCAGATTAAGTTGATAAGAGTACGTTCCACTGTTATAAAGCCAGCTTATCGAGCTGTCATTCACTTTGAGCGAGAAAGGATACAGGGCAAGCGTATCGCCTTCCGTCTCTTTCTGCATCGCTACCCGATAAGTACCGATAGATACATTGCCCTCGGATACAGATTTATCATCATAAACGTTCAATGCGAATGTCTCCTCATCCGATTGTGTTTTATTCGGAAGCAGGTAGGAATAGCTCACCACATAAGAACTTCCCGGTGTAATTTGAGTCGCAACTACGCTTTGGCGAGAGCCCGTGTAGGTGTTGCCTTTGCTGTCGATCAGTTCATTTTGAAGCTCCGGAAGGGCAAGGGTGCTTGTTCCGTTGTTCGTGATTTTATATTTAGCTACGGCTGTTTTGTAGCCTAGATCGTCGTTCTCGAGCGCATGCAGCTCCACTAAGGAGACATCTAGATTTTTGTTTACAACAGAGCTGTTGTTGAAATTTAGCTTGCTGCCAAGCTCATAGTTCACAGCAGTAGTAAAACCGCTTTGCGCTTCACTTGCCCCTTTAAGCTGAAAGACGGCAACAGGCATTTGACCGGTCGCAGCAGTTCCACTACTGCCAGACGTCGAGCTTGCAGAAGACCCTGAGCTGGCGGTTACTGTTCCAGAAGCCGTCCCGCCGCTCGATGTACTTGCTGTCGATCCAGTTCCTGAGCTACTCGAACTCCCCGCGCTAGCCTTCTGCCACAGCACCAGCTGAGCCGTATTCGGATCAACGCCCGTAGGCAAAATGCCGTTGAAGTAGTACGTTGCCGTCTCCTTTGAAGCCAGGTAACCGCTGCGGACGGAATTATCTGTCGATGTAACAGACGTGCCGGCGTCACCGAACTGATAAGAAGCGGAGAAGGATGGCACGGAAGCGATCGCCCCGCCGTCATTGCTGAGCGTGACAACGGTCTGCACATGCACACCGTCATCTTGAATCGAATATGTCGACATATTCGCCTTCACGGTGACCTGCTCGCCCTCCTGCTGCCCAGCATAAACTTGTTTGGCGCCAAGCGCAGTTGTTTGGAGCGAAGCGTTTAGACTTAACGTACCTAGCGAGACATCCTCGCTTTGATTCAAGTAATAATATTCCAGCGTGAGACCACTGGTCGGCATTTGCCTTGAAACGAGTGTTTTGAGCGTCATCGTATCCGATTGATTCGGTAGGAACGTTGTGTCGGAACCGCTGGCAACCGCCGCTGTATATTTCAATCCGTTAGCATCCACGAGCCTAACCTGTAGACCGGAAGGCAGCTTAACACTGCTCGAGCCTAAGTTTTTCACAGAAACTTGCGTGTACATGTGCCATTTTCCATTTTCCGTCACCCGAACGCTTTGGCCCAATTGGAAAGCAACGGAAGCATCATCGGAGAGCGTACTATCAAGTGCATGCAAATTAATTATTTGCTCTGGCACCTTGACCTGTCCCTCCTGCACAACCGAGGAAACAGGAAGATCGCCTAGATGATTCATGAAATCGGCTTTGCTAAAGTCCCAACGGAACACATCAACCTTAAGTTGATCTGCTGTTTCACCTGCTGGCAGGTTAGCGTAGAAGCGGAAGCTTTGATCCTGCCCGGGGAGCACACTTGCACTCTTTTTCTCGCTTAATTTCGCCGTGTAGCTGTGTCCTGCTTGATCCGTAACCCGTACCCCATATTGGTTAAAATCGATTGATTGGCTTTCCCCATTATGTAAAAGAACGGAAAATTGAAGCGAAGAGGACGAAAGTGCCGCTTGGTTTAATGTAAAATAGGAGGAATTCGAGATATAAATCGCTTCGGATGCCGCATGAGCAGCGGGAGCCACCCACGGCGCAGCCGCCAAACTGCCAGTCAACAGTAGGGCCAAGCTCATATTTTTGAGTGAAATCGATGTTAGTTTGCGAATCATGTTTTCATACCTCCTGTGGACCTAATCAAAACGCAGTGCGTCGATAGGTTTTAATTTTGATGCTTTATTAGCTGGATATAATCCGAAAATAACACCAACCAAGGCCGAGAATAGGAATGCGTAAAGCCCAATATTTATAGACAAACTCGTTTGTTGACTAGGGTTGATATAAGGCCACGCCAGAGATAAGCCAATCCCCAAAATCAATCCGATCAACCCACCCATGCCACTAATCAGCGTAGCTTCAACTAGGAACTGCAGTAAAATGTTTCTCCGCTTCGCGCCAATCGATTTCCGAATCCCAATTTCCCGGGTGCGCTCACTCACGGTTACGAGCATGATGTTCATGATGCCGATCCCGCCTACCAGAAGGGATATCGCCGCTACCGCAACTAGCTGATTGGTCAATGTACTGGAAGCCGTCTGTCTGGCGCTAATTAATTCGGATGAATTCAAAATGTTATAGCCCGTAGTACTTTTAAATTTATTAAATAAATACGCTTCTAGCGTTCTTTGTGCCCGGCTCACCTCATCGCCAGAAGCTGCTTCGACGTAAGCCGTCCGAATGTTGCCCAGCTTAAAGTCCCTGCTCATGGTAGGGAGAGGTACAAAAACCGAGCTATCGAGCGAAGTCCCGCTTGTATTGGATCCTTTCGTCTTGAGAACACCGATTATCGTGTACATATATCCGTTCACATTAATTTCTTCGTCAATCGGGTCATCCGTACCGAAAAACTGCTTGGCCACATCACTGCCTATGACCGCAACGTGATTACGGAAGTCCAGATCGGCTTGTGCCAGGAAGCGGCCGCTAGCGACAGTCCCCTTTTGCAAGCTTAGATATCGATCATTGGTACCAATGACATTGTAAGTCTCTGTTGTCCGGTCGTATTTGATACTAGTACTATTTCTAGTCATCGTCGGTGCAATTGCACTGATTCCCGAAGTATTCTCAAGCTGCATAACCTCATCATAATTCAGTTGTGTAGCTCGTCCGTTGCCCATCAGATTCACCGTCAGCAGGTTCGTCCCCAGTCCTTCGTACTGCTTTTCAATCGCCTTGGACGTGCCTTGGCCTATCGAAACTAATGTAATAACTGAGCTCACGCCAATGATAACGCCTAGCATGGTTAGCACCGTACGAAGCGGATTTGAACGCACCGTGGCCAGCGCCATTTGGAAAAGCTCCCAAATTCTCATGAAACCGCCCCCTCTAACTTACGTGCAGGTGTTGGGAGCAGTTCGTTTCTTTGATCGCTAATGATTTCTCCATCACGCAGCGTCACGACGCGTTTGGCATTGTCCGCAATGTGATGATCATGGGTGATCAAAACAATCGTGTTGCCTTGCTCATTCAGCTCCTTAATCAATTCCAGCACCTCAATGCCCGTCTTCGAATCCAGTGCACCAGTCGGCTCATCTGCTAGAATTAAGGACGGTGATATGGCCAAAGCTCTGGCAATGGCAACCCGCTGCTGCTGCCCGCCAGACAGTTCACTTGGCTTGTGATGACCTCGCTCACCCATCCCCAGTTTCTCCAGCATCCGCTGCGCCTGTTCTCTCCGCTGTTTGGATGAAATGCCTGCATAAATCATCGGCAACTCTACGTTCTCCATCGCTGTAAGTCTAGGCAGCAGGTTGAACTGTTGGAAAATAAAGCCGATTTTACGATTGCGCAGCTCTGCAAGCCCGTTGTCCGACATCTTCTCCGTCGCTACGCCGTCTAATGTATAGGAGCCAGAAGTTGGACTATCCAGAAGTCCGATTGTATTCATTAACGTTGACTTTCCCGATCCGCTGGGACCAATGATGGCAACAAAATCTCCTACCCCAATATGCAGGGTAATGCCGCGCAAAATCTGTAATTCCTCTGCACCCCGAGCATAACTCTTCGTTACCTCGTTTAGTTCAATGATATTCACCCGAATCACTCCTCTCCGTTGGGCTGGCTCCCGGCTAACGGCCCGTGCCTCCACCATTTTGCGTTCCGCCTCCACCAAAGCCGCCAGCTCCTCCGCCATTGAAGCCGCCTCCACCACCCGGAAAACCACCTGCACCCCCAGGGAACCCTTGCTGCTGTTGATTCGTTGTAGTCGCTCTGCGCACCGGCATCACGACCTCGTCGCCTGCGTTCAAACCGCTTACCACCTCAACCTGCGTTTTGCTGCGAATACCCACTTTGATTTCGTGCTGCTCTTCGAGCGAGCCATCCGCTTTTTTCAGCGTAACGGTAGACTTTCCTCTGGTTGTTGTAACCACTTGGATCGGAAGCACGAGAATATCTTTCTTATCTTGTATAGAAATTTCAGCCGTCGCCGTCATCGCATATTTCAAATCATTCTGATCCGTATTCGGAATCGCTACCACAGCATCATACGTTGTGACCCCATTCGTCGTTGTTCCTACATTAGATACGGAAGTCACTTCACCTTGGAACGTCTTTCCGGCGATAGCATCAACTTTCACGGTTACCTTCTGCCCCACCTTGACGCTTGTTAAATCGAGCTCATCTACGGCAATAGCCAGCTGCATCGTGCTTAGGCTCGCTACGGCTCCTAGGGTTGTATTGGCATTAATTTGCGCGCCTACTGGATAATTGCGAAGCACATTGTTTTTACTATTGGCAAAATCAGCCGAGAACACGCCATCGAACGGCGCCTTGATCGTCAATTGATTTACTTTCTGCTCCGCATCACTCACACGGATTTTCTGACTTTCAATGGCTGATTGCTTGCTAATGATATTGTTTTGAAGGTCGTCATTGAACAAGGTGGCGATCAATTCGCCCTGTTTCACCGTCTCTCCGTCTTTAAATTTCATGCTTTTTATCGTTCCGCTTGCCTCTGCAAAAATGGAAGATGTACGCACATACTCAAGCGCCACCTGCTCGGAGGAGTCGATTTTACCATCACCGCTGCCGATGCTGCCCTTTACCTTAAGACCCGCCGAAAGCGTCCCATCATTGCTAACCAGAACCTCCACTGTAACCACTTTATTCCCGTTAGCATCCGCTTTAATTTCACGGTCTATCGTATCCACGGCTCCGACCTTGGATAGTAAATAGCCATCGACGCTGAGCTCTACAGGGTCACCTTTTTTCAGCTGCACAGCTTCTTGCAGGGAGAATGGCAGCTTCACTTTAAACTGCGATGTATCTGAAATCGTGCCGATCTTCGTTGTTTTATTGACTTGACTGCCCACATCAAGATTGGCCGGTAATGTAAGCTTGCCAGACATGGAAGCTGCAACACTCATATGATTTTGTTGGTCCTGCAGATCTGCAAGCTCTTTCTCAAGCTGCTGTAAGCTGACCTGGGCTTCCTTGAGAGTCGTTTCCGTTGAAGGCACCGAAAGCTCGACTAGCACATCGCCTTTCTTGACCGCCTGATTTTGCGTCAAATTCATCGTTTTGATGATACCATCTATGGGGATCACAATATTTTGCTTGTCCTTGGCATCCAGCTGAGAAGTTCCTGATACCGCCATGGATATCGCCCCTTTGGACACTTTCATCGTAGTTTGCTGTGCTGCTGCAGACGCTGGCTGCGCCTTGCTATGTACGTAATAGTAAGTTCCCGCTCCACATAGAATGGCAGCTAGGGCCACAATGACCCATTTCTTCTTCCGACCTAATTTCATCCTTTATGCCCCTCTCCCAGGTACCCAGACTGTCCACCGCCCAGGCTATAACAATTCCTACTGGACTTAGTGTAAATGAGATCGCTGAAACCAGTCTGAGCGTAGGCTGAATATAAGTTGAACACAAGCTGAGCGTTTGCTGAAAACTAGTTCCAGTGGCATAAGCTAAAGTTTTTTTACAATGTTTGACATGCAACTAAATTGTTGCATATAATAGAGACATGGACAAACTTTTTAAAGCACTTGCAGACGGTACACGCAGAGAATTACTCGACCTCTTGTTCGAGAATAACGGACAATCCTTGGGAGAACTCTGTAAACAAATGACCATGACTCGTCAAGCTGTTACGAAGCACCTATTGCTGCTGGAAGAGGCAAATCTAGTTACTGTGGTTTGGCAAGGCCGTGAAAAGCTTCATTATCTTAACCCCGTACCTATCGGGGACATTTATCAACGATGGATCGGCAAGTTTGAGCGTCACCGGATCGAGGCATTAAACACACTAAAACAAGCCTTAGAGGAGGATTCAAAACTTGAATAAAACTTCATTCGTTTATACAACTTACATCGCGACTACACCTGAGAAGCTTTGGGCAGCTCTAACTAATAGTGAATTCACTAAGCAGTACTTTTTTGGTCGTGAAATCGTTTCAGATTGGCAAGTCGGATCTAGCTTTAAGTTGATGAATAAAGATAAGGTTGATCATTATGGTGAAGTTCTTGTATGTGAGCCGCATCGTTTACTCACAGTTAGCTGGAGCGTCAAAGACGTTGAAGGCGATCGAATTTCGAGAGTTACTTATGAATTAACACCTATGAACGATACTATAAAGCTGACGCTCCGACACGAGGATTTGTTAGAACAGGATATTCGCAAAGATGAAGGTAAGATCGAAGGATTTAATAATGGCTGGCCTGTCATTCTCAGTAATTTGAAGAGCCTGCTCGAAACAGGTAAAACCCTGCCAGCCTTTTAATTTAACGTTACTGATACAATTAGATCTAAGGAGAGGTGAACAAATTGGAGCCGAATCAAGTGAATTACTCCATTAACCATGCAGGTGCATTTTCGAATTTTGGAAACGTCACGGAAGGAATGATAAAAGGTAAAATTTTCCTGAAAGAATCCCTAAATCTTACGAGCATGGAAGTATCACTGAATAATCTGCCCCCAAAGGGAGAGATCCCCTTCTATCACAAACACCAAGAAAATGAGGAACTTTACATCTTTCTTAAAGGACAAGGTCTTATCCAAGTGGACGGAAACGAATTTGAAGTGATCGAAGGAACCTCGGTTCGAATCGCTCCTGACGGAGTGAGAGTGCTAAAGAATACGTCCGCTTCGGAAGACCTGCATTTTATCGTTATTCAAGCCAAAGAGAACAGCCTTTCCCAATGGGTGCAGACAGACGGGATAATCCTGGAACAACCTGTCGAATGGGGAAAGAGCGTTAAGTAATTCTAGGGAGCGAAACTATCTTAATCACGTTAAATATTGAGAGCGCTCGTGGCCTCAAGCTTTTTGGGTCAAATAATGACCCGTCGGTTCCATAGAACGTTAGCATGATAGAAGCAGCAGCAGTCTAAGACATTATTTTCAGTCCTAGTCCGCCGCTGTTTCTTTATAGGGTCAGTCTAAAAACTTATTTTACGCAGACTACCAATCTACGAAGCGGAATCGGACTACTCGGCCAGCGCCTCATCATTTAAGCATATTTTACATCACTAACGAGTCACTCCTCCGCCTCTCGCACACTTTAGTGATGTAAATCATCACTAAAGCGTGGAATCTGGACTTAATTGCTATCTCACCGGAACGGCAAAAAAGCCGCCCGCATAGCGAGCAGCCTCCTCCAATTCATTTTTAGCTCGTTGCAGCCGGAGCTGGTGTTGGTGCTGTTGGATTGGCAGACGGTGTGCCTGTTGGGCGCTTACGGTCAGTGCCTTTTTGCTCCACATGCTTCTTAATGGAATCCGTCATTCCGTCTTTGATTTTGCTGACGAGATCATCTTCACTGATGCCTTTAGCTGTAGCAACATCCAGGATTGATTTACCTGCTTCTAATTCCGTTCTTAGCTCATCTTGCGTGATGCCCAGAATTTGTGTCAACACTTCAGGGTTCCCGAAAAGCCCACCACCAGGGCCACCAGGGCCACCATGACCGCCGCCTCTACCTTCCCGACCACCTTCAGGACGCGTGCTTTGCACTTGTTTTGTCAATCGGTCGGATAAGCCGGACAATATTTGGTCTGCTTGTGCTTGCGTGATCTTCCCAGCTGTAACCTCAGCGTTGATAGCTGTTGTTTCTGCGGCAACTAACTTAGCTACATAGTCTGCTTCCGTTAATCCTTTTTCCACTGCAAAAGCCGATAATGTTTTGCCAGCTTTCAAAGCATCCTGCACAACACTTTGCTCTACGCTAAGAATGGTTGCTGTTTGTTCTACCAGATTGCCTCCGTGGCCTTTGCCCATACCCATGCCCCCGCGACCGCCTTCTCCACCAGGGAATCCGCCTTTGAACCCAGTCGCTTCAATACGCTTCGTCAACTGATCAGTTAGACCTTTGAGAACTTTATCAGCTTGTGTTTGTGTAATTTTGCCCGCTGTTACATCAGCTGTAATCGAAGCGGTCTCTGCTGCGACCAGCTTTTGCAAAAAGTCTGCTTTCGCCAGTCCTTTTTCCTCTGCAAATGCAGCTAAAGTTTTGTCCGCTTTCAATGCGTCCTGTACGACGCTTTCCTCAACGCCTAGGATTGTCGCTGTTTCTTTTACAACGTTCACACCCCTGAAGCCACCGCGGTCTCCGAAATCTCCACGACCTTTGCCTCCCGGTCCTGCGTTTTGAGTTGATGTGCTCGTTGAAGTGCCAGTCACCGTATCTGCAAATGCTTGATTATGTAAGGCTCCAACAAAACCAACTCCGAGTACAAAAGAAGCTACCAATGAACCTGTAAGAATTTTTCTACCGATGTTTTTCATAATTTGTTTCCACCTTTTTCTTTATTTTTTTGTTTCTTCCTTACAAAACCAAGTATAGACGCCTAACCTGAATCTCATCTGAGTGTAAACTGAAGATTGGTTGAGAGATTTCTGAGGGTTGGCTGAAAATAGCAGATGCCCATAAGGCAGCTCGCAGATGTAGTTTGGCTTGTTATCATTGGCCGGCTACCCTTCCATATCTCGAAACCAAATAGGACTGTCCCAAAACTCATAGTTGGAAAATTCAGCTCCCACTTTGTGAATTTCGGAACCTGAATACAATTTCCATTGGATTAACTCCAGTGGAAGTAGGGATTTGGCAGCCCGGAAGTCAATTCCATTGGATTTTTTCCAATAAAAGTACGAATTTCGAGATCAGAGAGTCGATTCCATTGAAAAAATTCCAATGGAAATATAAATTTCGTGCTGAATACAGCATTAGCCACCTTTTGCCCAAATAGAAGCTTCTGGGGGCTCTTTTTTTCTATAGACAAAAAAATGCCCCACCCCGACAAGTCGAGATAAGGCTCCTTCATCTAACCTATGGAAGCAGCAGCACTTTAAATGTACTACCTTCACCTACTGTGCTATGAACCTCAATCGTTCCGCCATGCAGCTCCACAATGGAGCGCGTGATCGACAGCCCCAATCCGGCACCGCCACTCCGCCTAGCCCTTGAGGAATCGATGCGGTAGAACCGATCAAACAAATGAGGGAGATGCTCAGGTGCGATACCCGGCCCATTGTCTTGCACAGCAATCTCGACACCTGCATCTGTCTTTGTTAACGAAAGCCCTAGTTGTCCGGTCAACGGATGCGTATGCTGAACGGCGTTGTGAAACAAGTTGAGTACGACCTGCTTGATTTTATCCGAATCATATAGACAACGGATCTGAGGCTCCAGCGTAAAAGTAACGGTTCTGTCTCCCGCCAGTAGACGAAGCTGAGGCTCCATCTCATGCAGCATCTCATCGAGCAGCCCTTCCGTTTTCTGAAAAGATGGCGTTCGATCCAATCTGGCAAGCAGCAGCAGGTCTTCAACTAGCTTATTAATGCGTACGGATTCGCCGTGCATAGACTTCAGCGCTTTCAGCAATGGCTCCGGCTGTTGATACGCTCCGCGAAGCAGCACTTCCAGAAAGCCATGAATCGAAGTCAGCGGTGTACGAAGCTCATGCGAGGCATCCGCAGCGAAGCGGCGCATTTGCTCTTTGGCCTCTTTTTCCGCCTCAAAAGAAAATTCCAGTCGCTCCAGCATACTATTGAAAGAAGTCGATAACCGGTCAATCTCCACCTGCCCCTGATGCGCAGGAAACCGCTCGCCCAGATTACCTGAATCGATTTGTTTCACGGTATCCACCATATTCGAAAGCGGCACCAACGTCCGCCTTAGTACGGGCAGGAATCCAAGCAGTCCTATAACCATTGCTGTCATGGACAATAGTAGAAAGGTAAACAACTGACGGAGCAGCAAATCTTTGATCGGTGCTGTGCTCGAACTCGCTTGAATAAGTCCTTGTACGCCTTGGGATCTCTCACGAATTTGATGAAAGACAATTAACTGTTCATTGCCATCTTTATCCTTCATGATTCGGTAATCGCCTGGTTTCAATTTCAATTTCAATAATTCCTGATATTCTTCCTTCGTAAGCTGCAAAGAGGTCGTTACATTTTCTGAAGATAACTGCTTGTAAGTCCCTTCACTATCGATCAAAGCAATGGATAAATCAGGAATGAAAATTCGGGGAAACTCTCCTCCAGCATTCTCCGAACGGTTACCACCGTTAGTGTCTCGTCTGGACATAAAAGGATTCTGGCCTCGATCCGGAAATTCCCCTGCCCGTTGCCACGTATTGGGAGGTAACGTCGCAAGCTGGTTGCGAATCGTTTCCGCCTTGTTCTTATACAGAAATTGCTGCATGAAAATATATTGGAATACACCAATCAGCAGCAGCAACGCAGACATCACCAACAAGGACCGCGATAGCAGCTGGAATTTCAGCGAACCGATAGCAAAATGCTCGGCAAACCGGCCCCGCCTTTTCATGTTAAGTCCATCCGATAACCGGCGCCGCGAATTGTGCGGATCAGCTTATGTTCTTTATCGCCTAGTTTATCGCGCAAGGAGCGAATATACACCTCGACGATGTTCTCTTCGCCACCGAAGTCATAGCCCCATACTTTATCGAGAATCATCGATTTGCTTAATACAAGTCCGTGATTAATTGACATAAATTTGAGCAACTCATATTCCGTAGGAGATAGCTCCAGCACGTTGTCATGCAGGCTAATTTCCTTGCGCCGATCATCCATGCGAAGCGGTCCAATGATCACTTCACCGAACAAGTTGGGGAAATGGTTGCGAATCCGCGCATAGATACGGGCAAGCAGCTCCTCAAAGCTGAACGGCTTAATCATATAATCATCGGCCCCAAGCGTGAGTCCCTTAACCCGGTCATCGACTTCATCCTTAGCCGTCAGCATGATAACTGCGACATTTTCCGTCTTTTTAATCATTCGGCAAACTTCGAATCCGTCCATCCCCGGCATCATCACATCCAGAATTGCGATATGCGGCTGAAATTTATTGCATGCTGTAATCGCACTGATCCCATCCTGAGCCGTCATAACCTCAAACCCTTCATTCGCTAAACCTAACTCCAGAAATTCTAAAATATGAGGCTCGTCATCGACGAGTAGAATTTTGATACCTTTTAATTGACGCATAGTTATAATCCCCCCGAAATTCATTGTACACGTTTTCTACAACCAGTATCCCATATCCTCCCTAAAAGCAATCTGAGCGGTTGCTGAAAGGTTGCTGAATGTTCGATATCCAAGCGCCATCAACCCTTCATGCAGACACATCTTAAGCAGAGTATCTGTCAGCTGAAACTCGTTCCCCGCTCCCCGTTCAATCGTTCGTATAACCGGTTGCGATCAGCAAAGAATCCCGACCAAAAAGGCTGCCCCTCAGTCATAACGACCTTGGGAGCAGCCCTTTTTGAACATTCTATAACTTTTGAAGCAGATTATAAATGGCTTGCGCACTTTGAGCGCGATTTGTCAGCTCCTGTGGAGCGAATTTACTATTGCCGATCCCATTCATTAATCCATTGCTCACTGCAGTTTGAACTTGGCCTTTAGCCCATCCTGAGATTAGGCTGTTATCAACAAGCGATAATTCCCCTTGTCCTAGTTTTTTAGCCGTTTTAAACTCATAAGCGCGTACGAGCATGGCAGCCATCTCTTCGCGAGTCATGGTAGCAAGAGGTGCAAATTTCGTCTCAGAGCGTCCGCCGATAAGACCCGCCTCATAGGCAGCTGCTACAGCATCTGTGTACCATGCTGATTGATCCACATCTTGGAAAGGAGCAGGTTTTGATGCTTTCAATCCAAGTGTTCGTACAAGGAGTGCCGCGAATTCAGCTCGTGTCGTTTTAGCCTCGGGTGAGAACATGGTTTCTGAAGTTCCGGTTACGATATGCTTAGCCGATAATGACTTTAATGCTTTATTTGCCCAGTGATCGGATGGAATATCGTTGAACTGTTTGTCCAATTCCACAACTGCATATTTGCTGAAATGGGAAAGAACAACAGTGATAGTGTTATTGCTCTTATTAGAAGTGCCTCCGACATATTCCCACTGGGAAGTCGATTCGTTGTAATAATATACACCGAGCAAATCTGGATTAGTTCCCTGCTTGTAAGTAAGCGTCAATTCAACAGGCTTCTCAAATTTGCCAAGCTTAAGGCTCTGCCCGCCGTCCACTGCTTGCAATTCAAAATTATATATTTCTGTTGCGGGCTTCATGCTGCCGTTAGCTCCAGCAGCTTTGTTGATTAATTGCTGGCTTTCACTCTCGTTAAGCTTCTCGTGTTTAAAAACAAGCTTGGCATCTTTCCCCTTATTCGAACCAAGCAGATTTGCCAAATCCTTTAGTATGGAACTATCCAGCGAAAGAACCGCGGTTCCAAGGTTTAATTGCAGTTTGTTATTGCCTATCAAATCAAAAGCATTAACTGGAAGAACAGCTTCTTTTTGATCTACAGTTATAGTGACTTTTCCATCGACTGCACTTTTAAGTGCGGTTTCTGCAACAGCCTGCTGTCCTTCGGTTGTTTTTTCCGGTGTGCTCGGTACAAAGCCACCGCCAAATCCACCGCCAGCGCAGCATCCACCTCCACCGCCGCCGCTATTGCTAAGCGTTGTAGCTGTCACTGATAATCCTGTCGTCGTCCAATTGCCTAAAGCATCTCCAGCCTTTACTGTGAATGTATAAGGAGTATTGGCGGACAAAGTCGATACATCGTACGTGTTCACGCTAGCTGCAACTGTGCCAAGCAGAGTGCTGCCCTGGTATATTTTATACTGAGTTACTCCTGATAAAGCATCTTGGGCAAGGGGCCAGGTTAATTTCAAGCCTGATGTAGTGATATTGGAAGCACTTAATGCACTTCCCGATGACCAGCTTGGAGCAGCTTTATCTGTTTCAGCAGAAAAGGTTTTGATTGCTGTATCAAGCTTAAGTGTCTCATTAAACTGTGTTTCGGCAGCATACACAGAACCAGTAACGGACAGTGCCTCGGTAACGGCTTGATTCAATGCATTTTTCTTGTCTGCAGGCATATAGGTATGAACGTCCAGCAATTGACCAGCTTCATTGATACGTTCAGCCAGATGAGATGTTATGGCTGATTTACTCGAATCATTAGTAAAGAAAAGGCTATAGGGTCCTTTGGAATTAAACGATTCACCATAAGTATCAATTAATAGATAATAATTTCCTGGTTCCAATGATTGTTTAAAAGCCGAAGCTCCATAGGTAGAATAAGTGATACTAGGGTCAGTGGTATTAGTTAAATGCACTGGTACTGTATTAGTATCTTTGAAGAGAATAGCAGCCATATTACCTGAATAACCATAAAGATAGGCATATACATTCTGCGTTACATTTCCACCAATTGTAAATTTGTAAAAATCTAGGTCATCCGTCTGCAAAGTTCCTGGAATTTTCGTTCCAAAAGTGATCGTTTTAGCTAGCGCAAATGTGTTGTTGGGCTCAAATGCATCTGCAGCGATGGAATCTGTGTAAGGGATACCAACCTCTTTCCACGCTTGATCTACAATGTTGCGTACAGTTGTAATGTCAGTGGAGGACACGCCCAAATCATCAACTGCCGTGTAAAAGGCATTCCTTGCATCAATAAACTGAGAAGTATGGGTTAGATATTTGGTTAGCGCATAATAGGCTAACTTGCCGAGTAAGCTTTTTCCGTTATACCCTGCTTGGTCCAACTTCGTAGCGATCAAATAAGCAGCGTGGTTCGGAATTCCAGAGTTCACATGTACACCACGATAATCCGTTACAGTATTTACATATTGGTCCAAATGTTGCGGCTGGCCCTTCGCATTGGGGTTAGACATATCTCGAATTATGGTTCCTGTATCTTCACCTACAGTCCAGTTGCCGTCCATCACAGCCGCCATAATATCGGAGAAAGCTTCGTTCAAAGCACCTGACTGGCCTACGTAGTCCAAGTCCGCAGTAAATGCTGTTAATCCGTGAGTCAGTTCGTGTGCGACAACGTCCATTTCACAAGACATACACTTGTAGCCTACTCCATCGCCATCACCATAGAACATGACACCCTGTGTTGGTGTTAACATTGTCCAAAATGCGTTAGGGACATTGGTTCCATCATGAACATAAGATACCATTTTCATACCATTTCCGTCTAAGCTATCACGATTGAAATTTTGCTTATAATAATCATAAACTTTGCCAGTTAAATAATGGGCGTCTACCCCGTGCTTGTCGGTAAAGTGTTTCGTCGAGTCACTAGTAACAGGGTAATTCGTTTTTTCATTATATGTAATAATATAACCGCCATTAGACATGTTTTTTGTGTTGTCTACAAGGACATAGATTGGCGATGGGTTACCAGGGTTATCTAGGAAGATATTTAAAGGCCGCTGCTGGCCGCTAAAACTATCCCCTGTTCCTGTACTATTCCTGCTCGTATCGAGCCTTTCGATTTTACTGAATTCATCTATAACTTGACCAGAAGAGGCATCAACAAATCCAGTCCAGTTTCCGAACTCAGGCTTCATGTAATTAAAATCAATCACGTACACAAGCAAATAAGCACCCTCTTTTTCATAAACCCTTAAACTTGCTTGTGGTTGGGAAACAGCCATATCATGAAACGTGCCCCCTGTTTCGATTGTATAGCCAAGCTGTTGTTCCAGATGAGCCTTGTACTTGGCAACAGCTTGTTCGCCAGTTAGGGATGGATTAACATTGAGATTCAATTGATCCATGCCTTCGGCAGTGGAATTCATAATTGCATAAATTTGTCGGTTAGCGTTTAAATGCACTTGCAGAAATTTTCCATATACAGGTGTCCCCTTGTATAATTGTTGATACAAAACGTGCTGCTTGTTTTGGTCATCTGTCTCACTTTTTACCACTTGAAGCTGCTGGTCTGTTGGATCAAAATGTAAAAATGAATTCGTCTGAAACTGCTGGACAATTTCTTTGTCACTCTCAATGACTGGCGATAAAATTCCTTTCATAAACCTCGGGTGTTTAGTTTTGCCGTCATAAACAATTTCCTCAAGATTTGCCGAATGGGTCCATCCCGATTCGAATTTTGACTCACCATTGGACAACTCCCCATTCGCTAAAGCAGGTGTGGCCAAAGATAAGGTGAGTACAGTAGCTAGCATTGCTGTCAGGTTACGAAGACGTTTTTTTTTGCTCAATTGCATGTTTCCCCTCCATGTCGGATATGTCTTACATTTTCTACAAGAAGAAAATTTCGACAGGAAGTGGTAAATTCCTCCTTTTTTGGACAAATCACAAAAAAAACCGCTATCCGTACGTTTTCAAGACCATACAGAATGCACTATATAACTGCTGGGTCACAAGTACCCAGACTTTTCTGGACAGGGAAAGCAAGGGAACAATTGCTCCAGAATATGTAACTTTAGAACGATGAATATTCGAAGAGCACCTTGATAATCTTTCAAGACTCTAAGGTCATCAAAGACGCCTGCTCACAAGCAGCAATAGAATATTCACTCCCACCCCCTATATATAGCAAAAAGCACCCTACTCAAGCTTTATGAATACAACAAATAAGCCTGACCCAGAGCGGACCCGACCTTTATCCCTGCCTATTCTTTTACACAACTCGCCTCCGCAGCTTCTCCTCCCGAGCTCTTTTCATCTCTTTGAAGGCCCAGCCCCGTAATCGCCTTCATATAACCGAATTTATCTCCGATATCGTAGCGATCTTCTTTGAGTTCCAGCGCCATCAGCCCTTCCTGCATACACATCTTGCGCAAAGCGTCCGTCAGCTGATACTCATTATCACTTTCAGGATATGGTGTCCTGAGGTATTAAATTACCGGTCAGGTCTTAGAAAATACTTTGATGATCCAGCCCTTTATCCACACCCTATCGGGCTTTATCCACAGAACCCTTACAATTTATTCACAATATAATCTATTTTATCAACATGTTATCCACAGCCTGTGTGCATCTTTATTTTTTATCTTCGTTAAAAACCTATATAATCGGATATCTGCCTGTCCTCCTACTTTGAATTAGACACACCTTGCATGCTATGATGGTGTCAAAATATGCGATGTAGGGGCTTTATTCGAATGACATATGATGTAATTGTAATTGGCGGCGGTTCCGCTGGGCTTATGGCCAGCATTGCTGCGAGTGCAGATGGCGCGAAGGTGCTTTTGGTGGATAAAGGGGACAAGCTGGGGCGTAAGCTCGGGATATCCGGCGGCGGCAGATGCAACGTAACGAACAACAAAGACATGGATGAATTGATCAAGCATATTCCAGGCAACGGGCGCTTCTTATATAGTGCTTTAACCCATTTCAGCAATAAGGACATCATTGATTTCTTTGAAAATCTCGGCATCCGCCTGAAGGAAGAGGACAACGGTCGCATGTTCCCCGTTAGCGACAAGGCCAAAACCGTCGTAGACGCGTTGATCGGCCAAGTTCGCAGGCAAGGTGTCGAGATCCGGACGAACAGTCCGGTCAAGATGGTCTTGTACAAGGACGGCAGCGTCCAAGGCGTCCGTCTGCAGTCCGGCGAAACGATGAACAGCAAAGCTGTCATCATTGCTTCCGGCGGATGCTCTGTCCCGCATACCGGCTCAACAGGAGACGGTTATGCTTGGGCCGAAGCTGGTGGCCACACCATCACGCAGCTCTTTCCGACCGAGGTTCCGTTAACCTCGAAGGAAGCTTTTATCCGCAGCCGTGAGCTGCAAGGACTTTCCTTGCGTGACGTGACGCTCAGCGTGTGGAACGCCAAAGGGAAGTCGATCATTTCACATCGCGGCGATATGCTTTTTACGCATTTTGGTTTGTCGGGGCCGATTGCGCTGCGCTGTAGTCAGTTCGTCGTGAAAGAGCTCAACAAATCAGAGCGCAAAGAAGTCTTGCTCACTGTGGATCTCTTTCCGGATCTAAGCACGGACGAAGTTTACAACCAAAGCATGGCTCTCGCCAAAGCTGAAGCCAAAAAAGCGATCAAAAACGTGCTTAAGCCTCTCTTATCCGATCGATTAATCCCGATCATGCTCGAGAAGTCCGGCTTAGACGATCAGCTTACATACGACAACATCCCGAAGCAAAAATGGCTCGAGCTGTGCAAACGGATGAAAGCTTTCCCTATTATCGTCAAAGGAACACTCTCCCTCGAGGAAGCCTTTGTCACAGGCGGCGGCGTTCAATTGAAAGAAATCGATCCAAGCACCATGCAATCGAAGCTGGTGAATGGGCTTTATTTCTGTGGTGAAATCCTCGATATTCACGGCTATACAGGCGGTTATAACATTACCGCGGCTTTTTCAACGGGCTTTATGGCTGGTAAAAATGCTGCTCAGCAGGCATAAAAGAAGGACCCGCATCCTAAGATGCAGGTCCTTCTATCTTTTTAGAGATATAGATTACGCAGTAGCCAATTCGAGGTCATCCTCTTCGTCGCGGTCAAATGCAGCACGATCGAATTCTCCCTCAGACTCAGCCACGAGCAAAGCTGTAACTGTTGTTCCTGTAGCATTAACTGCTGTACGACCCATGTCGATCAGTGCCTCAACTCCAAGCACCAGACCCATACCTTCCAAAGGTAAGCCTAAAGCTGTAAGTACAACTGTTGTCGAAATCGCAGCAGGACCCGGAACGCCGGCCACACCAATGGAGGAAACCACACTAACCAAGATAAGAATAAGGTATTCGGAAATGCCAAGCGGAAGATTGTAAACCTTCGCTACGAAAATCGCCACAACCGCCGGCCAAACCCCGCCGCAACCATTGAAGTTCATCGTTGCGCCAAGCGGTGCCACGAAGCTTGCAATACGCGGCGATACACGAAGACGCTTCGTGATCACTTCCAAGTTCACAGGCAGCGTTGCATAACTGCTGCGTGTTGTGAATGCGACAGCAATCGTCGGATAAGCCTTTTTGAAGAATTTGATTGGGTTTACTTTTGCCACGAAAAGAACCAAACCACCGAAAATCAACACAAAGTGAATGATCAAAGCTACATAAGAAGTTAGAATAATTTTAGCCAATGGAGCTAGTGTGTCCAAACCATATTTAGCAGCCATAGCTGCGATCAACGCGTACACCCCATAAGGTGTCAGACGGATAACATACTTAACTACTTGGTGAACAACAACTGTTGCTGATGTAATAAACGATTTAACGGCTGCTACACTTTCCGGCTTTTTCGAGCCGACATGTACAATTGCTACGGCAACAAAAATCGCGAAGATCAGAACCGGTACAACCTTCCCAGTCGCCATATCGTTAATTGGATTGGAAGGAACCAAGTCCAGAATAACCTGTGAGAACGTGGGGATTTCTCTTGCTTTAAAATCTTTCGGCACAGCCTGTGCAATTCCGTTACCTGGATCAATCGCCAAAGCGACAACCAATCCGATCAGCGCCGCGATTCCTGTTGTTAGCAAAAACCAACCGATCGTTTTCAAACCCAGTTTACGCAGCTGACCTAGACTCGATAACGATGAAATACTATTGATGACAAGAATAAGTACTAAAGGCATAACGAGCATTTTGATCAAATTCACATAGATCGTTCCGATCGTACTCACACTTTTATATTGAAGCCCCAGTTGATTAAAAACGACCCCTGCTACTAACCCAAGTCCTAAACCGATGAAAACGCGGCTACCAAAGCTAACTCTTTTCTTCGCCAAAAAGACGAGGACCCCGATAATAATAATTGATACGACTAGGCTGACCCAGTTGGTTTGGAATGCCGTCACTAAATTGTTATTCACTAGAATCATCTCCTTAATTCCTATGATGTTACTCGGTTTTATGGGATAAGAATATGACATTAAACGGAAGCTGTCAATCCTAAATTTTGAAAAAAAGCGAAAAAACCGAACTATCCCCCGGAATAATCGAGATTTAATACGGCTTTTGGACGTTTATTGGAATTAGAAATGGAACGGAGCTACATCGTATGCTGGTCATGGACAATCGCAACTAGATACCACTGAGAACCTGAGTACTCGTAAACAAGCCGCAGACTGGTCCAATCCATCCCCTGAAACTGCGGATCTAGGCCGGGGTAATGATACTCCACCGTAATCGCTGAAGTCGTCGGATATACACTGAACACATTATTAATCATATTCCCTTTGCCGAGAATAATGTTATAACTGATTTGCGGTGCGGCTGCAAAATCTTCGTTATAGACAAATTTATCCCAATAGTTGGGAAAAGTAAGGTCAATAGGGTCACCTGAACCATCGTAGTCGCCCCAATGTGTAGTGCTGGTATTTGCCCAAAGGGTTGCAAGCCCGCTGCCCAGAACCTGGACATCACTCGACACATGAATATAAGAGTACGGTGAGAATTGTACACCTTTCTTCGGATGAATTAGCTCTGCGAGCTTTTTCAGATCCTTCTCCTTCAGCGCTTTTATCGTTTCTTTGGTTCGGCTTTCGATTGCTTTCTTCGCGTCGGCTTCTTTGGCGTACGAAGTTGGACTTGGTTTGACACTAGGAGTAGGAGTAGTTATTGGTACCTGTGCGGTTGAATTTGGTGTGACTTTTGGTGTTGGGGAGATTGGCGTCGATGGTGTAGAAGGAGAAGCTGTCGGAGGAACCATTGATGTCGGTTGGGGACTATTGCTGCTTTTGCTCGTGCTACTCTTTGTTTGCTCACCCACACATCCAGTCATCACACTTATGATTGCTGCCACCAAAACCATCTCCACCATTCGTCTCATCCGACTCACTCCTCCACAAATTATCTTCCTTATCTCACCAGACGCAGTAATGAGGGTAAAGGTTACGGATTCTGTGGTATCTACAATAAAAAGGCGGATGCCTAGAAAGGAGTGAAAGAAGTGAAAGAAATGAAAGAAATGAAAGAAGTGGAAGAAGTGTAAGAAGTGATTAAATAGGCTAAGTAGTCGGCTTACTCAGCCCTGGGGCGAGAGTATTGCGGTTGCTGCAAAGCAAGTTGGTAGCCTCCAAGACGAATATGTTCAGGGCATTTGATTGCTTATCCGTGAATTGTTGTACAACATACACCATTCGGAGCTTTTCCTTGATGAAATCAAGAAAATTATTGTACGCTGTACAACATACTTTCCTAATTCAACTAAAAATGCACTAACCCGTTCGGGTTAGTGCGTGGGAGCGTCCACGGGATGAATGGACACGTAGGATTGTGAGGGTAGGCGAAGCAGGCCAACATAAGGATGATTTTCATCCTTATGGCTGAGTTGCTCGGCCGCGGGCGCGAGTTAGCGATGTTTTTCATCGCTATGACTCTGCTTTCGCGCGACCAGCGCGGGTTTCGCACTGGGTCCCTGCGACCCGCGTGGATTCACCCCTCGCTAGCCGCCCCTCACTAACTCGCGCCTAGCTCAACAAGCTCGCTAACTCGAACAGAATTCGCTCACAATAGCACAGCTTCCGCGCGGTCTCCCCCAACTCATTTTACAGCCGGATACCGGCGCTGAAATGGTTGTAGTCGTCAGCGGACGGGTCAAAGGCCGCCTCTTCCTCACTCGGCACTGCGTCGGTTGCGGACGATACATTCGCCTCAGCGTAGCTATCGGACCAATCCTCATTCACGGTGTGGGCCGGAATGCGGATGGAGCCCTCGAGATCGTATGCCATGGCGTAAACGGCTGGCTCTGACTCTGTCTGCGGACGCTCCACTAAACGTCCGCCGTGTGACTGCGCAATTTCTAGCGCAGATGTTATTTCTTGTTCATCAAGATGGATGTGCACCGTGGACTTCTCTCCGCCCAGTAATTCCGGCTTGTAGCCAAGCTCGTCCAGCGTATCAAGCGCAAGGAGCGCATCCCGCTCCTTTTCAAATTCAAAAAATATAGGAACAAAGCTCTTCATCGCATAGCATCCTCTCTTCTTCAACTTGCAAAGTATGCCATTATCATCTGCATATTGTTCCCACATTATTCTACTTTGATGGCTTCCTGCACCAATTTCAGCAGCTCCGCATGATACTCCGGCACAGCAGCCACCAAGTAAACCGCCAGAGCCAACTCTTCCCCCACCTCGGAGCTTGTACTTATACCTGCACTTGCACTCGCACTTGTACTTGCACCCGCACCCTCACTCGCACCTACACTCACACCTACACCCACGCCCAAGCCCCCAAGCATAGCAACTGGATTACCCGCAAAATCCGTCACCTTCACGCCGGCCTCCTGCGCGAGCAGCAAACCCGCGTACAAATCCTCACCTTCGGAGTTGTACAGCACGACACCATGCAGGTCGCCTCTGGCGAGCATCGCCCAGGTCAATGACGGTGCCCACATGCGCAGCACTCTTTTAACCGAATGCTCTAGATGATGCCTTAGCCTGAGCGCTCTGTGATCATCCTTGCCAACCCCATGGCCTTGAATCCATGAAATTGTGGACTTGACCAGCGCACCTTTCGGCTTCGCCTCAAGCTTAACATCCTCCTGCCAAGCACCTTCGCCCTTAACGGCAACATAATTCAGCCCCAAAGCCGAATCGCGGATCACTCCTAAGACAATTTGTCCCTGATAGCTCAAAGAGATGCAAACGCCGTAAAGCGGTATGCCTAAGGCAAAATTATTCGTGCCATCCAGCGGATCGACGTGCCATACCCAATCGCTGTTTGCCCCTCCTTCACCCGCTTCTTCACTATATATACGATGACCTGGAAATACCGCCAGGATGTCTTCCACAATCAAACGATCCGACAAGACATCCACTTCGGTGACCAAATCTCCGCGATCATCCTTGTGCTGAATATCCAACTTGCCCCCGAATCGTTCTTTTGCCAGCTCTCCTGCTTTCCATGCGGCTTTCACGGCAACCTCTTTTGCTGATGACCACTCGTTTCGATTCATTAGGCACCCTCCCCCGAGACCCTATGCAGCTGCATACTTGGCCAAATTTTAAAATCCGTATCCATAAATAGGAAGCTCATTTACATTGTACGCTACTCTAATACCGGACTCAATCGCGCCTTCAACCCAGCCGCTCATAGCTGACGTATGATCGCCAGCGAAGTGAGCTCTCCCCTCGGGGAGGGAAATGTAGCGGCCTAGCTCTATCGCCTTAGGCGAGTTGGCATTCGTCTCACTCCTTCGTCGGCATATCGAATACTACCGCCATCTTATGCAGGCGGCATACGTGTCTATACTTAGAAGGATAAGTTTTCCTTTCAGTTTGAAGGACCTAACACATGTTTATTAAGTGACATTCATTGACAAGCTGCCTCAAGATAAGTGATAATATAGCAAAATCAGAAGCGATATATGTAATCGAAAGGGGCTTTTGCGAGTATGGTTAAGCATCATCAACACAAGATTTTGGATTGTACGATTCGGGACGGCGGTTTGGTGAACGATTGGGATTTTAGCGTGGAATTTGTCCAAGACATGTATCGCGGCTTAAGTGCAGCCGGTGTAGAATATATGGAAATTGGTTATAAAAACTCGGAAAAGCTGCTTAAAGGCGGAGCATCCGGTCCATGGAGATTCTTGAATGAATCCTTCCTTCGTGACGTTATTACCAAAAAGACCGATACGAAGCTATCCGCACTCGTAGATATCGGCCGCGTCGATGAGAACGACATTTTGCCTCGTGAAGACAGCTTGCTTGACCTGATCCGCGTTGCTTGTTACATCAAAGACGTTGATAAAGGCCTTGAGCTTGTTCAAAAATTCAATAACATGGGCTACGAAACGTCACTTAATATTATGGCGCTTTCCCATGTCATGGAAAATGAACTGGTTGAAGCTTTCGAAGAAATCAATAAAAGCCCTGTTGACGTTGTCTACATCGTAGACTCCTACGGCAGCATGGATCATAAGGACATTGAATACCTCGTAACGAAGTTTCAACGTCTGCTTCCTGAGAAAGAACTTGGTTTACATATGCACAACAACCTGCAGCTTGCTTTCGCAAACACGATTGCCGGTGCTTCCAAAGGCGTGACTTTCCTCGACTCCTCTGTCTATGGAATGGGCCGCGCAGCAGGGAACTGTACAACGGAGCTTCTTCTTAGCTATCTAAAAGGAGCACGTTACGACATTCGTCCGGTACTTGAAATTATCGAGAAACACATGATTACTATGCGTCAAAAATGGGATTGGGGCTACCTCATTCCTTACATGATCGTAGGAGCGCTAGATGAGCATCCGCGTACGGCTATGGCTCAGCTTAGCTCAGATGAAAGAAATAACTTTGTGGATTTCTATGACCGTTTGACTTCCGTAGAGACAGCTCCTATTATTCATAAAAATTAATATTCTCAACTGAAAGACCCCTTATCGACTGTTCTCAAAGGCATTGGCCTTCAGATCTATCGATAAGGGGTTTTTCATTTGGCCTCACCTTACCCTTATTTAACGATTTTGGCGGATACCACGTAGTCTTCTGCATACGCACGGTCAATGAGGAAGATGAAATCCTCCTCTTCTCGGCGATACGGATTTTTTTTAGGGAACACTTCAATATACTCACTCTCGATTAACTCCGTACAATCCACGTCTGCATAGATCAATCCATCTTCTAAACGTTTTAGCGCCTCAACCATAACCTCCCGCGAATTGAGCTCCCCTTGAATCTCCACATAGACTCTTGTAGTAGCATCATGGTCTTGCAATAAAATCGCTACTTTCTGGTTGGATTTGATGCGCACCTTCTTTTTCGGAGATATACTCATTTGTCCTACTCCTTCATCAGTCTTCTAGGATTATTTTATGTCACAAAGGATGAACGCGGACTAGGCTAATGACGCTAACAAGACATTCCCCCAAAGACTCCGCTTTTTACCTATGTATGTAAATGTACCGAATAGAGAAAATAAAGAACGAATCGACACCTTTGATCATTAGTGAGCCGTTAGGAGTGAAATCTATCCGCCATGAGCCGCATATTGCTAATTGAGGACGAAGAACGTATCGCCAGGGTACTTCAGCTGGAGCTGGAGCATGAAGGATACGAGGTACATACAAGAGCAGATGGGCGCTCTGGACTGAATGCAGCCTTAAACGAGTCGGACTGGGAACTTATCCTGCTTGACGTCATGCTGCCGGAGCTCAGCGGTCTAGAGGTGCTGCGCCGCATACGGCAGGTCAACACAACCCTCCCCATAATCCTGCTGACGGCACGCGATGCTGTCCCGGACCGAGTCAGTGGACTTGACCAAGGCGCTAACGACTATGTGACGAAGCCCTTTGCCACAATCGAGCTGCTCGCCCGCATTCGCAGTCTACTTCGCCAAAGAAGCTTGCAGGACCAGTCGGCAGAGCAGCCTCATTTGCTTAAAGTAGATAATCTCACCATGGATTTAAAAAGTAGAGCTGTTACGCGAGAGGGGACACCCATCGAATTAACACCTACGGAGTTTGATTTACTGCGTTTTCTGATTCAGCATCAGGACGAAGTGATGTCGCGGGAGCAGATCATTTCTGAGGTTTGGGGATATGATTTCGTAGGAGATACGAACGTGGTTGACGTGTATATCCGATATTTGCGGCAAAAGGTGGACAAACCCTTCTCCTCCAAGCTGATTCAGACGATACGCGGTATTGGCTACTTGCTGAAGGTTGAACCTTCCTCAAGCAAAGAAGCGGACGATTCGGCTAGTGAATCTGTCCCCAAAGACGGGCAGACGCCCTCATGAGCCTTAAGCTGAAAATCACACTGTGGGTTTCTGCAGGGCTGATGTTGATTCTTTTTTTCAGCTTCACTTTTGTCTACTATATGTTCATTCGGGTTACGACTAAGGGCGAAGTGGAGCTGCTGAAGGACAAGGCCCGCACCTTGATTCTGAAGGATTTACCTAGTCATCCTGAGTATTGGCAGAATAACTCGCAGATGGAGGAGCTCCTCATTCCGCAAGAAATGTTGCGGTATATTGCTCCAGATTCAAAGGTTGTTTATCAAATATATTCGGACCCCAAGCTGCTCCAATTTCCTGCCAGTTATGTAGATAAAGAAACGGTCATCTTAAAAACAGCGCCGGACGGAATTTTTATATTCGTGAAAATGCCTGTGTACAAAGAAGGGCATCAAGTTGCTATTTTAGAAATTGGACGCAGCATGCAGAGGTTGGGCGAATACTCTCGCATGCTCATCTCTATTCTTTTATTAACTTCCACAGGTGCGCTGATACTAGCTCTTCTTGGGGGTTATTTCTACACGAATGTGCTCTTTCGACCACTTCAGCAATTAGTGACCACGATGCAAAACATTGAGAAAAGCGGCTCATTTAGGCACATCCCCATGCCTGACAAGCTCACGAATGATGAGTTAACCATGCTTAGTGCAACGTTTAATAGAATGATTGATAGGCTGCAGGAAATGTTTCAAAAGCAGGAGCAATTCCTTGCGGATGCCTCCCACGAGCTGCGTACGCCGCTCACGATCATTGAGAGCTACGCAAGTTTACTGCGAAGATGGGCTTTGCAGGATGATCAGCTGCGTGAAGAAGCGCTCGAAGCCATCATCTCCGAATCAGCCCAGCTGAAGATCCTTACACAAAACCTGCTTTCCCTTACAGATAAGGAGAAAGAAGATTGTGAACAGAAGATCACCTTCGACCTCCTCCCGATTGCCCAGCAAACCGCAGCTTCGCTTAGAGTTACGTCAAGCAGAGAGATCGCGGTGCAGATTGACCAAGACCTGAAAGAGCTTCATATGAACGGAAATCCTTCTAAGATCAGGCAGCTTCTCATTATTTTGCTAGATAACGCGCTCAAATACAGCCAAGAAATGGTCGTATTGAAAATCGGCGTCACAGAGAATACGCGGGTCACTATCGAAGTCATTGATCAAGGTATTGGCATCGCGGAAAGTGATTTGCCGCACCTTTTCGACCGCTTCTATCGGACGGATAAAGCAAGGAATCGCAAGCAAGGCGGAGTGGGTCTGGGACTGGCTATTGCGGAGCATATCGTTCAGAAGCATGAAGGGACCATTCAGCTCAAAAGCTGCTTAGGTCAAGGTACTTCCGCTTTGATTACGCTGCCAAAAACGTGTCAATAAGAACATTATAATGAAATTCTCATCATTCCCTCAGAATTAACCTTAAAACCTTGGATACCACTGGCCAAAGGATTGCAAGGTAAATAATAGGTGGAATTTCATCTGGTATACTTGGGCCTGTAGACGAACCCCAGTTAACTCAGTAGAGACGTAAGTTCACTTACGAAAACACTAAGGAGGCATACCAGATGAAAAACCAACAACAAACGTGGTATAAGAAATTAATCATTGCGGCATTGACCGTTTCCATAGGACTTTCTGCAGGAATGGTGAGTGCGCCTCATCAAGCCGGAGCAGCACCAGCCATTGATGCATCAATCACAGCAACTTCTCGTGCCAGTCAAGTGATTTCGATCGGTAAACACTATTTGGGAAGACCTTACCAATTCGGTGCAAAAGCGGGTCAAACGCGAACATTTGACTGCTCTTCCTTTACCCAATACGTGTTCAAGCAGGTTGGCGTAAACCTGCCGCGGACCTCTAAACAACAATCCCATGTCGGAAGCTATGTATCCAGAAACAACCTTCGCACAGGCGATCTTGTGTTCTTCTCTATTCCGGGCAAACCTGGTGTCATTAACCATGTAGCCATTTATATGGGCAATGGTAACTTACTGCAGACATATGGTGCAGGCGGAGTCCGTATTACTAACATTCACAGCGGAACTTGGTCGTCCCGTTATATGACAGCTCGCCGCGTTCTTTAGTCTAAATAAGGATAACCCTCAGCCATATGGCTTGAGGGTTTTTGCTTTTTACCTACTAACTCGCTAGTAACGGATGTACGCCTCAACATAATTCTCCCTCAAGCCACGCTTGCGCACCTTGATCTCCAACAGACGCTGTTTGTAGCTCACTCTAGCCGTCCTTGGCTGCACAAGGGTCGGAAGCTTAAGGATTCGGTTCTTTCCGCTTACAAAGCCGGTTAGCTTGATCTGATTGGATTTCACAAACACCTGAAGCGCTCTTGGATTTTCATCTTTGGCAATCTTCACCTTAATAATGACGTGTTCATGCGTCTCAAAGATTTCTGAGCCCGCATATCCCTGAGAAGAAATACTGGCATCCAGACCTGGCATTGCTTTTTTCAGCATGTCCTGTACATATCCCTCAGCCCACGTCATATTATCTAGAAAGGTCTGCCCTTTTTCACCGAATGGCAGCTTTTGCCCAAGGAACTTCTCAACTTGCTCCCACTTTAGCCAAGGATGGCGATTAAACCCGCTCAAGCCCATCACCTCATTTTCACTAGCAGTATATGTGCCTATTCCCTGATGTGACACCCAAAGGAAAAACAAGGGCACCTCTAGGCGAATACCCTCATATACTATAGTTGTGATAAGCGCAAGGGGGTCGACTATGCCATCTATCGTAGGGAATGTCAAAATCATCAGCGTGGGGCCGAGCTCCGTCGTCCACTTCGGCGATTCCTTAATCATCGCACCTAACAGCTCCTCCAAAACTTTTGCCGGTGCAGGCTCATTTAATACCGGGGATTTCCCTCGCATATATAATGCTTATAGCACAACCGTAACCAATGATTCTGACCTAATCGAAAACAATGCCAGTGGAATCATTATTTAAAATCCATCCATTATTAACCTGAGCGAGGTGTTCATCCAACATGAACTGGACCATCCAACAGACCATTATGATTCAGCATTTAAAAGTGGATTCAGTGGCTAACTCCTCCGTTCTGCAAATTGGCACTGCCGGATCTATCCGATCACTATCTAATCTGTACAATACAGGCGGCTTCGTTGAAGCCGCGCCACAACTTGGAGCAAGCACAACGAACCCAGTCTCTCTGGTTCCTTTACCGCCGCCAACTTAATATATCCCCCAACTCGGGCGTTACAAGCTGATTGAAACCGGAAGGAGGTGCCTTTCCTAGATGCATAATTGTATAACTTGGCAGCAATGGGCCCAGCAGGTCTCCGCCTATATTGAAATGCAGAAGCAGCGAATTGATAAGCTCGAACAAACCGTAACCAAACTGCAAACGGACCTTAACGACTTGAAAAATCAGAAGGGCGTCCACATCGATAAAATTGAATATAAATTCGATCAACTCAAAGTCGAAAAGCTAGACGGGACCTTAACCATCGGTATCAGCCCCAGCTTACTTGACAATATCGATGACCTCACAGTGAATGGTGCCTCTGTGGGCAAAAATGCTGAATCTGAGGCGAATGCATTTTTTCAGGGGCAGGGACAGGGACAAGGGCAGGGAAAAAGTCAAATGCAAGGACAAGGGATTAGTACGTGGGAAGGAATAGGGGTAAGAACACAAGGGCAAGATCAGGGGCAAGGGACGGGGAATCAAGGGCAAGATTTGGGGAAAGAAAGCACCTCTGGTTTTGGCATTCAGCAGGAGGTCTCTAGCAGGATAGAACAATACTTGCAATATGGTGTTCATGCCGATATGAACAATCTCGAAAACAAATATCAGTATCCTTTGGACGAGGATTACAAAGCCCTTATTATCGATGATATCCGTAAACAGTTAGACACCCGCATTCAGATTTATGTCAATCAGTACCGCGGTGTTGGTTTCAAAGAACCCCTGGAGGCCGTGACAACCAGCATCATCGAGAAAACAAAACAAGATATATTCCGTGCAATTGAGAATTACATATCCAGTTTACCAAGGAAGGAAGGCTAAAATATGCTGAACTTACATGTAGAAAACAAACAACTTTGCGTAGGTGACGTGCGAATCGTCGGGGTAGCCAGTTCTTCAGTATTTCTCATTGGTGATACAGAAGTCATTTCATTATCCTCTATGTTCGACACGCCTCCCGAATCGGTTATCATTTCTCCATTCGTACCTCTTCCATCGGAGGGATGACCTATGGGTCGCTTATCCATCGTCGGCAATGTCTATATAAATGACTTAGGCTCGAGCAGCGTCATGCATGTTGGCGATAACATCAACACAGCTCTAAAAACAAGAGTCTTCGCTGTCCAGCGCGAAGTCCCCTTCTATTATGGGAATGAGGGGAGCTTCCAGGCTTATCCCTTTTTTCGAAGAGCCTTTCCCATCCCCCAGCCTCCGGAACCCTTCACAATGTGTGTGGATAACTTAGGTTCATTTATTTGTGTACAGAACATCCGAATTATAGGCGTTTCTTCTTCCGCTCTGCTGCACATTGGCTCCAACCGGATCACCAGTGCCGAAACCCATGTTAAAAATACCCGTCAATTCGTCACAGATAAGCCCGGCCCCAAAGAAAAGACAACCTTTGTCCAACTTGGCAAAGAAGAAGGCGTCGGTTTTTTTGAAGGAGCTCCCCAGCAGACTTAGGTGTGATGTTGTAGTAAGTGCAACAATTGCGGTCTAGATCGCACTTCTCTTTCTTCATTGTTGCATAAAGTACAACAATTGAACCCCATTCAGGCGATTTTGCAACAAATGGGCTCAAAATGTTGTATGAGATGCAACTTCAAGCTGAAAAACAACCTTTTGGCCTGCGAATTGTTGTAGGAATTACAACATTGGTAACCACCATTAACCATATCCCTCGCAGCCTCACAATCTAATGAACAAAGAACCGCACCCCACTCGGCAAGCCGGAGTAGGGTGCGGTTCTCTGCTAAAGCCGGCTCACTTCGTGAGCAGCGGCTGGGCGCGGCTGAGCAGCGCCGCCATCTCCCCGCGCGTCAAGGACGCGCTCGGGCGGAACGTGCCGTCCGCGTAGCCGTCGACAAGGCCATTGCTGCTCATCGCAGCGATGGCCTCCGCCGACCAGCTGCCTGCCGGCACGTCGGTGAAGCCCTTCGCAGCGGCTCCGCCGCCAGCCTGCGAAGTCAACTTCAAAGCGCGGGAGAGCAGCACACTCATCTGCTCCCGCGTCATGATCTGATCCGGCGCGAAGCGTTCGCTGCTGATCCCTTGGATCAGCCCGCTCATCTTCGCGAGCCGGATATCCTGCCACGCCCAATGGGTGGCAGGGACATCACTGAACGAGGCGTCGATTGCAGCCGCCTCGCCCTTCAAGCCCAGCACGCGCACGATAATCGTCGCGGCTTCTGCTCGTGTGAGCGCCGCGTCCGGCGCGAACCGGTCGGAGGCTATGCCGAGCATCCATCCGCGGTTCGCCGCGGCTATCACGTTAGCTTGCGCCCAATGCTTCTGCATGTCGGCGAAGTAAAACCCATCCGACCATAAGCTGTAATACTCCCAGGTATCAGACGCTTCCTGATTCAAGCTCCAGCTTCCAGTCCCCTTCAAGTTATACTTGCTTACCAATTTCAGCTTTTCTTTGAGCGACTGTTCGTTCTCGAACCACACGGTGTAGTCTCCGGGGCCGAGCTTATTGCCATATACGCTAGATGCTGCATCAGTCGGACTTATCGTGAAAGTTGCAACCGGTGATTGGCTAGCTGCATCATATCGCACAGTTCCCTTATACATGTCAATCAGGTTCATTAATGCCTGATCGGATACACCAGAACCATTTGCAGCAGCATCTTGATTCCAGTACCGCCCGTAGAACGGAACACCAAGAACGATTTTATCAGCTGGTGCCTGCGCTACTGCGTATTGAATCGATTTCTCGACAAAGGGTAAACTTGCCACAGGTCCCGGGGTCGGATCTCCAGGGTAGCTTTCATCATAAGCCATGACCATTAAGTAATCACTCACCGCGGCTAATGCCTTGTAATCATACAATGCAATCCAGCTCTTCGTCGTCCCTGTAGGATTCGCTGCTACAGCGACTGATACTTCCATCCGGCTCGGGAGTTTATCGCGCAGCATTTTGACCATATCCGTATATTTATCCCGATAAGCTGCATCTACATTCTCAATATCCATGTTAATACCATCCAACTTATTATCCTCGATAGCCTTTACAATTTGATTCACAAGCGCTTCACGATTATCAATGGCTTTCTCACCTAGCATTCTATCGAAATCGTTACTAAGAAAAGGGACAACCCTCTTCCCTCGATTATGCATGTCGGTAATGAACGAAGGCTGAAGAGAATCGGAGAGTTGCAAACTACCATCTGCCTGGATATTAAAATAACTAGGCGAGACAACATCGAGGGTCTGACCGCTTTTATCTACTTGCGAGGTATAGGAATTTGGGCTCCCAAAGAAGAGATAGGACATCGTAAATTTCCCTTGAGTCGAGCTAGCTTCAGCCTTAACAGTAGGTTCTGAGCTTGTTGCTATTGTCAAAAGCCCCGCCGCGGCTAGTAAAATCACGAATTTGCTCCATCGTTTTTTGGATCTATTCATCGGCCAACTCCCATTTCTAGTATCTAGCTGCTTCCTCTATTTTGCTAGAAAGAATAGGAATGTGCTAGGAGTAAATATTGGGGATAACAAAAAACCGCTACTTTAGAGCATTCAGCCCCGAGTAACGGTTTCTAATAAAACTGGTAGTGATTACGGCCTTTGCCCTTCACTTTGTATAGAGCAATATCTACTTCTTTCATCATACTAGTCGCATCGGATTCATCCGAGCGGTATATCGTGATCCCCATACTGACTGTTGCTCGAAACAGCAGCCCCTGTATGTCCCATGGCTGTTCAAAACACTGAATGATGCGCTGGGCCACGCTTTCCACGTGTTCCTTACAATCCACCGCGGGCAATAAAATGGTGAACTCGTCGCCTCCCATTCGGGCGAACATATCAACCTCACGGAGACATCCTTTGATGCGGTGGGTGAAATCTTGCAAGAATGCATCACCTACATCATGGCCCATCGTATCATTAATCACTTTGAAATCGTCTATATCTAAGTATAAAAGTCCAAACGGTCTCTTCGTTCGATTCGCTTGCAAAAGCATTTGCTGCAGATGCTCCTTAAACATTCGCCGGTTAGGCAAACCTGTCAGCGGATCATGAAAAGCCATAGCAACAAGACGGCTCTCTTGA
This sequence comes from Paenibacillus andongensis, assembly GCF_025369935.1. Classification (NCBI taxonomy): domain Bacteria; kingdom Bacillati; phylum Bacillota; class Bacilli; order Caryophanales; family Paenibacillaceae; genus Paenibacillus; species Paenibacillus andongensis. Next base: position 568,546 of record NZ_CP104467.1, on the reverse strand, counting down.
TTTTTGCGCAGCGTGATATCCGTAAAAACGAAAGAAATTTCGGCTAGAACTCCCTCATCATTACGAATTGGAATTGCGGTACACTCGAACCAGATGATAGCCTTAGTAACACTTCTCGCTCGAAATTCCAGCTTACTGCTGCTGCCAGTTTGCAAGGTTTTGATAAACATTTTATGTACATCCATACCATATTCCGAATCAATAAAGTCCACTACTTGCTGAAAGTCAGTAGGTATAAATCCTAACACCTCATTAAAACTCTTGGAGGCGTAAGTTAAATTTCCATAAACATCAAATATGCTAAACAGATCCGATGCTTGTTCGATAAATTGGCGTACGAATGTATCCTTCTGTAACGATGAATGCTTGGCAATATCCGAATCAGCCTTATGACTCATGACTTTCGCAGCCCCTCTCGTTCTTTCTACATAGAGACTTAGGTAGCTTAGCATGGGAACATAAAGATTCAATAAAGTTCGACCAAAATTTTCGTCAATTGAAGTCGAAATTTGACTCTTTTTTCACACTTGTCACATTTACCGGGATTTAGAGGCAGATCAAATTACCTACTTCGACGTAAGAACCTTACCAAATCTCTTTATTTGTCAATAAAAGGATAGAAATGTCTAGGAGAATCGTTCTATAATGAAGGTAACATGTGAGAGCGGGAACACCGTTCTTTCTACCAAGCTGTTCCGTTACTGAGGAGGATTTCTAGTATGGCAGGAGAAACTATTTTAGTCGTCGATGACGAACAAGAAATTGTCCAATTAATTCAACTTTACTTAGTGCGGGAAGGCTATAAAGTCATCAGCGCCAATAATGGACAAGATGTATTTGAGATCGTGAAGGAACATAAGCCAGATCTTATCATTCTGGATATTCTATTGCCAGGACTTGATGGTATAGAAGTTTGCCGGCAGCTTCGCAAAACGAGCAATACGCCGATCCTGTTCATCTCCTGTAAGAGCGAGGATATTGATATTATTCTCGGATTAAGCATGGGTGGCGATGATTATATGACGAAGCCTTTCAGCCCTAGTCAGCTTGTCGCTAGAGTCAAAGCTCATTTACGTCGAAACTCCATTCGAGAGCAGCATCAGGATGATCCTCAGTTAGTGAAATTCCCTGGCCTCGAAATCGATCTGGTCAGCCACATCGTTCGCGTGAATGGACAGACCATATCGTTATCGGCCAAAGAATTCGATTTGCTTTCCTTAATGGCTAAGACCCCTAATCGGGTATACAAAATCGAGCACCTGTTTGAACTTATATGGAGCCTGGACAGCATGGGCGATCCACGAACACTCATTGTACATATTAGTAATCTGCGTAAGAAAATTGAATCTAACCCTGCGGAGCCTCGCTACATTATTACGGTTCGTGGTGTCGGATACAAATTTAACGGTTCCGCTGTTTAGAACAGTCGGTTGAACCATACAGTGAAATAATGCTGTAGAGGAACCGCTGCTGCCGCTATGACAAGCGCCGGAAGCATGTTGGCTACATTCATTTTTTTAATTTGGAGAATGTTGAGGCCTACGCCAATAACCAGGACGCCGCCCACGGCAGTAATTTGGACGATCATCGCATCTAGGGAAGCTTGGGTAAATGCCATGGCAATTAACGTTGCAGCTAGTGCGATGACACCCTGCATAAGGAACACAGATACTGCCGAGAAGATTACACCTATCCCAAGGGTAGATGCGAAGATAATAGACAAGAATCCGTCCAACAATGATTTGGTATATAAAATATCATGATTATGCCTAAGGCCACCATCCAGTGGCCCCAGAATAGCCATAGCTCCAATGCAATAAATCAAAGTGCATGTCACGAAGCCTTCCGAGATACTGCTTGTTTGATCAGGTGAATCTTTCCGTAGTGCAGCCTGCAGCCAGTCACCAAGCTGTCCAAGTCTATGTTCGATTCGCAGCAGCTCTCCAATGATACCTCCAATAACTACACTCATGATGACCAGTACGATTTGATTAGACTTTAATGCCATAGTAATGCCCAGCACAGTAATGGCGAGCCCAAGGCCCTGCATAACTGTGCTTTTTATGCCTTCCGAGATGCGGGGCAGCATCATTCCTAATAATCCCCCAATGATAATGGCGATTGCATTCACAATCGTCCCCCATAAAGCCATGCTGATTCATTCCCTTTCTGCCCTCTAGTCTGTGACAACCTTCTCATTCTACATGATTCTGCTCATAATTTCCTCCATCGTTGGAAATGGTATGAATGAGCAACAGGAAAGGAGGAATACAGCATGTCGAATGACAAATCGATGGACCCCATGACTGGCGACATTGTTGAGACAGACGGTATTTATGCCAATGAAGCAGGACGAGAGGTTACGCTCAAGCGCGGCGACGAGTTTCCTGCCGATCTTATTTTGGGACGAACGACTTGGGAATTGCAAGGCTTCGCCGATGAAGCCGTGATTGATCACGACCAATCTGAGCTTAACCCTATGCGCAAGCGTGTGGACGCGAGAACCTAATCATAGAACCGGGCTGCGAGGCATGCAGCTCGGTTTTTGCCTGCGTATGATATACTAAGGGGATGATATATCAAGCGTTGGGGGAAAAAGCATGAACGGAAAACGAATTATCATTGTAACTGGAGGGACACTCGGGGATTGGGCGCTTGGCGACATTCATGAGGATGACGTGCTCGTAGGATCGGACCGTGGTGCCTTATATCTGATTCAACATGGCTATGCGCCGCATATTTCACTTGGTGATTTCGATTCTGTCACTGCCGAAGAGTTGAGCCGTATTCGCTCTTCAAGTCTCACTTTCATCGATTGCGACCCGGTCTTCAAGGATTTAACCGACACCGAAATGGCCTTTAACTGGGCACTAGCTCAGCAGCCTGATCAAATCGTCCTGCTTGGCGCGCTAGGCACACGCTTCGATCACTCGTTAGCCAATGTACATCTGCTTCGCAAAGGTACAGAGCAAGGCGTCTCCTGTTCCATTGTGGATGCCAACAATCAAATTATTGTCATTAACCAATCCACTCGCATATTGCGGGGGAGCTATACACATATATCCTTGCTGCCGCTCAGCTTGGAAGTAACAGGCATCACGCTGCACGGTTTCCAATATCCACTTCATCAAGCGACTCTTCAGATTGGACAGTCCCTCGGAATTAGTAATGTACTTGAGGAATCGGAAGGGCTCATCGAACTCCAAACAGGCTTATTACTTGTTATACAAAGTAAAGATTAAGCAAAAAATTTTAAAAATAGACAATCTCATATGAATTCTATAGGGATTAACTCTGTTACAATGAACTGTACGCCATACATTAATTAAGATATTGAGGTCGTTCAAGCATGCAGCATGTATATGAGAATCCGGTAAAAAGCCTTCATCATAAGAGTGTGGAATCCGTCATAACCCAATTTGCAGCCTTACATGTGCTTACGAACAGGGAAGCCGAAATAATAGGTCTTATCGCGCTCCATGGCTACAGTAACAAAGAAATAGCCGACCACTGCAGCATTAGCGAAAAAACAGTTAAAGTCCATATCGATAAAATTATGGATAAAGTCGGAACACGATCGATGCGCAAGCTTCTAGCTGCCATCATCAGCAACGCAGTTTAACGCACGCGCCAAATACTGCTATTTGAACTGGAGACAGTTTGGATAGCAGTATTTTATATGAGGCAGTCTCTCTAGCTGGATAAATTAGGTATATTTCTTCCAACCTTTGCTTACAAATAGAGTTATAGATTATTCCTCTAGAAATGGTTGGTGTGCCTATGAACTACCAAAGAAAGCGAATCTTTTTTTATTCGGTTCTAGCAGGTCTATTTACTATACTTCTCCTACTCGTATTCATCGGCCTAGACTCCTCGGGATATCGATTATGGGGGTCCTCACAAACAACGACAATGATCCCTCATCAGGTCAATGCTCAGATCGTCGAACCTCCTTCCCAAGCTCCGATCGAGGTCTATCATTTTGCCCTGGACAAGCCTGCTCCAAGCTTAGAAACAATAGCTGATCTACCTCTCCTAGTGGAACCCCAATTACCTGCGGCCTCCTCCGTTACATTGGATACTTACGTTCCAATAAAACCAACACCTCTGCCGTCCAAAATTAGCATACCCGTCCTCAACTACCACAGTGTCACGATTGACCCAGGGAATGTTGTCGTTATTTCCCCAGCCAAGCTGGAAGAGCAGCTGGCGTATCTTCATGAACACGGCTACACCCCAGTCTCGCTCGCTACGTTTATTAGCCTTATCGAAGGAAACGGAGTCGAGGCTGCTCCAGAGAAGCCAGTGCTGCTAACTTTTGACGACGGATACATAGATAACTATGAGCAAGCGATGCCTCTTCTTGCCAAATACGCCTTCCCGGCCACCCTCTTTATTTCACCAGAGATGAACGATCAGGAAGGTTATCTGAACTGGGAACAGATCAAGAAAATGCAAGAAGCCGGTTGGGACATTCAACCTCATGGGATGACACACCCTCATCTCCCGCAGCTTTCCGCGGATCAGCAAGCCTACGAAATCTTAGAAGCCAGAAAGCAAATTGAGGACAAGCTCGGAACCAAAGCCGATGTATATTGCTATCCTTATGGCGAATATAACAAAACGACGTTGAAGCTTCTTAAGGATCATGGATTTCGTTATGCTTTCACGATTGAACAAGGCTTTGCAACAAACCAGCAGTCCCCCTATCTGCTCAAAAGGCTTTTTATTAACGGAGAAGAAAGCCTGAAATCGTTCATTCGCAAGCTTTCGTCACACGATTAGGCAGCAATATTTTCAAACCCATTAAATGAAAGGTAGTTCAAATAAATCATCAATATAGTATAATAGTCCTATCAACCATGAGGAGCAGTAATATGTCACAAGCAAATAAGCGCTCCAGCTTCCGTCTCAATCTTCAAATTCCTTTATCCGCCTTGTTCAAAATCATTGGTATCAAAAACAAGGCAGCCGACACCAAACATTCTAAGATTATGATAAGAGATATAAGTTCAGGCGGTATACGTATACACACCCCATTGAATCTGCCTATCGATATGAATTTACTGCTGGAATTCACTTTTCATCTTTTTCATCAAGAGATCAAAGTATTGGGCGTCCTCACACGAAAAACGATGCTGAAGCCAACCCTCTATGAATACGGGATCGAATTCAGCATCGCAGATCCAATCATGGAGCAGCAGCTCACCAGTCATCTGATCTTATTAGGTGCTCGTTTAAAACATACCAACATGCTAGCTAGCTGCAGCTTCTGTTCCGATGAGGATATGGAGGATATTTTCTCTACCACCTATGAGATTACATAGCAGCTGCAAGTTTCTGCACAAATTGCTCCAAATACTGCTGATCGATGTCATCAAATCGGCTCTTGATAGGGCTATCAATATCCAGCACTCCGACGAGCTCATTATTTACAAGGATCGGTACCACGATCTCCGACTGGGATGCCGCATCGCAGGCAATGTGACCTGGAAATGCATGCACATCTGGAACAAGTACCGTTTCCCGACGTTCAGCAGATGTACCGCAAACACCTTTCCCCAGTGGAATCCGTACACAAGCCGGAAGTCCTTGGAACGGCCCCAGCACGAGCTCCTTCTTGTCACTTGTCTCATCCAATAAATAAAAACCTACCCAATTCACATCGCTCAAAAACTGCCCGAGCAGCGCAGCGGCATTAGCCAGATTTGCAATGCGATTAGGCTCGTCATGTATCAAAGCTTCAACTTGCTGAATCAGCAAGGCATAATTATGTTCTCTTGTTCCCTCATAACTTGATTTCGTAAACATCTCTCGTCATCCCTCTTCCCCAAATCATTCCTACCTGCTTATCATACCAAAAGAAGGCGCCCCTTCCCAAATGTAAAAAAAGGGCGATTCGGCTTACGCCCGCAAATCCCCACCGACGAGGCTCAGAAACCGCGCTTTCAAAGCAAAGAAAAACGGCTTACGCCGTCCTTGAATTCGAGAGTCTATAAAAGTTGACGCAAGGCAAGTTACTCTTAAGACGTATATGTTTTATACATTCGCTTGCTTATCCGTGGGCTCACAATAACTGCGAAAGTGCAGGTATTTTGCTAAAATCGTTTGAATAGAGGAAACGCCTGCTATTATGCAGGAATTTTTAGCTTTTCCATCTTGAAATTAAAAAAAGACCGTAAAAGCCTGCACGATTGCAGGAATTTACGATTAGGAGCTATTCAAAGAAAAAAGGCATGTATAATTGCAGGCTTACCACAACAGTAGTCACTTCTTCTCGTTAAAGTTCACTCCAACCCAAACAACATATAAATTATCTTCAAAAAAGACAGTCAGCAACGTGCGCCAACTGCCCTTCTTTTATCCTTTGCTCCGCATCAACGGAGCCGTTTATCCTTACTGCCCGTAATAAGCGTTCGCTCCGTGCTTTCTCAGGAAATGCCGATCCAGCAGCGTTTGATCCATTAGCTTTACCTCGGGGTTCAAGTTGTAAGTGCGGTAGGCAATCTTCGCTACCTCTTCCAGTACAACTGCGTTATGAATCGCATTGTGCAGATCCTTGCCCCAGCTGAAAGAACTTGTATGTACAGCTTTTACACGCATTTTATGTAAATTTAGGAATGAATAATTGAAAAAATAATCGTTTTCCCATCCGCTTCTAACCGAGTTTCAACAGAGTAGCTGCCGATTTGTTTCGTTGTGGTTTCAAGAATACCTTTAGTCGCTGCGCGTTCACAAGCGTCAGTAAACTGGCGATAGAAAATGTCTGCGTCATAGCCAAAAAGGAAATCCGTGAATTTCCGGATGCTCTCCGTATTACGAGCAAGTGCCCCGTTTTCTAAGTGCACAGTCACGCCATAGGTTATAAATTGAGGATCTAACCATAAGGATACTTCATTGCTGTTGCGCACATCGGCGGTCGCACCGCTCATCACCAGCCCCTTGGCCTCGGCATCTCGGAATAAGCGCAGCGTTGTTTCTTCAAGGTCGTAATTCGCTCCTCGCAGCTTGCCCGCTTCCTCCATCACATCGTAGGCTTGCAGCATTCGCTGATCGGGAAATACCAGCTTCTTGTAACTGCCATCCTTCGTAGGTACGACTTTGATGAACGCTTCACTTCCGCTTTTCACACTGATGCGCTTCGACTTCGTCTGCAAACGAGCAATGATTTGCAGCGCTTCAGCCCGGGTAACCGTTCGTCCAACGCCGAAGTAACCGTTCGGGTAGCCTTCCATGATTCCCTTTGTCATGGCCTCGCCGATAAATTTCTGCTGTCTGGCCGTCGCACTATGAAGATCACCGAATTGGGAAGCTGCTTTGAGACTGTACACTTCATCTTCCAAATACTCGGTTTCCTTGAGTAAATAGTAGAGAATTTCGGCCACATCTTCGCGTTTTAGCATCGCTTTATAGTCACTGAACTGACCTTTACTTATAAAATGAAGATCACTAGCCAAATCCAAATAAGGCTTGGCCCAATATCCGACTGTGTTCGGTTTGAATGTGAAATCCCGATAATCCTGCTGCAAAATGCTTTGGTTGCTCGCGCTTAGCGTTTGCAAAAAGCTCGATTTCCATTTGCGTTCGCCGTTCGGATATTTATCTGTAAAAGCGAGCAGCACGATTTTCACAAATTGGTCCGCAGTCACAGTATCATCTGGCCGAAAAGTCCCATCAGGAAAGCCATCCAGCAACCCCTGCTGCACCATCTGATTAATCGTCTGCTCCGCCCAATGGCCTCGAATGTCCGTCATACCGGCCGCTTCACTCTTCCCTTGTACGACACCTATTGTCATTACGCAACAAATTGTTGCAATTGTAAGCCATTTGTTCAGCTGTAACATCTTATTACTCTCCGCTTCTCCATGAGTTTTTGGCATCGTTTACACCAGTCTTTAGGATAAGCCTTCTACTATGCTTTGAGAACAGGCTTAAAGCCTAGTGATCCAAGGGGCCAAGAACTATCCACCTTGGGACTATAGCCATAGGGATGGGTATGCAAAAAGACCATGCTTTCTACACAGGTAGAAAACACAGTCCTTACTTTCCATCGATAAACAGCTCATTTAGCCGATCTTTTTCCCAGCACCCACGGTTATAACTGAATTATAATAGCGCAGCCAATCTGTTATGTACAACATTTTGGTCAGGAAATCTGGAGCATTCCCCTGTAAACTCGCATACTTTTCTTGTTGCAGCAGTTTATGCATCTCCCAGCTTTTCACAAATATTGCTTTGATGAAAGCTTCCTCCGTTTGCGGCTTATGCAGATCCGTCCCGCGCGAGAGTTCGATTTCCTCAATAATAACGCCTCGATAATAAGGATGAACGTTCACTAGTTGCCCCATATCAATGTAAGCAAGACCTGTAAATTCGAAAGGCAGCCAAATTAAATTCGTCTTCCTGTCTTCCAGTTTAACTGTATAAGCTAAGCCCAAGTTCAGAGCAATCGGCTGTGGATAGTTTTTAATTTGTCCAGACCGCAAATGATCCACTATATGCTCAACGAAATTCATGGTGTTCTCCCTCTCCGAAGGACCTGATCTTTCATCCAGTGTCCTTACTTCATATTGCGCGTTAAGGCCTTCTATTGTCAAGACACCACTTGAATGATCTTATACCTCTTTAATGTGATGCTCCTACACTTTAAACCGTCCAACAACACTTTGTAAGGCTTCCGCCGTTTCGCTAAGACTAATGACCGATTTATCAATGGCTTCCATCGCGTACAATTGCTCTTTCGTATGAGACACAATGGTTTGGGATTGCTGCGATGATTGCTTAGCTAGATGAGCCATCTCCGCAATGGAAGCAGACACTTCCTGAGATCCAGCGGACATTTCTTCTGTGGCAGAGGAAAGATCCTGCACCTGTTCAGAGATATTGGCGATGGCTTGAAGAATCCCTCCAAACATGTCACCTGACTGTATGATTAGCTGCACACCGTGCTGCACCTCATCCTTCACCTCCTGCATGGAAGTCACAGAAGCCAAGGCATCTTCTTGTATTCCTTTAATAATATCATTGATTTGCGAAGTAGACTGGATCGCTTGCTCAGCTAACTTCCTTACTTCCGTAGCCACGACAGCAAAGCCTCTGCCATGCTCCCCTGCTCTTGCGGCTTCAATCGATGCGTTAAGCGCTAGTAGATTCGTTTGTGAAGCGATCCCTGTGATGACATCCACAATATGATGGATTTCCTGCGATCTTTCCCCTACTCGATCAATAATTTGCGTAGAGGTTTGCACGGATTGCTCAATCCGATTCATTTGGTGGATGGAATCTGCAATGGTCGCATGACCTCGCTTCGCATCTTCCCTAGCATCTAAGGAGGCTGCCGCTACTGTAGATGAGGATTCTGCCATACGCTGAATCCCTATGGCCATCTCTTCCATGGCTCTTGCGCTTTCAGATGCACCTTGATCCTGTGCCGCATTTCCCGCAGCGACTACATCAATTGCATGAGCGATTTCACTCGTTGCTTGTATGGTAAGCCTTGCGTGGTTCCCCAGCTGACCCCCAGAATGTTGAACCGCGTCCGCATTCACGGCGGCTTCATGCAGAAGGGAGCGAAGTTGACCCACCATATTATTACAAGCATCAATTAATTGCCCAGTTTCATCCTTACTCATCTTCCCATCCAGACGCGTGGTAAGGTCGCCACTTGCAACGCGACGCAAGAAACCTACTGCTCTCGTAATAGGCCTCGTGATCAACCGCTCTAATGTAAAAGCTAGAATTAATCCAATCACAACAACAGCTACGCTAGAAATAATCAAAGTCTTCACCAATTGCGACATATCATGATCTAATTTGTTTTGCGCTTCTGCGTACTTCTTGTCATATGCAAGCACAAGTTTATCTGTTAACTCGTAAATTTGATTTTTGGCTTCATCGGTTTCATCGTCTACTTTCTTATATTCCGCTTTCAACTGTTGAGCTGTATATTTATTTTGATTGTTATAGACCGCTACCACCTTATCGAACATCTCGATGTACAGTTGGCTTTGCTTAACAATATTCCCGGCCCACTGGCGCTCTTCATCCGTGCTGGCCGATGCATGTATACTTTCAACCATTTCAAGAAATGCCTTCGAGTTCTCTTGATATTCCTGAATAATCTCTTTATTTTCGTTGATGATCAAATCTGCTTGATTACTGTAGAGAATGCCTACCATGCTTTTTAAAGATAAGGCAATCTTTTCGTTGGTCATACTGGCCATTTGTTCATTTGCACTGAGCTTAGTTGATTGTACCATTTGATAGGATAGTCCAGTTGAAACCATAAACAGCAAGATCAGAGTGACAAAACTTATCAGAAACTTAAAGCGTATTGAATGTATAAAAGAAACCAAGAGCCCCACCGCCTTAAGAGTTTTATTGTAGATTCTTCTTTACCGCTGCAAAAAGATGTCTCTCATCGATTCTCTCCCTTGAAGCAAATCTCCTCCAGATTTCGAGCTATGTCATTTTTCAAATTATTCGTAGAAGTCCGACCCATCTGCCAATTCACTTTCGAATCCTATAAGGCATGATTTTTTTAAAAAAAACGAACTTTTTTGTGCTTGTAACGTCTAATTCAGAGAGGTGAGAGAATGGAGACGACCGGTGTCCATGTATTTGAATATTTAAAGTACGTATCTGAAACCACGGATCAGAAAGTGATTCTTCGTAATATAATGGAAACTTATGGGAATGACGTCTGGAATTATGCGTTTAGTATTTGCCGGAATTCAGATTTAGCTGATGACATTACGCAGGATGCTTTCTTGAAAGTATATCGCAATCTTACTACATTCCGCGGCGAAGCTTCGGTCAAAACCTGGCTGCTTACCATTACACGTAATACCGCATATGACTACCTACGTAAAGCATTCTGGCGCAAAGTTACACTAGTGGGCTTCATTCAATCTGCAGGCACATCACAATCGGCAGAAACAGAAGCCATGGAGAAATTATATGCTAGCGATATATGGAAAAAAGTGATATCTCTGTCCCCAAAATACAGAGAAATTCTAATTTTGCATGCCCATTATCAGCTCTCAACGAAAGAAATGGCTGCCATCCTTAACATCTCGGAGGGAACCGTTAAATCCCGACTTCACCACGCCAGACTCAAGGTGATCAGTTTGAAGGAGCGTGAAGCGCTTGAAAACTCCTGATCCAGATGATTTACATAAGCAATTGGAATCAGGACCGCTTAAGCAAACTGGCTTTACTTCCAAGCTTCAGGGCGAGATCGAAGAAGCGATTGAGCGGAAGGAACGAGCGAAGCCGAAGGTAAAGCCCCTACTCTGTTTCGCCGGACTCGGCGCAATAGCTGCTGCGTTACTGCTCTTCCCATGGCATACAATTCATACTCAAAGTGATGCGGCTCCTGCAATGGATGCTTCTGTTACGACTGCTGCGTCCACTAGTTCGTCACCAGCCCCAATAAGCACCGCACTGCTTATTGGGCTAAGGACCGAGCGTGAATCTAACAATACTGAGGCTCAGCATGCTTTAGGACCCATTCGTTACAGTACTTATCGAACAATGCTTATAGCGCCGGTTCGCGGCCAACTGCAGAAGACCTCCGAGGGCACGGGAATTCTCATGCCTTATAAGCAAAATTTTTGGAAAATCGATTCCTTGGTTCACAAAACGAAAACAGACGAGATCCACTATTTATCCGCTCATTTAGCGGACCAGCCCGTGAAACCAGAAGTGTTCCCAGATCAGGCTGACGAACAGTTAAATCGCGTGGAGACCCTGTTATTCGCTGGGAATCAATATGTTTCCATCGCTGAATCGGAGGAGGCTTGGCGAGGTAATGCCCCTTACCAAGCGGAACGCATCTGGGTTCGTACCCTCCCACAATTAAAGGAAGGGCATACCGTACAGTTCTATAATAAACCGGTGGACAAGAACCATGTATCGCTCACCGATCTGTATAGCAGCAGCATCAGCAGCCTTCTTGCAAATGTACCGAGCAGCTCTACCAAATTGCTTGGAGAGATTACAGGCCAAAGCTGGACCGTCCAACGTGAACCAGGCCGCTGGGTCGGCAAGGTCGCTGAGACGCCGCGAAGTAGTGCAGCGACACCAGATAACTACGTTCTTCACGACTTCCCGCGCGAGCTGCCTGATAAAGTCATCAATCACGATGAGCTTTGCTGCTCCTGGAGCGCCATTCAGTCTTCGTGGCCGTTAGCAACCGATGCGTTAACTTCGCCGATGAATGATATGATCGTCATTTTCGAGAACGGCAAGCTCAAGTTCTACCCTTACGGGCAAGCGCCGGGGAATGCTCCACAGCTTAGCATAGACCTCCAGCCTGGCGAGAAACTCGTCATGGCGCAGTGGGCAACCGATCACTACGTACAAGAGTGGATCGATAAAGTCGGACGTTATTTGAATGCTGACCAGGCTGAATCGAACTTCAGTGTCGAAGTGGATAATGGAAAAACCCGTTAAGTCCTGGGACTTGACGGGTTTTCGTTGTTTACCAGCCCCTGCGAGCGCGCAAGCTCGTAATGTGGGCAATATGATGATTACCATGCCATGCGTAATTGCCAACGTTCCAATCCAGTCGAATCGTCTTCCCCGACTCTGGATGTACGAATGCACGTGCAAACTGCTCATGCTGCATATCGTGCAGAACCATCATCCAGCGGCTGTGCAATGCATCTAGCAAGGTCAGCGACAACTCCACCGGAGCCGACTTGCCATCGCTAAGCTCAGCCCAGCGCTCCTCGTAGTAAGGTCTGATCGTCGGCTCTTCCTCCGTCAGCGCCAGTTTAAACCTTGTGTAGCTGTTCATATGGCTGTCTGCTACGTGATGCACGACTTGTCGCAGCGTCCACCCTCCTGGGCGATAAGGCGTATCCAGCTGCTCATCAGACAGCCCGGCAACCGCCTCACGGAGCCTACTTGGCGTCGACTCGATATCAGCCATCCACTCTTGCAACTGTTCTCGTGAAATTTCACCTTCGTGTGCAAACAATCCAATAGGGAAGCGCAATTCATCCATATATGACCAACCTCCAGCATCTTTTTCTCTATTATAGCGGAGTTTTGCTAGACTGCCCATAATGTGGAAGGGTTAAGCGCTACAAAGCCACAGGATGCCCGCTTTCTCCCACTCATCAGCAACTTTAACGCTATAAAACATCGCTAACTCAACAACTAGCTAGTCAACACTAGCTTTAGCGATGTAAAACATCACTAAAGCCATCAAGTCCCCTCCTTCCACCCGATAACTCTCCTCGCACCCATTCAACAACAAAAAAAGGCCTCACAACCCGCAAACCCCGCGGCTGTGAGACCTTTCCTTCTCTAAACCTTATAAACATCAATAAACCTTTGAGCGAATCGGGGATCCCACTGGGTCCCCTTTCCCTCAGCGAGAATGGCCAGTGCCTTCCGGGCCGGCATCCCTTTCCGATAAGGACGATCGGAAGTCATGGCATCGAAGGCATCAGCTACCGCAATGATGCGGCCGAACTCGGGGATATCCAGGCCCTTCAGGCCATCCGGATACCCGCCGCCATCATAGCGCTCATGATGAGAGCGCACGCCTGGAAGCAGAGGCGCCATAGCCTCAGCGGGCTCGATTTGTTTCAAAATCGATTCACCGAGCACGGGGTGCAGCTTGATTTGCTCGAACTCCTCGTCGGTGAGCCGACTTTCCTTCAGCAGCACATCGTCGCGCACACCAATTTTGCCGATATCATGCAGTAGAGCGGTCTTGTTCAATAGATCTAGCTCGTGCTCGTTCAAATCTACAGCTCGTCCAATCATCAACGAATACTTGGCGACACGCGTCGAATGACCTGCTGTATAGGCGTCCCGAGCATCTAGTGCAGCAGCTAATGTGGAATAGTAGCTCTGCAGCAATTGGTTGTTCATTTTCTCACGCGTTTCAAGACCCTTAACCATGTGGTTGAAGCCCGCAACAAGCCGCGAAAATTCATCTGAATATAAGTCCGAGGCTCTTACTTGCAGGTCACCGGATTGGACTTCTTTCATTGCCCTATATAAATCTCCTATTGGCTGCTGAATGTCTCTTGCCAGCATGCGCGCCCCTAAAGAGGAAAAACCGACACCAAGCAGTAAAATGATCCCCGCCCATTTCCAATAATCGACCGTCAACTCCGAGGACTGTGAAATCAAACGAATTTGGGTTGCTAAACTAAATAGAAAGAGCGGCATAGTTCCAATTAGAAAAGCGCTTAGCTGAAACTTTCGTTGAATCGATACGATGACTCGTCCATCCAAGGAAACATCTTCACCATAAAGTCGCTGTCCCACTTCCCGTATATGTATGAGCACCGGTCGAATGGCCTGAGCTGTCGTGAAGAACTCAAGTAAAGCATGCATGCTAGCAACAAGAACCGCCCCGATACCGGCGAGTCCAATGTAATAAACCGGTAGAGATAACCAACCTCGTGCAATCCCGATACTAGCCATCGTCATAGCAGGGATCGATAAGCCAAGAAAGTGCGGGCCCATGATCCGCATCACCGAAAGCGCCGGAAATCGGTGCGTTTGCAAATAGGCTTCTCGGATGGCCGCTAGATCCGGAGTCTCCTGCTCCAGCATCTGGCGAATCGGCTTCATGTGCTTGCGAAACACTGCGATTTCAGCAAGTATCATCACGCATAGCGAGGTGATCATTATGAAGAATACGCGCATCATTTCCGCATTTGAAATCGATAGAGTTGTAGAAATGATAACTCCGCCTACTACAACAACAGCGATCCCAGAGCCCATGATATAATTTAGCAATAAATTCCGTAGAAACTTTCTGTATATCTGCACGATGTAAAATCCTCATTTCTTTGAAACTAACGATCACTAAGGTGAAATCCAGTGTTTTTTTCATTGTATAGCAATTCAACCGTTTGCGCTTTAAATCTAAAACATTTTTAACAAAAAAAATCCTCAGCCTGAAAGCCGAGGACATTGCTCAATTGCTCAATTACATTCACGTTATTCCGATTCCTTATTTAAAATAAGTTCATTATCCTTGCCTAGAAATGCACGCGCAAGATCTGTCACGCTTTTACCCGTTAGCGTCTGTGTAATTTCCGGCACTTGCGCGATCATTTTGGCAATATCGCCCGTTATCCGATTCACGCCTGAGGTCGTTCCATCTTGTGAAATCACCGTAATTTTATCTACATTGCTTAGCGGCGTCGCAATTTTCTCAGCCAATTCCGGCAGTATGCGAAGAATCTCCACCGTAACCGCGGCCTGCGTATACTGTTTGTAAGCCTCTGCCTTCTTCTCCAGCGCTTCAGCCTCCGCAAGCCCCGCCAAGCGGACGACTTCCGCATTCGCCTTCCCTTTGGCGAGCTCCGCTTCCGCAGTCGCTTCGCCGCGTTTTCTCGTCGACTCCGCATCCGCCTCGGCTTCGAGAATTTGCCTCTGCTTATTGACTTCGGCGCGCATAATGGCAGCCAGTTTCTCCGCTTCAGCCGGCTTAATGACCGACGCTTCGAGCTCTTTCGCCTTCAGCTCGACTTCAATCTGGCGAACTGTCTTGTTCGCTTCCGCTTCCATCTGCCGGATCTTCACCTGTTCCGTTACGAGCGACTGTTGAATCTGCTTCTGCTTCAATTCATAAGCCAAATCCGCTTCCGCCTGACGGCTTGTCGTTTCCTGCTTAAACTCCGCTTCCTTCATGCTAAGCTCTTTGCGGTACTGCGCTTCCTTCGCCGATGCGGCGCTCTCTGCCTCAATCTTTAACTGATGGGCTTCTGCACGACGAATCGCGGATTCCTTCTCTGTATCTGCCTGACGAATTTGGATATCCCGCTCCACTTCAGCTCTGGCAATACTAGCACTTTTGCGAATACGCTCCACTTCCGGTACGCCCAGGTTCTCAATGTAGCCTTGATCATCAGCCACTCGTTTGAGCACGAAGGAGATGAGACTCAGCCCCATTTTATCCAAATCCTCTGAGCACGTTTCCCTCATCTTGCTGTTCAGCTCATCCGGATTCTTAAGAATGGCTTCCACAGTCAATTGTCCAACCAATCCGCGAAGATGCCCTTCTACCGAATGCAATATCATCATTTCCCGCTCTAACAGTGTGTGGTCAAGAAACTGCTCCGAGGCTGTACCGATCGCGACTGGATCACTTTGGATTTTAATCTGAGCCACCGCCTCAATTTTGAGCCGTATGCCCTGCTGAGAAAACATAGGTTGATCCGGCTTCACATCGAAGCTCATGAGCATCATGGAGATCGTTTTATAGCTTTGAAAACCAGGGATGACGAACGTCCCGCCGCCTTGTACGACCCTTTTTCCACCTAAACCGTACACAATCATCGCTTCATTCGGCGGTACCTTCTTGTACGCTTTCACAATCGAACCCAGTAAGATAAAAACGACAACAACAATCGCTACAACCGTATACAAAATTCCCAACATAAACGCATAACCTCCCTGTAGTTAATTGCAGCTGCTATTATGGGTTAAACCTTGTTACCGTCGCAATACCTTTATTCATGTGCAAAACGACGACCTTTGTCCCTTTCGGGATGGATTCCCCATTCTCAGAACGAACACTGATGGAGCGCGTAGTGCCATGCATCACAAACATCATTTCGCCCATACCCTTCCCATTAATCGGCACAGACAGCTTCCCTAACTGACCACTCAGATCAAAATCGCTCTCTTTCATGCTGTTGTCATGCTTATAAATAACTTTGGCGTAGAGAAGGAAGAAGAGCCATCCTATGAGGAGACCCGCACCAATCGCGATAAGCAGAATGAGCAAACTACTCGTCATCCCAATTTGATTGAGCATATACCCCATGCCGCCAAACACCGTCAAACTAGCTAAAATGGAAGATAAGTTAAAAAAAGACGGTCCACCATGGCCATGGGCAGCCCCGTGATCCGCATGGAACTCAAAGAAATCGCCGCCAAAAAACGTAACAAGTACCGTAAGTACAAGGCCTACAAAGAAACATATGGCAAACAACGTCATCAATTTTGTCACCCTCTTACAGACGTAATATACAGTATATTTTATTTCTTAAAGCATAAATCTAAGAACATCAATTTCATTCCATAATTTAACATTGCATACACTTTATAGACGCGAATAAAAGGAAAAAGTTTCACGGCCTCTTTTCACTCTTTGTGAAAAGAACTTCTTGCAATCCAAAGAATAGAAAAAACCTCCTACGAAAGTAGGAGGAAAGTTTCGGGTGGCTCAATTGAGGCTTTTTCTTATGTTAATTAATAAATTGTACGTATTGCAGGAATCGTTTCAACATCACCGTTGCTTGTGCTCTTGTCGCATTTTCTTTAGGTGAGAACGATTGGTCAGTTAGACCATTTACAATATTGGCTTCTATTGTCTGAGCCACTGCTGACTTAGCCCAGTTACTTATTGCATTGCTATCCGTGAAACGGGAAAGCTTTTCTTGTGACGTAGTTGATTGCACTGCTTTACCCGAAAGTTTCAAAGCACGGGAAATCATCATGGCCATTTGCTCTCGTGAAATATTTGCATTCGGAGCAAATTCTTCAGCAGAGTTTCCTTCAACAAGTCCTAATTTAGCAGCAGTGTTTACTGCATCTGAAAACCAATCTTCAGCTTTCACATCACGGAAAACAACTGATTTAGAATCGGTATTTAGGGCTAGTGATGAAACAAGCATTGCAGCAAATTGTGCGCGAGTTACATGTTGATCAGGTGCAAAAGTTGTTTCATTCATCCCTTGTACGACAAACTTGGAAGCTAACATTTCAATGTCAGCTTTAGCCCAGTGAGTGCTGATATCACTAAATGCTTTACTCAACTTAACAAGCGTATACATACTATTATGCGGCGATTTAATGGTGATCTCGGTTTTCCCATTTATATGCGTCACAACGGCAGGAATGAAACTCATTTTTCCCGTTATCGGATCAAATGAAACCACCGTTGACTTATCGCCATCTACAATTGATGGTACTATAATTTTTCTTTCAACATAGGTTCCTGAAAAATCATTGATTTCAACTTTACCGGATCCTGTCTCTGCTGTTATCGTAAATTCGATAGGGTTTGCAATCAATGTTTTAACAGAGGGATTTGCTTGTTGAAGTGCTTGGTATGACTTCTCTGATGCCTGCGTCACGGAAATCGTCACTTTTACATCTTTAAGATCCGCATTTAACTTACCAGTTAAATCTTTAAAAATGCTAACTGGCACCTGATAAGAACCTGTATCCGATTGAATAGAAATAATAATATCCGAATTCGACTTAATCGCATCTACCAAAGAAGCGGCTGGAATATCAATTTTAGCCCCAGCTTCCGTACCGATTACTTCCACTGAGATTGTTTGATGATCTTTATCTTTACTCTTTACTGCATCAAGAGCTTTACTCAGTGCTTCAGCATCAAGTTTTACACGCGAAACTTGTTTGCCGTCTGAGCCAGCCTCTTTTGTAACATTCAATGAGCCAGAATCCAGTTTGACACCATCTTCTGTAGGCTTAGGAGAGTTATCTATAAAGCCTCCGCCACCTGGAGCTCTTGGAGCTGCTTTTAATTCCGCTATTTTGGCTAAGGCATCAGCCAACTTTGTTTGATTTACTGTGATTACCAACGCTTTTTGAGCGGTTGTTAATTGATCAAAGGCGGTTTTCGCCTCATTTACAGCCGTTTCATTGGCTAAAGTTACACTCGCTGCCGCTGGTAGAGCTGTAATTTTTGCTGTTACTGCTGCGGCAGCATTGGCATTTGCTACGCTAGTAGAAGTAATCTTGACTGTTTGTTGTTCTAAGAAAGTGTCAATAAGCGTTCCATCATAGACATATTGATCTAAGAGATAATTATTATGGTTATCTGCAGTTGTTGAAATAGATGCACTAAATTTATCTCCCGACCAAAGAGGTAGCCTTATCTCATTCGCTCCACTAGTTGGCGACATTTTAAGAACATATTGCTCATTAGGTTCTAAGCCTTTATCAAGCATAAGAGCTAATATACCTTGTCGTAAGAGAATGTCACCTGAATACCAATTCTGGATACCAACCACTGATTGATCCGAAACTTTTATTAATTGGAAGTCAGAAACTGATAAATTTTCACGCTGTATGCTAGTAACATTGTGCGCCCCCAATCCATTTACAGGCCAAATATCATGAGGAAACTGTATGTTCAAAAAATTCCCTTCTCCTCGTGAAGGAGTAAACTTTGCAATTTCTTCATTCGGTCCAAACCAGTGACCTGCTTCTTTATTATTAAAGAAAAATGTCGGTATTGTTTTAAAATGACCAAACATAAAAATCTCCGAGTGAACTACATTTGCAAATTTACCATCGTACTCAACATAAGCGGCAAAATCAGTAGGATACAATTTCGGTTGAAAAATCATATTTTCAATATTTGTTACAGTAATAGAATAATCTTTACCGGGCAAATCAAAATAATACTCTAAAAACTTACCAGCAAAACCAGGTGAATTATAGTTTATCCAATAACGACCTAGATCAGATTGACCTTTAATTGCCTGGTCATTATAAGTGAAACTCTCCACAATAACCCCTGAAGCATTCTTGACATCAAACTTTGTACCCTTCACAGAGATCCCATTTAGGAACACTCTACCTTGATAGTGATAACCATCTGGCTCTACGGCCGATTGGAGAGTCACCTTCTCACTTAGCGGTGATTCGTTGCCTAGCACATCAACTGTACTCAATTGAAGATCTATAGGCGGCTGATTAAAATAATAAGGCGTTCTCCATTCATTGTTCCAAAAACCTCCACAACATGATTCACCCGTCAACTTGCCATTCCTATATTCTCTTATGCCACTTTGAAATGTCTGATTGAGTGAATCCCAGTTGATCCGCCAGTACCCATGGTCAAAGGTCGCAACCAGACCAGTAGGCGCTCTAAGATTAGGATTATTCCCACTGTTATAGCTATAAACATCACCAGTTACATTGTTTTTTGTTGAGTAAACAGGTGTACTGCCTTCATATACAACCGCGGTAACAGGCTTAAGACCTTTAAGCTCACTACTACCCAACTCATTTAAATCGTAATAATAGCCATTATTAAAAGTCTTTGTAAAATTCATATTACTAACAACCGTTTTCGTCCCGTACGTAGCATCATTTACACTAACGGAAAGCGAAGGCTTGTCCGAATAAATGAAACCATGAACTTTACCAGTTACAGGATCAAACTGTAGATTAAACAAACTTGCTGCCGTTGCTAGAATCGGGGTAAATACATTCAACAGTAAAAATAAAACAAGTGCTGCAGAGGCCCTTTTTGTGAGCCGTCTAGTTAAATCTCGTTGCAATTTCAAGAAAATTCCTCCCCAGGTTGATAATCCCTATGTAGATACCAACTAATAATAAGAGATATCAGAAATTCCGACAATACTTGAGCCCTATGTATTATAATGAAAAATAGGAACATAGAATCAAATTTTACTTAAATTTTGTTAAACGGAGTGATTATACCTATTGCGCACCTTGTAAAGCCCCCAAAAATATATAAAAATCCGGAAAATTGGAAATCCCTTACTTCACTTGTCGTACTCACCCTTTTTTTCTGTATTGCTCTTTTCCAGCATGGGCTGCTTTTTAAAGAAGAGTATTTGACGATTGGTGGCATCCTATATGCAATAGCTGCTATCATCTTTTCGGGAGGGCGAATGCCCTCTCATCCTGCATTTTATGTCTTAACTGCCTTTGTCTTTTTATATTTTTTGGTTACTATAAATGCTATTAATAGGCAAGAATCACTCTCAGTATCTTTTCGTATCGCAATAGTACTGCCTCTATTATTGATAGCAGTACAGCTTACGAAAGAACACGCAATAGCATTGGTTCGAATGTTAGTCTATATTTGTTCCGGTTGGGTTATTTTAGGGGTACTCTTCAACCAATTCCGAGAAGGACGTTTCGAAGGATCACTGGAATATGCTAATACATGGGGAATATTGCTTTTAACTGCTTTGATATTATCCTTGATGCTATCAGCATTAGAGAACAAGATCCATTACATCTGTCTATGCTCCTTATTAACATCAGGTGTCATATTAAGTGGATCCCGCACTGTTCTGGTACTTTTAATAGTCACTGTACCTGTTCAATATTTGGCATTTGGAAAAGGAAATAGAAGAAATCTTCCTCAAGTATCTTTAGCAATTAGCGCAGGAATGATCAGTGCCCTAACCTATACATGGTCTAAATGGGCTTTTATTTGCTCTGTTCTTATCGTTGCATTATTTATTTTATTCACTCAAAAAATACAAGCTAGATTACTATCCATAACAATAATTCCTATCCTTTTAGTGCTGACCGGGGTTATTTTTTGCTCCAGCAACACTACACTTCTACAACGATTGATTCATATTAACCCGCACGCATCTGAATGGAGTTCTCGCTTAGGATACTACAATGACGCTTGGCTAATGATTAAGGATTTTCCCCTATTGGGATACGGTGGGGGAGCATGGAACATTTTGCAATATCAGTATCAAACTGCTGCCTACTCTGTCCGTTACTTACATAATCACTGGTTGGAAACTTGGATTGAATCAGGTGTAGTTGGCGTATTGCTCTTCTTAACTCTTGTTTTACTGTTTATATGGAAAGGCATTTCCGTATTCAGAATTGCAGAAAACTCTACAAAGATATGGGTCGTAGGTTGTCTATCAGCTTTCGGCTGTCTTCTGGCCCATAGTGCAGTTGATTTTACGTTTGATTATTCCATTCTGTTTGGTCTATGGGCTCTTTTGGGATTGATTATCCCTATACATTTGAATGAAACTACTCAAAAAAAAGAATCACTACACACCAGACGGCGTCTCCGAATCCTAGTTTCATTAGCTCTTGTCATAATATCTTATATTTCTATCCGTCTAGGCATTTCAGAATCTTTAATCTTACAGGCCGAGCAATTACCTAGTCATTTGAAAAACAATCCTCAAGCGATTCAACTGCTTGAACGTAGTTCATCTCTTGCCTTCATACCATCAGACCAACATTCAAGAATGGCCTATCTCTTATTAAAAGATTACCTTGAAACAAACAATTCAACGAATCTTAACCGCGCAGCTACCGAAATAAACTACGCTTTGTCTATGAACCCAAGAGATGTTCATGTTTTATTTCTACGATGTCAAATCGATTACGCACAAGGAAATAGAAAAAGTGCAAAGTTAGAACTCCAGAAACTTAAAAATCAGTTTCCTTTTCGGACAGATATTCAGAGCGAGCTCGAAAAATGGGAACGAGCATCGGCTGCCATTTCCACTTCCTAGGAAAATTCACTACACCGCGCATCCTTCTGCTACTTCCAGCGTATAATCTTTCGACGACTTTATCGCTTATTCTATTAAACCTAAGGAGTAGATTATCACATGTACAAAAAGAAATTGACTTGGTGGATCTCCGCCGCAATGGTTCTAATGATGCTTACTTTATCAGGCTGTCAGGCTGTGCAAGGATTAGACCTTGCTGGGGCCATCAAGAATGACTGGGCTGTGAAGTCCTCAGAATCCAAAGGTACCCTGCAGGTCGAGTTTGTGCCCGGCGACACTTCGAAGCTATCCGCTGAAGAGCAGAAGGCGCTAACTGCCTTGCAAAACGTGAAAATCGATCTCACCAATGTGAAAACACAAGATGCACAGCACCTTTCGGCAGATGGTACGATTACATACAGTAAGGGCACAATTCCTTTCAAACTTGCAACCGAGGGCACCAAGATCATTTTGAATGTCGAGGGCGCGAAGAAACCGATTGTTTTCGATGTTTTAGGAGGTTCTAATTTATCGTTTACTAAGCTGTTACCGACAGCCGTGCAAGATCAGTTCGGCAACAAAATTGCGGAGATTAAATCTGCGATTATTGGACTTATTTTAGCTAATACGCCTAATCCGTCGAACATATCGGTCACACCTGTCACAGACAAAGTGAACGGCGAGTCTCTCTCTCTGCAAAAAGCGCATATCGAGCTTAGCGGCACGGAACTGGCTTCCCTTCTCAAAAAGCTGCTGAGTAATGTTCTCGCTGATGAAGCTGGTTTGAAAGAACTGATTAGCCAATTGTACGATGCCCTCTCACCTATTATTGAGGAGCAAATCAAGGGGGGATCTACTGACTTTTCGCTAAAAATTTTAAGCAATAAAAAGTTAGCTGTTGAACTTGTCTATCCACCTGTTCAAGATTTCTTGAAGAAAACAGCTGCGTCCTTGGAAGAAATGATTGCCGGAGATGCTTCGGGCGAGCAGGGCATTCTGCCGATTCAGGCTTTATTTAGCAGTAAATCCGCCCTTCAAGCAGATATCTACACAGACGCTGATAAACAAGTTCGCAAGCAAAGCCTTGCGCTCAATGTTCCTCTTACGAATACGAGCTCAGGCGTTGCTGCTCTCAAGCTGTCTTATGTAAGTGAGACGTGGAATATTAATAAGCCGGTCACGGCAAATACCATCGACATTTCTGACGGTGCGCTAAATATAGGTATGGAAGCTTCATCTATCTACAGCTTATTGAATAACCTAGATAAGCAGTCTCTCATTTACAAGTTTCTCAAGGAAGATTTGAAAGTGACGAAAAAAGAAGTCAATCTGAAGTTGAACGAAGGTGCTTCCGGGGCTGAATCTGATACCCCACAGCCTTTTATTAATTCAGATAACAAAACGATGGTACCTGTGAGATTTATTTCCGAAAAGCTTGGCGCTGAGGTCGGCTGGAACGGAGATCTTCAGCAAGTTACCATCAAAGACCTGTTGTCAGGCGCAACAATCATTCTGAAGCTAGACAGTAAGATCGCAAGTGTCAACGGCGCTTCTGTCGAGTTGGAAAGTGCGGCTGCGCTCCATAACGGATCCACTTTCGTGCCGATTCGATTCATCGCGGAGCAGCTCGGCGGCAAAGTTTCCTTCAATGACGATACGCGTGTAGTTACGATTAAGCGCGACTAACCTGTTGAATGGACACGAGTTGGCGATACACCTTTTTTGGGCGGCTGAATAGTCTAGTAGTGAACCTAGGCAAACAGCCTGCTGCTAAGCGCAGCCGCACGAAAAAGGAGCGAAACCGTATGTATACGAATCCATCGCAACACCCTGTCCATCCAGTTCATCCAGTTCATCCTGTTCATCCTGTTCATCCAGTTCATCCAGTTCATCCTGGTCATCCTGGTCATCACGGGCCTCATGTTCTTTTCCAGGCAGAACCAAATTGGCAGCACATGTTAAGGCAGAAAAAAAATACGATCTTAGGTGCACTCCACCCTCATATCGGTCGTACTATTCGTGTCACAACGTTAGAAGGACATACGCATGAAGGGGTTTTGGTTAACGTGGATGGACACCATGCTTACCTTCAAGTGACTCCTCATGGACATCCTCATGGTCAGCATAGACCCATCTATACACCAGCTCAATACAACCAAATCATTACGCTTGTCCTCTTCGAACTATTGGTTATCTTACTGCTTTCCTAAGACAAGGCTCGTTCTCATCAGGTCGTCAAGACCTCTGAGAGCGAGCTTTTCTATTAGGTGTATTTTGAACCGTTGTAAAATTTTTCTAATCGAAGCGCATCCTTCCCTCTTTTTTTGCGTATAATCTATCACTGCTATTTTTTACTAGCTATTATATCTAAGGAGTAGATTTGTAGATGCAAAGAAAGAGATTTAGTTGGTGGATTTCCACTGCATTAGTTATTATGCTTTTGGCGTTAACGGGGTGTCAGGCTGTTCAAGGGCTAGATTTGGGACAAGCTATTCAAAATAGTGCCTCCATTCAATCCGCCGAATCCAAAGGCTCACTTGAAATGGATATCATCACAGGTAACACAGATGGCTTATCTGCTGACGAGAAACAGTTAATTGACGTCTTGCATCATGTGAAATTAGAGCTGAAGAGCGCTAAAATGCAAGATAAGCAGCACATCTCTGTAGACGGTGCTCTTACTTACAGCAAGGGATCTATCCCCTTCCAGCTGGGCGTAAATGGGACCAAACTAACGATACAGATCGAAGGTGCTAAGAAACCGCTTTTCTTTGACCTGATGGCGGCGCAATCTGGCTTAGCTGGCTCATCTTCTGCAGCGCTATCTTCCGATATGCAGCAGCAGCTTCTCAAGAAAGTAGAAGAATTGTTACCTTCATTGCTCAAATTCTTCTTAACCAATGCTCCTAATCCGGAACATTTCGCTGTTTCTTCCGTGTCCGAGCCTGTGAATAGTGAAACTCTATCTATGCAAAAGGCCCACATAGAGATTAAAGGCAATGAACTCGTAGGCCTTCTGAAAACATTCCTAACGAACATTCTCGCTGATGAAAAGGGTATGAAGGAATTAATTGGTCAGCTCTATGATGTATTGGTTCCTGTTATTAAAGAACAGATGAAAGCTTTCCCCGCTAAAGGTGGGTCAAGTTCTGAATTGCCAGACCTTATGATGGCTTACCTTGATAACAAGACGTTAGCTGTTGAGTTTGTTTACACAACCGTTCAGCAATTTCTTCGGAAAGCTCTCGACGATTGGGATACGAATATGCAGAAGACACTTTCCTCCGTATCCGACTCCCAAGTGAAGGCCTTACTGAGTGATAAAACCATGCTCAAGACAGACTTCTTCATCGATAACGATAAACAGATTCGCAAAGTTAATGCAGAGCTTACACTTCCCCTCACAGAGGTTAGTGCCGGAGTCAGTGGGCTTAAATTTACTTACACCAGTGAAATATGGAATATCAATAAGCCTGTTACAGCTAGTGTCATTGATACCTCTGGCGGAGTATTGAACCTAAGTGAGGTAGCGGCCAATAACGATTCCTTTCTTACCTATTTCAACAAAGATTCTAAGTTCTATTCGTTTCTGAGAGATGATTTGAAAATAGCCAAAAAAGACATTCACTTGCTCATGAGTCAGGGCAGCGATGACGACTATGAATTTGATTCCTCCCATCCTTTTATCAATGAGGATCAAGTGTCCATGGTGCCCGTTCGATTCCTTTCGGAGAGGCTTGGCGCGCAAGTGAAGTGGAACGCAGCATCAAAGGAAATCACAGTGAAAGACGAACTTAACGACAAGACGATTATTCTGACACTTAATAGTAAAACAACGAGCGTTAACGGATCTCCTGTTCAATTGGACAGTGCTCCGATCCTGAAGAATGGCGCCACTTTCGTTCCGCTTCGTTTTATCGCCGAGCAGCTTGGCTGTAAGGTTAGTTTCGATACTAAATCAGGCAGTGTAACCATTACTAGAGAATAGCCTGCTTTTAAGCCAAAAAGCTCGCCCTCATTCGGTCTATAAGACCGGTGTGGAGCGAGCTTTATTCATTGCCGGATGAATCTTTCGAACGAATCCTGACATTCTCTCGCTAATTGCTCATCGTCAGCTCCAACCAGTCTGCCGTTCTCGACGACAACCTTTCCATTCACAATCGTATAATCCACCGGACGTTTGAGTCCTACTGTACCTAGCCATGACTTCGGATCCGTCAGAGTCCCTACAGCGTCAATTTGATCTACACGCACCATGAACAAGTCAGCTGCCTTGCCAATCTCCAACGACCCGATGTCGCTTCTTCCTAGTATTGCAGCACCTCCTCTGGTTGCTACCTTCAAAAGATCATATCCAGTCGGAGCTTGACTGCTTGACTGAAGCCTGTGCAAGAGATACGAGACTCGGAGCTCCTCTAGCAGGTTCGAGCCATCGTTTGAGGCGCTCCCGTCAACGGCTAAGCCCACTGGAATCCCCATCGCAAGCATTTCGGGAACTCTGGCTATGCCGGACGAAAGCTTCATGTTCGAAATCGGGCAATGCGCGATTCCTGTTTGGGTATGTGCCAGCAGCTTCATTTCGTCATCGTTAAAATGTATCCCATGCGCATACCACACATCGGGGCCTAACCAGCCCAGACTTTCCATGTAGGCCAAAGGCCGCATGCCGAAACGTTCGAGCGTGTAGGCTTCCTCGTTGTTCGTCTCAGCTAGATGCGTGTGCAGCCGCACACCCTTGGACCTGGCGAGCTTCGCCGATTCCAGCATGATATCCGCGGATACGCTGAACGGTGAACACGGAGCGAGCACGACCTGCCGCATGGAGCCTGCGCCGGCATCGTGGTAGAGATCAATTAGCCTCTCACTATCGGCTAGTATCGTATCTATGTCTTGAACAACGCTCATGGGAGGCAGCCCTCCCTGATCCTTGCCAAGCGTCATGGATCCTCTCGAAGCAACGAAACGGATACCAAGGCGCTCCGCGGCTTCGAACTGTTTATCTATAAAATGGGCACTATTTTGCTGAGGGAACACATAATGATGGTCGAAAACCGTCGTACAGCCATTCTTCATCAGATCAGCGATCCCTGTAAGCGAGCTATGGTACACAGCGTCCGGTGTAATCCCTTTCCAAATTTCGTAGAGATAACGCAGCCAGTCGAATAACTCCAGCTTCTGCACCTGCGGCAGATTGCGCGTGAACGTCTGATACAAATGATGATGCACGTTAATGAGACCGGGGTATACGAACATTTGAGACGCATCAATCACCTGGTCTGCCTCATACAGGTCCTTCCCTATCTTCACGATCCGATTGTCTTCAATCAGGATATTCGCCTGTTTCAGCACACGATCCTCCGCATCCACCGTTACAATTGCTTTTGCACCACGAATCATCAATGAACTCATTCCATCTTCCTCCTCAACGTAAATGAGGAAACCAAAAAAAATCCTAACAACAAACACAATATATATGCATATATTGTGTTCGTAGTTAGGATTTAGGTTCCCAGTAGAGCCCCCGAACCGAATTATCGAGGTTATACGAACTATGAAGTTGTGTCTTACGACTTACAATTAGCCCCAGTATAGAGCAGAGAATGGCGGTAAGTCAACATTTATTGCTGCTACGACTTTGTGATAAATGTTTCGTTACATGAATTTTTAGTAAAAATGGAATAAGCTCCCCTATAAATGGATATATTATCAAAGCTGCGTTAACAAGCTATCGGGACCTATGTGGTCTTCGGAAACAGGAGCGCAGGCACAAATTATTGTTGGAGGTTTTTGTATACATGGAAACAGGCACGGTTAAATGGTTTAATGCAGAAAAAGGTTTTGGTTTCATTGAAATGGAAGGCGGCAAAGATGTCTTCGTTCACTTCAGCGCTATTACTGGGGAAGGCTTCAAAAGCTTGGATGAAGGCCAAAGCGTACAGTTTGAAGTTGTTCAAGGTAACCGCGGACCGCAAGCTGAAAATGTAGTCAAGCTGTAGTCCTTCACCACATATTGCTTTAACTGCTTGCGAGTCTGAGTCTACTATGACAAGGAGGAGTTCGATTGTACTTTTCAAAGAAATCGTTGGAACCTGTCCCCGAGGAGCAAACCAGCATCTGGACCTGCAGCACCGAACAGTGCTCATGCTGGATGAGAGATAATTTTTCATTCGCTGAGAGTCCTGCATGTCCAATTTGCAATTCATCCATGGTCAAGGATTTAAAGATGCTCCCAACCTTATCGAACACAAGCAGCAGGCGATGAATGCAAGAAGGTAGCCATTGATTTCACGAGAAACCCTTGCGTCTCCGAATGGAGGCGTTAAGGGTTTTTGTTTCCTCATACGCCAGAATAAGACATAAACCCGCCATCTACAGGAATCGTGATTCCAGTAACAAAGCCTGACATATTTTCGTCTGCTAACCAAATTAAGGTTCCGAGGAGGTCCTCGGAATGGCCGAATCTCCTCATAGGTGTATGAGATAATATCTTTTGTGATCTTTCTGTTAGGGAGCCGTCTTCATTGGTTAACAAACGTTTGTTTTGCTCGGTCAGGAAAAAACCTGGAGCAATCGCATTCACTCTGATACCTGCCTCCGCCATATGCACGGCCAGCCATTGGGTGAAATTTTCAATACCCGCCTTGGCCGAACTGTATGCAGGAACCTTCGTCATCGGGCTTGGCGCACTCATGGAAGACATGTTTATGACAATGGCCCCTTTTTTGCCCAGCATCTTTCTCGTAAACACCTGTGTCGGGATAAGCGTACCCAAGATGTTTAGGTTAAACACATAGTTGAAACCTTCTTCCGTCAAATCAAAAAAGGTTGTTATTTCTTTATTTGTGAGATCATCCTTTTTAAACGTTTCGTTCGTTGTGATTCCTTTCGGATGATTTCCGCCCGCACCATTGATTAGGATATCGCATGCTCCGAACGTTTCGGAGACGATCTTCTCCGCATCTTTGACGTTGTCAGCATTAAGAACATCGCAAGTGACAGCTATTGCTTCACCGCCCATGTTTCTGATCTTGTCAGCGACAGCTTCTCCCTTTTCTGCCGTCCGATTCAGGATGGCCACCTTTACCCCTTGCCTTCCAAGCTCTACAGCCATTGCTCCGCAAAGGACTCCGCCTCCGCCAGTAACAACTGCTATTTTACCTTTTAAATTTTCATTAATCGATAACATGTGCTTCCTCCCGTCTAGACCGCTCCAAAGAATCCCAGATTCCCCACAAATACATGATTCCAAGTGCTCTGTCATATAACCCATAGCCCGGTCTGCATGCTTCGTCGAAAATATGTCTTCCATGATCCGGTCGTGCATACCCCGTAAAGCCAATTTCATGATAAGCTTTCACAATTTCGCAAATGTCTACGGTCCCGTCCTGCGCTCGGTGGGAGGTTTCGATGAAATCCCCATTCTCGTAAACTCTTACATTCCTTATATGCGCAAAAGGAATGCGGTCTCCGAATTCTCTAACCATCGCAGGTATTTTGTTGGCCGGGTTTGCTCCCAAAGAACCGCTGCAAAGCGTAAGGCCGTTATATGGGCTATCTACCATTCTCAGCAATCTTCGAAAATTATCGGCGCTCGTCATGATTCTCGGCAATCCAAAAATAGACCACGGCGGATCATCCGGGTGAATCGCCATTTTGATATCATATTCTTCAGCCACTGGAATGATTTGCTCCAAGAAATACTGGAGATTCTCCCACAACTTCTCTTCATCTATCCCTTTATATGCTTCAAACAGTTCTGAAAGATACTTCAATCTTTCCGGTTCCCAACCAGGCATCGTGAAATTTGGATTTCCGGCAATTTTAGAAACGAGCTCCATGGGGTCCATATCGTCTACCTTGGCCTTTTCAAAGAAAAGAGCCGTTGAACCGTCCTCTAGTTCCTTGTACAGATCCGTCCGCACCCAATCAAACACAGGCATGAAATTATAGCAAATCACCTTCACACCAACTTGAGCTAGATTTCTTATCGTTTGTTTATAATTTTCAATGTAACGGTCTCTCGTAGGAAGCCCTTGCTTAATATCCTCATGGATATTTACGCTCTCTACGACCTCAATATGAAAGCCATACTGGTCGGCCTGCTTCTTCACTTCGTGAATTCTCTCCACAGGCCACAATTCTCCCGCAGGGAGATCGTGCAGAGCCCATACAAGGCCTTCAACGCCTGGAATCTGCTTAATGTGCCGCGGGGGAATGGGGTCGTTACCCTCCCCGTACCAACGGAATACCATTCTCACTTCTGCATCCCTCCGACTTCCAGAACTACTTTACGTACCTCATTCGGACTTGTTTCAATTAGTTTAATCGCTTGATGAATATCCTCTAACGCAAAGCGGTGCGTCACGAAAGAATTGACCTTCATATTGCCACTGTTAAACCACTCGATGACCTCAGCAAACTTATCCGACTGCAAACGGGAGCCCACAACGGTCAGTTCTTTCTTAGTAATGTGAAACTGAGCAATTTGGGAAGGTGCATCACTGAAGCCGAGCACTACAACTCTTCCTGCAACGGAGGTCATTTCAACAGCTTGCTCAAATGTCTTGACTGTACAAACCGCATCGATCGTTACATTAGGACCCACACCGTCCGTAATACGTTCGATTTCAACATTAATATTGTCCTTCAGGGGATTTAAGACATAATCGGCGCCAAGTGACCTAGCGTAGTCCAGCTTATCGTCGCTTAAATCCGAAATCATGCAGACAGCCCCTTTAATCTTCGCCACTTGCAATGCGCACAATCCGATCGGGCCGGCCCCCATAATAAACACGAAATCTCCAGCTTTAACATCGCCGCGCCAATTGGCCTGAGCACCGATGGTGAACGGCTCAACCAGAACCGCTTCATGCCAATCGAGACGGCTGTCTACTTTATGGACGATCTTCTCTGGAAGAACAATATACTCCTGGTAAGCCCCATCTTTGTGAACCCCGTATACTTCAAGCTGTGTGCATACATTTTTACGGCCGGACCTGCAAGCGTAGCAGGTTCCGCACCATTGGATGGGTTCCATAACGACCTTATCGCCAACCGCTAATCGTTTCACATCCGAGCCAATTTCAGCGATTTCTCCCACCATTTCGTGACCGATCACGCGTGGATATGTCGCTACCGGCGACGTACCATGATAAATATGCATATCGGAGCCACAAATGCCGACCAAACGAACTTGAATCAGCACTTCGTCTCCCCGGTTTATGCCGGGCATTTCCTTCTCAATAATTTCGATCTTTCCCGGAGTTACGACTTGTATGGCTTTCAATGCTGCTCACTCCACTCTCTATATCTAATTTCTAATTTAGATGCATTATTTTAGGTACAACGAGACTAAACCATGGTATGAAAGCTGCCAGAAGCAAGCCGATGAACAACACAATCAGGTACGGCACCATAGCTCGGGAAGTGTCTTCCACTTTTGTGCCGCTTACCGAACAAGCAATATAAAGTCCTATACCTATCGGCGGGGAGAAAGCTCCAAGTCCCATGGCAATGATCAATACGATACCATACTGCAAGGGATCAATACCGAATTGCGGCGCAAGCGGAACCAGAAGTGGAGCAAAGACTAACAGGGCAGGTATGCCTTCCAGCAAAGCCCCCATAATAATTAAGATAATGACAGTAGCTAACATGAAAATCAGGCTCGAATGCCCAGCCAAACTGACCATAAATTGGGCAATTTTTTGCGGCAGACTTGCCGCCGTTAAAGTCCAGGAAAAAGCGCTGGCGGCACTCGTAATGAAAAGAAGCATGCCAGCTTTCACAGATGTGTCCACCATGATTTCCCAGAGCTTCTTCCAGGTCAGTTCTTTATAAAACAAACCCGCCGCTAGCAAAGAGTAAACAACGGCGAAGCTAGAAACCTCAGTTGGCGTAGCAATGCCTGTGACGATCCCGCCGATCAATAAAACAGGAACCAGCAAGGCCGGAATAGCAATCACCCCACGCTTGCCGACCTCAGACAGAGGCACACCTCTCGTTCCCGGATATTTTTTAGCCAAACGTGCTTTGATATAAATCGCTACCATTAAACAAATGGCAATCATCGCAGCTGGCAAAAGCCCAGCCATAAACAGAGAACCTACAGAAATTGTCGTGATGGATCCCACAATCAGCATTGGCAGACTTGGAGGGATCGTTTCCCCCATAACCGTAGCGGAGGCCAGAACGGCAGCACCTTCGTTTGGTTCATATCCGTTATCTTTCAGCATCGGGTTCAAAGTTGAACCTACAGCTGCCACATCGGCTGCCTTGGAGCCGGAAAGACCAGCAAAAATATACATCGTAACGACCATAGATTGAAGCAGCCCGCCACGAATCCTCCCAACGATAGAGACAACAAAATCAGCCAGCCGTTTGCCTAATCCTCCTTCCGTCATGATATATCCAGCCATCATGAAAAATGGAATGGCCAATAAGACGAAATTAAGGACACCATTTTGCATAGTCATTGGAATCTGTGTCAGACTTCCTCTACCTGAAAGATATAGGTACATCATGGAAACAACAGAAAGCACGAAGCCAACGGGTACTCCAAGGGCGAGTTGTACGGCAAAGGATCCAAACACGATCCAATTTACGAGAGCAGAGTTTCCAAATGGTCCCCCTAAATGATTGATTAGTATCAATATTCCCAGCAAAACCAGTACGACGATAGCGCTTATAAGTACAGGAGGACGTTTCAAGCGCCATAATCTTTGCAAAGCGTAAACAGCGATTAAAGCCATCCCCACCGTTAGGGGAATAACAAACCAACCCATACGGAGGTCCAGAACTGCCGTATGTTCATTCCAACGCATTTTGATGACTGCAATAGAAAAGTAGGCACCTAGCACGGATCCTGTAAACACCACCCATTCGACAAACGCATCAATGGTCGGCCTCCATGCCTTCGGTAAACGGTCAATTACAGAGTGAACTGCAATGTACTCGTTGCGGGTATAGGCTAGAGCTCCACCCAAAAAAGCTACGGCCGTGAGAGCCAACTGCCCCAGCTCGTCAGCCCAAAGAACCGGTGCATGAAATACTTCCCTAGCAATGATGTTGCCGAAAATAATCACGAGTTCGCCAATAACGGCGAAGCCTACCAAGATACCTAGCACGGTGTCCAACCACCGTTTGAACGAGTTTTCTTTCATAAGTACTTTACACCGCCTGTTAAGAGAAGTTGCCAAGTTGACTTAGGCTCTGTTCCTTTGTGAAACCGAATGTCATGAAGGCAACTTCTCAATCATTTTGTTTGATTACTTTGTATCGACAATTTGCTGATACTGACCTGGAATCCACTTGAGGGACTTTTCTAATTGTTCTGGCAAGCCCTGCATCTTATCTAAAAATGCTTGGCGATCAACGTTAACAAATTTCATGCCCTTCTTCTCAAGATCCGTGCGGAATTGAGTTTCTCCATCTTTGACCACACTTATTTCGTAAGTAGTAGCTTCCTTCAGTGCATCATCGACAACTTTTTTCAGATCCGCTGACAAGCTGCTGTAAAATTTGTCACTGACAGTAATTAAATAAGGTCCATATACATGCTGCGTATCCATCACGTACTTTTGAACTTGGAAAAAGCTAGACGTAGAGATGATAGCCAATGGGTTCTCTTGTCCGCCAACAACCCCTTGCTGGAGCGCAGTGTAAAGCTCGGAAAGGTTCAACGCCGTCGGAATTGCCCCTAGCTTTTTCCATGTTTCCACATAGGTTGTCTGCGTTGGAACTCTTAGCTTATAACCTTGCAGATCGGCAGGCGTCTTAATCTCTTTATTTGCGGTTAGATATCGAGGCCCCCGCGCCCAGACCCCAACGAGACGAACACCTTTATCCTTAACAAAAGCTTCATTTAACTGTTGCCCGATAGGTCCGTTATAGACTTTAAGCATATGGTCCGTGTCGCGGAACGCGAATGGCATGGTCAATGCTCCAAACCCAGGCTCAAAAATGTTAACCGGTCCATCTCCGGATATTTCCATCTCCAGACTGCCGCTTTGCTGGGCGTTTATCATATCTTGGTCGCTTCCTAGCTGGGAGTTAGGGAAAGTTTGTACATCAATACGGCCCTTACTATTTTTGTTAACCAGTTCTTTGAACTTTTCGGCACCATTATCGGCATCACTGCCAGTGGATAGGATATATCCCACCCGAAGTACAATAGGCTTGGAATTGCTATTATTAGCGGAGGAATTATCTGCCGGCGCACTTTTTCCACAGCCTGTAAGCGCTAACGAAACAACCAGCGTAACTGAAGCCACTACAGTAAAAATTCTCTTTTTCATATACTCATGCTCCTCAAATGTTTAGTTGTTTTATCTGCTTTGGCACATCTATTAGATCCCCATTACACTTGGTTACTTCCAACGAACCTTTCTTCATTAGTATTCCGCATTCCCCCCTTCAATCTTTTAAATATACTAGTATACTAGTTTGCCCAATCGTTTATTTCGAAAGCATTCAAAATAAACGATTGGAACTGTAATCGTATTCATTTGATGAAAAAATTTCATTACATACGGAAATAATGGGTATATTTCTTGATAAGATCGTTCATACTTCCCTCAAGCAAGAGGATGTGTTCACTCAGCAAACGTTCTGTTAATTCTACGTTGTTGGAGATTATAGCACCAAATATACCCTCATGCTCAGCCACGAGTCGTCTCATATGCTTCGTTTCCTGAAGCTCCAAATATCGCATGCGATTCAAATGGCCCCTCATTTGGTTAATGATGGATATCAACGTGACATTTCCTAAAGTTTCAAGCAAGGTATAGTGAAATTTTTCGTCCAACTGAAAGAAAGTATCGAAATTTTGCTCGTCAACCATTTTCTTCTGGTCATCCAAAATTCCCTTCACTTGCGTATATAGGCTTTGAAACCTTGCTTCTTCCGGGTTCCACAGTTTGGCAACTTCCTTGAATGCGTTCGCCTCTAAGCTTATCCTGACAAAGCGGGCCTCATCGATTTTCTTCTTAGACATATAAGCGATCCGGGCGCCACGCTGCGGTTCGACTTCGATTAATTCCTCGGCCATCAACCTACGGAATGCTTCCCGAATTGGTGTACGGCTCACACCCAATGTGCTGCCTAGTTCAGCTTCATATACCATCTGTCCGGGCTCCAAGCGTAATGAGACAATGGCGTCTCTTATCACATGATAAGCGTTATCGGATAATGTTTCTCGTTTCGTTGTTATGTTTGGCAAATCCATGCTCTCACCTGATTTCTATTGTAAACGCTTTATAATTATAATACTAGCATACTTGTATACTAGTCAATACATTTATTTGAACTAGACAGAAAAGAGACCCCGTGAAGGAGTCCCCCTTGCATTCCTTTTATCATTCAATAGCTTGGATTAACGTTTCCTCATAAAATAGTGCGTTGAAAGTCTGCACCATCATACGCTCTAACCTCCGTGGAAGGGGTAGCCAGAACAAGGATTTTCCCCTTATCCAGCTCGCTTTCCAAACGACTGGCTTCCATTTCAGGCACACCGAGTGCTCTCATCTTCGCCCGCAGCTCTTCGCCGCGAGAACGGAACAGATTAGCGATCGACGTCAGTACACCCTCTTCCGCCATGGTAATCTGCTCAGCACCCGTGTAGTTGGCAACGAAGTCAGTACCCTCAGCACTATGCGTCAGCACATAAATATGCTCTCGCTCAAAGCCTTCTCTGTACAATTGCTGTACTTTATTCTGTGCCTCTTGAAGATTCGATGTCACACTCACTCTGGTATAAGTATTCATGGTATTTCCTCCTCTTTGGCTATAATTTATTGGGAAAAAACTGTGTAAAAGTTAGTATTAAAAGCCTTTGCGTCTTCCAAAAATCAAGGATACGACGAACATAATCAGGAATACGAAGAATAAGACTTTGGCAATCCCTACCGCTGCCGAGACAATCCCAAAAAATCCAAAAACACCGGCTACAAGCGCAATGATTAGAAACATAATGGCCCAACCTAACATAGGAAACACCCTTTCTTATCATCGAATTTGGTTGTTCTTGCTATGTTATCTATTAACCACATCGCCTAGTAATGAAACACTTTTCAGCTGAAAAATATGGCTTCAATCATTTAATGATCCTCTGTTATGTTATCTTCAGCTTGCCGTGTTAAGATTTGCTTTTCCATTCTTTCCAGCCTTTTATCAAGGCGGTCGAACAGTGCCTTAAGCTCCATATTCTCTTGTTCGGCTCGGTAATTAATCGCAAAATCAAGGATCGCCTCCTGCTTATCTCGCGCCGCTTGACGATTCTGACTCATTAGAATAACCGGTGCCTGCAAAGCCGAAATACAAGATAGAATCAAATTCAGCAGGATGAACGGTGGTTTATCAAACGCAAAGCTCATCAGATTAATGACCATCCAAATTCCCAAAAAAGCACAAAACAGCACTATAAATGTCCAACTGCCGCCAAAAGAAGCAATATGATCGGCAAGGCGATCAGCCCTTGAAGACTTCTTCTCCTGCTGTTCAATCAAATGGGACTTAATATTCCCTTGATATTCGTTCACCATGGCCGTTATGCGGTCTAGTTGGTCATTGTCTAGTTTGGTGCTCGGATCGTTGTCGAGTTCCTGAAACAACTTCTCAGGCGTGCAATCGCCTGTAGACTTCTTCTCATCGATATCTGCTTCCATTGGTTTCCCTTCTTTCTGAGTCTAAAGTACAATCTACTTTATATTTAAACGTTCCTCGTGGCTGATGAAACAATCCTTATTTTCACAACTTTAAACCCATAAACCTCATTGTGGTTGGTGCGGGCTAGTTGGGGTGGGTTCATTTGGGCTTTGTTGAGTTTGATTGACTTTGGTTAGCTTTACTAGTTGGATTGTTAGGTTATGTTGGGTTCAATTCAGTTTGGTTTGTTTGGTTTGGTTTGTTTGGGTTGGGTTGGGTTGGGGATATAAATAGCCTGATTCTACATTGTTTGGAGATGGATCCCCTTTAATAGCTGGCCATGGGAAGTGCTCCAATCGGAGGTTGTAGTAGAAATAGTTTCAAAATTTCGGTACTAAGCTGCTGATCTGAGGCTCGTGGGGAACGAGGAGACGCTATTTGGGTTAATATGTCGATATTGGGCTCCTATGCGGAACGTGGGGGCGCTAATTTAGCGTTTTTGCGGTTTTTACACCTCTGAAGCGTGAAATAACGGCTCCTCGTTCCGCGAAACCATGAAATACGCGGTTTCGAGCAAAATAAGGTATCTACGTTCCGCATGGGTTGGGGTTGTTATACTCGCCGCAGAATTCCCCCAATATTAGCTCGCATCGAGCAGGCTCCGCCCCCTCCATACTCAAACAAAAAAACACTCTCCAACGGAGAGTGTCCAGCGAAATCATCTTTTACGATAAATACGTTCCTGCGGCACGAAGTCATCGTATTGCACGCCTTCGGGCACGAAGAGGATGGATTCTTTTTTACCTAAGCCTAGATATCCACCTGGAGTTAAACTGCCATGAAATAGGCTGTGGACTTGCTGCTGCAGCTTCGTATCGAAGTAGATCATGACATTGCGGCACAGGATGACATGGAATTCATTAAAGGAGCCGTCCGTTACGAGATTGTGCTGCGCAAACATCAGGTTTTCTTTCATCAGCGGCTGAAAATAAGCGTATTGATGGTCGGTTGTATAATACTCAGAGAAGGCTTTGGTCCCGCCAGATTCCAAGTAGTTTTTCGTATAGACTTGCATCTGCTTCAGCGGGAAAGCGCCTTTTTGAGCGCTCTCAATCGCTTTCTCATTCATATCCGTCGCATAAATCTTCGTTCTCTCAGCCAAGCCTTCTTCCTGCATCAGGATCGCCATCGCGTACACTTCTTCTCCGGTGGCGCAGCCTGCATGCCAAATCCGAATTTCCGGATACTTCCTAAGCTCGGGAACAACTTGGTTACGAAAAGCGCTAAAAAAGCTTGGATCTCGGAACATTTCTGTCACTCGGATGGACATGTCGTTCAGTAATTGTTCCACGAAGCCAGGTGTATGCAGGACTTTTTCTAGCAGTGCTGTGATGGATGGCAATTTCTCTGCTTTCATGCGATTAAGAATGCGCCTGCGTAAGGATGAACGCACATAATGGCGGAAATCAAACCCATACATCTGATATAAGCCTTCCAGGAGCAGGTTAATCTCGATATTTTGCAGCTCATCGTAGGGCAGTTCATCTAATTCGGAGTAATGATCTAGTGACTGGCGAATCAATGTTTCTTCACCTGCTTCGTCAACCATACCCGCATAAGCGAGAATAGCTGATCCATATTCAGCGGCTTGGTGATATAGTCGGAAGCGCCGGACTCCAGACATTTCTCTTTCTCACTCTTCATGGCTTTCGCCGTCAGTGCAATGATGGGTAAATCGTGCAGCTGCAGCTGACCGCGAATCGCTTTCATCGCATCATAGCCCCCCATAACCGGCATCATAATGTCCATTAACACAAGGTCGTAGTCGGAATCTACGGATAAAAGCTCCAGGGCATGCTTGCCGTGATCAGCAATCTCCACGGTAACTCCCTTCGTCTCAAGTGCCGTGACAAGCGCGAAAACATTACGTGCATCATCGTCGACGAGAAGTACCCTTTTACCATGAAATAATTGGGAATCTGAGCTTATGGGTTCAGCTATTGGCTGCTCCGCCATCACGACACTAGGTTCTGTGGAAATAATTACTGTGGTATCTAGTTTCAATTCCTCGCTAGCTGCTGCAATTTCTCCCCGTGCATGAACGTTTTCCTCGCCCTCCGACTCCGATTCACGCGCATTTGGCACGTAGAGGGTGAACGTGCTTCCCTTATGAAGCTCGCTTTTCACGACAATGGATCCACCAAGCAAACGCGTAAACTCACGGCATATGGATAAACCAAGTCCTGTTCCGCCGTATTGACGATTCGTTGTACCATCTACCTGCTGGAACGCTTCGAAAATAACCTGCTGCTTATCGATCGGGATACCTATTCCGGTATCAGTAATCGAAATAGCCAGTACGGTTTCTTCCGGATCTCTATGAAGCAGCTCTTTGACTCGGGAAGGGTCTGCGAGCGCAATTTTCATGGTTACAGAGCCTTGTTCAGTAAATTTAAAAGCATTCGATAATAGATTTTTCACGATTTGCTGCATGCGTTGGCCATCCGTCAAAATCACATTGGGCACATTCGGTTCCAAAATGACCTCGAAATCCAACCCCTTCTTATCCGCTACGGGAGCAAACATGAGCTTCATTAATTGCGGAATTTCGGTCACGTTGACCTCGTCCGTCATAATTTCTATTTTACCCGCTTCTACTTTGGATAAATCAAGAATATCGTCAATCAGCGCGAGTAGATCATTGCCTGCAGCATAAACGACACGTGAATAGTCCACAACTTCCGACATTTGCATGTCACCGTTATTTTCCGCAAGCATTTGCGACAAAATCATAATGCTATTGAGCGGTGTTCGCAGCTCATGGGACATATTCGCCAGAAAATCGGATTTGTACCGTGAACTTGTCTGAAGCTTAAGCGAGAAATCTTCCAGCTCGTCTTTTGCTTTCTTCAATTCTAACGCTTTTTGCTCAGCGAAATGGTTCTGTTCCTCTAGATACTCATTCGTCATCCGCAGCTGTTCTTGCTGCATCTGGAGTTCTTCAGACTGTGTCTGCATCTCTTCCGATTGTGCCTGCAGTTCTTCCGTCAACATCTGTGACTCAGAAAGCAGACGCTCTACTTCCATACGGCTTCGAACACTCGTAATCGCTGTGCCGAATTTCTCTTGCAGCGAATCGACCAACGTTAGATGCTTCGATTGGAAAGGGTGAAGGGAAGCTAACTCAATAACGGCCTCCGCTTTGCCTTCTACCATGATAGGAGCAACCAGTAAGCTTCGAGGTGTGGAGACGCCTAAACCTGACGTTACTTTAATATGGTTCTCCGGAAGATTATCCATCAGGAAAATCCGCTTATCTATAGCACATTGACCGACTAAGCCTTCGCCTAATTGAAAACTAGCAGATGAAGGATCCACCCCGGATGCCGCATATCCTGCTATTTTCACAAACCGAGTCTCGCCCCCAGCGTTATTACGCAGGTATACAACACCATAGACAGCATCTAGCATAGGAGCTAGCTTATTCACAAAGGTTTCACTCAATTCTGTGATATCGTTAATCCCCTGATACAAGGTTGAAACTTCGGTGATATTGGTTTGAATCCAGTTTTGCTTGTCTAAGCTTGCCAGCAAATCATTCGTTGCTTCAGCCAGCACTCTGATCTCGTCATTGGTTCTCACTTCAATTCTTGCTTCTAGATTTCCTTCGGCGGCTGCAATATCTCGAATTGTCTTAATGACGCGATGGATCGTGCTAGTAATCGAATTCGACAAAAATATAGCCACCAGAACCGCAAAGATCGAAGTAATACCCAAAACGCTAAAAAGAACAACTCTAAGATTATAGTTGCTTTTGGCTAATTGATCGACTCTTGCAGCTGTTAACTGCTGTTCAACCCTAAGAAAGGAATCAAACTGCGTGCGCAGCTGATCCATCAATTTTCTTCCTGAATTTTGTTTGAAAAAATCATAAATGGCTACTGTATTGTTTTCTTTTTTCCACTTAACAACGTTATCGACATCATTCTTGATCCAGTTCTGAATCGTTGGTTTGATCTGCTCCAAGCTTTTCTGTTGTGCAGGATTATCACTTATTAATAGATTAAGCTTATTATAATTATCGAGCCATGCGCGGCTGCCGGCCTCATAGGGATCCAAGTACTGTTCATCCCCTGTAATGACGTAGCCTCGCATTCCCGTTTCCATATCGATCACATTTTTTTGTATAACATTAAGGAGATCGCGCACTTCAATATCATGCGACGATATGTAGTCTACTTCCTTCTGAAGAGAGGTTATTCGATCACTCACCACTAAGAGAGCAGCCCCTAAACATAGAATAATACAGACATATCCTAACGTGATTTTCGTCTTTATGTTGATAGGAATAGATGTAAACATGTTGGCCTCCTAGTACAGTTCGTAGAGAATGTTATGTTAACATTCTACTATTCTCACTATACCACATTAAGAGAGCTAGAGAGATACTGTGTGCTTACTTCTATAATTGATCAAGCAGCTGATCGAGCTCCGGATCGGATTCCGGATAAGCTAAATTCATGCTTTCTAACGCTTCTACAGCAATTTGCAAAACGGCCCAATCTCGATACCAGCGATGATTAGCAGGCACGACATACCACGGAGCAGAAGCCGAGCTGCACATCTTGAACACATCTTCATAAGCCTTCTGGTATTCGTCCCAGGATTCTCGCTCCACGAGATCATTCTTGTCGAATTTCCAACGTTTCGTTGGATCCGTTAGCCGATTCCGCAGCTTGGCAAGTTGAAAATCCTTGGAGATATGCAGGAAAATCTTAACGATTTTCACACCGCTGCTCTCCAGCAATTTCTCGAATCGGTTAATGTGCTTGAATCGTTTCTTCGCTTCTGAATCGCTAATCCAGTCGTGTACGCGGGTTATCAGCACATCCTCATAATAAGAACGAATGAACGCCCCGATCATCCCTTTAGCAGGCACAACCTTATGAGCTCGCCATAGGAAATCATGAGCGGCTTCCTCTTCGGTAGGCGCTTTGAAGCTGCTTACTTGAAAGCCCTGTGGATGCAATCCTCCGAGCGCACGCTTCACGACGCCGTCTTTGCCGCTGCAATCCATGCCTTGAATCACAAAAAGAACCGACTGCTTCTTCTCGGCGTACAGGATATTTTGCAAGACTTCTAATCGTTCACTCAGACGCTCTATGTTCGGTTCGGCTTCTTCCCGGTCGTGAAGGGCTCCGGTTTCATTAGGATCCATGCTTTCTAAGCGTACTTTCTTCCCGTATTCCAATTGAAAATGGTTGCCCGGCATCAAGGTGCCTCCTTATGTGCTCTGGTTTAAGATAGTCTTCAGCTTATCAATTGCCCGCTTCTGAATCCGGGATACACTCATCTGAGAAATCCCTAATTGGTCAGCAATGTGCCGTTGCGATTGTCCTTCATGATAAATAAGGCCAATAACCGTACGTTCTTCTTCTTTCAAACAAGTCATCGCTTCTTCCAGATCCATGCGTCTCTCGAGGGTTTGATAGTCATCCGTTGGACCAGCGATCATATCGCCAATCGTCGCACTATCCCCATCACTCGTAAGCGGAGTATCTAGCGATGTATAATTATAATAATCGCGACCTGCCAGAATCTCAATCGTTTCTTCCGGACTCAGCTCTAAATAAGCCGCAATCTCATCGATACTCGGCGAACGTTCCAACTTCATGGTCAGTTCATCCAGGGCACGCTGGACAAGCGAACCTTTCTCCTTAATTCGTCGTGGAACCTGTATGTACCATGACTTGTCACGCAAATAATTTT
This sequence comes from Paenibacillus andongensis, assembly GCF_025369935.1. Classification (NCBI taxonomy): domain Bacteria; kingdom Bacillati; phylum Bacillota; class Bacilli; order Caryophanales; family Paenibacillaceae; genus Paenibacillus; species Paenibacillus andongensis. Next base: position 525,878 of record NZ_CP104467.1, on the reverse strand, counting down.
TCAGGTGACCAATTAAACTTTTCATGGCATAGGCTTCAAACGGAATCTCCATGGTACTGTCATACTGTACAAAAAGCCGCAGCATCGACATCTGTCCCACTTGAAATAAATCCTCATATAAATCGGGACGGCTCCGCGACATCTTGCCTACCGCCATACGAACAATGGGTTCATAGTGCAGCAGGAGCGCCGTAGCCGTCTCTTGACATGCGGTTTCCTTATAAATCTTCATTTTCGAATACATTTCATATAACGGTTTCGAGGATGATGCATTCGCATTCATACCATTTCCTCTTTTCTATTCAACTGACCTGCCAGTTGCTTCGTCAGAATAACCTCGGTTCCCTTACCGCTATGCGTCAGTACTTGTACATCATCCATTAAAGCTTGCATCAGGAACAGACCTAGTCCCCCCACGGTCGCTTCACTAATGGATTTATGGTGCATAGCAGCTGTTTCTACATCTGTTTGAATGTAGTTAAAGCTGTTGCCCTCATCCTTCACAGAAATTCGCAAATAGCCGTTGCTATGCTCAAATTGGATCTCGACGGTTCCTGATTGGTCATGAGAATAGGCATGCAGAATCGCATTATTACAAGCTTCTGCTACAGCAACTTTCATATCTTCAATATCTTCAAAAGTGAAGCCTGCTTTCGTCGCAACGCCATATAAGGTGAGTCGAACAATATCTAGATATTCCGCCTTTGCCGGTATCGTCAGGCCAATGTATGGGCTCATATGATTTCTTCTTTCCTTTCTGTACCACCTTGGTTTTGACCTCGGTCTTCACGATCTATCAAATAGCGGGCAATGCCAGTTAGCTCGAATAATCGCTGGATTTTGGCTGGGATATGATGAATACGGAAGGCTGCCTTCATCGCAGTTCTCACTTTAAGGACCGAGACAATCATACCGATTCCGGTACTGTCAATATAACGCAACTCTTTTAAATCCAACGTTAGAATCTCATTACCTTTATGAACAACCGAGTCAAGTACTGCCGCCAGCTCAGATGCAGCAGATAAATCGAGCTCTCCACTTAAGTATAAGATATTTTCTTTCCCATTCGATTGTTTGTAGACAATAAATTTACGTATAGCGTTCACAAGATGACCCCTCTCTATTTCGTAACACCGGCTTGCGATGATTTTTTGGCTTTCATTTTTTGCAGTATCTCATACGAGATAGCAGCTCCTTGCAAAATCGTCTTCCATTTGGTGCTAAGCGGCTGAGTTTGTTTAATCGCTGAGACTAGACTCGTGGCTGATTGTTTTACCGACGATGTTAACTCATGAATCACTTGTCCTACATCTTGAACCGAGCTGAACAGATGATTAAGCTTTGACAGCTTCATACGCACATCTATGGCCATCTCATTCGTATTGAGAATAACGTCCTGTACTTCCGAACTGATCTGTGTGACTTCATTCTTCATTTGGCCCATCGTTAATGTAATCTCATCTAATGAATTTTTCAGTGATTTCAAAGTTTGAATCAAATAGAAGACAAGGAATACAAACGCAACGGCTGCAATGATCGCACTAATTTGTACTAACATTTCAATCACCCCTATCTGCTTAATTACTTATTGTTTACCCCCGTTCTTAGCATCTGAAACAATGTATGGAGAAAGTTTCAAAAGGAATATCGCAGGGTAGATATATGTATGCACAACAAATTAATTAAGTGGAGGGATTTCACAATGGTCAAAACTGCAACGAAAGCAAGTCCGATTACAGAGATTCTTGACAAGCAGGTCGCTAACTTTTCGGTTCTTTATATGAAGCTGCATAACTATCATTGGTATGTAAAAGGCGAGAATTTCTTTACGCTGCATATCAAATTCGAAGAATTGTATACAGAAGCTGCCTTGCATCTAGACGTCATCGCGGAGCGGATGCTATCTCTTCGTGCGATCCCGACAGCAACCTTGCAGGAACATTTGGCCTCAGCGTCCATTAAGGAAGCCAAGAATGAGGAGACGGCTGAGCAAATGGTGAAGCAGCTGGTCAGTGACTTCACCCGCATTTGCTCGGAGCTGACAGAGGGAATTGAACTTGCTGAAGAGCAGACGGATCAACCGACAGCCGATCTGCTCATCGGGATTCGTTCATCGCTTGAGAAGCACAGCTGGATGCTGGATGCTTATCTTGGTAAATAGTTTGAAAAAAACCACGGACTGGCGGTTTCCCGTCAATCCGTGGTTTTGTTTTGAACATATTTAACGAGCGTGACTTCGGTTCCCCTGTCTGTGTTCACGATAACCTCATCCATCAGCGCTTGCATGAGAAATATGCCAAGGCCACCAGACTGTAATTCGCTGGGCGAAGCCCCAGTCAAAGGGACCGTGTTCTCTTGGCGTTCTTGATAATTAAAACCTGTGCCATCATCTTTCACTTTCACAGTCAATCTATCGTCTCCGGGCTCATAGCTAATTTCAATTTGCCCACTGCCACTCTGCGGTCCCCCGTGAAGTACAGCATTGTTGCAAGCCTCCGAAACCGCTACCTTCATATCCTCGATATCTTCATAAGAGAAACCTAACTTGGTAGCAACCCCATAGAGACTAAGTCTTACGATATCCAAGTATTCCGCTGCCGCGGGTATTTGTAAACGAATGACATTCATGCGCTTCCTTCGATCCCTTCGTTAAGGAATCCTGAGATTCCTGTAAGATCAAACAGCCGCTTGATGCCAGCCGGGATATTAATAACCGTGAACGGCGCTTTCAATTCATCCCGAATTTTCAAGGTCGAGACCACAATTCCAATCCCTGTGCTATCCATATACCGCAACTGCCCCACATCGAGGATTAATGCCTTATCCGCACGGTGAACAACCGCTTCGAGCGCATGGCGGAACGTTAAGGCCGCAGCCAAATCGAGCTCCCCACTGATACGAAGCTGTATAGATTTCTCCAATTCTTCTTGATCAACTTGGAACTTCTCTGCTGACATTAGCCACACTCCCTTACGTTATTCTTTCTTTAAATAGTAACAAGCCTCTACCTTTTACACAAGCTTTGCGTGAAATAGGAAGATCTTCCCCACATGCCTTCAAGCTGACCAAAGAGGCCAGCTGCAGACATTAGGTACTTGAAAGATCATAATAATCGATGGCTATCAATTCTTGTGTCTCCGGTGCAATAAAAAGTTTAATAAGTTCTTCTCCCCGCTGAAAGACGATACCATCCTCCGCTATGTAATCGGGTTCTCCCAGCAGCCGCTTCACATCAGTTATCGTCAACGAAATCCGTTGATCATTGATGTGAACGTGCCCAATCTCGGCTGGAATTTGCACAAAAGTCACGATACCATCTTGGAAACCAATATTCATATCCGGGTATTCATACGTAAAGACATCTATAAAGTGGGGATCCTGGACAAACGTTAGCGGGTACCCTTTCTTTGCAACGACTGCCTCCGTATTATCATCAAGTGAAATCCCCTCTAGGCTATGGAGTATCGGCACCAAAGTGCTAGGATCAGCTGCCTGCAAACTAGCACTATTAGCACTACCATCACTACTTGGCTCCGCTTGTACAGCAGCAAGAGTAGGTGGCAGGACGGGTATAAAAGTGTCCTCTGATCCTTTCGGAATCAGACTAATAATTTCCGGAGAAAGAATGATCTCCGGCTCACCGATATGTTCTGAAGTAGTCCAACTGACGATAATCATCGCTAGAATAACAACTAGAAAGAACAATGCTAGCTTATAGACACGGCTGCGGTAGCCCGTCATATGTGTTAACAGCTTAGCACCCTTATCACGTAACATTACGTTCATAACCGATCCTCCTACTCTCACCTTTGGATTAGATCACTTCACTTTTCTCCGCCACAAAAGGATGTGCGTACTGACCGCATAACACGGCTCCTTGCTCAACAACGACCTGCTTGTCCAAAATAACCCGGTCCAAATAAACGTTGGCCTCAATTGCACAGTCATGCATGATGACGCTATTTTTAACATTGGCGCCTTTGCTGACCGTTACACCCGGAAACAAGATGCTGTTCTCCACATAGCCTTCAATCCGGCAGCCATGAGCGACGAACGAATTGCGGATCAGCGCGTCATGGTTGCAGGCCGTTTCTTGTTCTTCCTCTTTTCGCGTATAGACAGATTCTTGATTCATCATGAATTGCTTCCAGCCTTGCGGCTGCAGGAGATCCATACTGTGCACATAGTAACTGTCTACGGAATCCATAATCGCCATATATCCATGATTGGCATAGCCTTGTACATGAATATCGGCCAGATGAGCCCAGATCACCTCTTTCAGATAAATCTCGCTCCCGCGCTTCAAGCTCTTCTCAACGAGATCAATCAGTAGGTTCCGCTCTATAACCATCGTGTCCAAATCGATATTTTGCGGAGTTAGGGACGGCAGAGCGTGATAAGTGGGCGAGGCGCTAACAACGCGGCCTTGATCATTCATCTCCAAGTTGTAAGCGCGACCAATATGCGCATGACGGTCAATCTCTGTCAAATGTTTAAAAAGGATCGTAATCTCCGCACCGCTGCTGAGGTGATAGTCGACCATATTTTCGAAATTAGAACGATAAATAACACTGGTAGGCGCTAGTAAAATATAGGTTTCTGTGCACGACTTTAAATAATCGAGATGACTGTATAGATGAAGGAGATCACCATGGTCGAAGGTACGCGAAGCACACGCGGGATCAATCCATAAGGAGAAAGGCGGGAGAATAGATACTCCTCCTTCATCCGAAGCATCTAAACCCCAGTGATGCCCGTCACCCACATGTTCAAGCAGCGAATCCGCCTTCGAATTGGCCAGAACGACGACTTTCTGAATGCCCGAATTGCTCATATTGGAAAGCGCAAAATCTACTAGGCGATACCGACCGGCAAAAGGCACAGCAGCAACACAACGATTGCGTGTAAGCGTTGATAAATCATCCTGTTCATTCATGAGATTGATCATGCCAAGAACATTTTTCATCATACACTCCTCCTCAATTAACCAAAATTCAGCCTTGTATCCGTCAGCTTAGCTGGTATCACAGCTGGATAGTGGCGTCCTACCACTGTTTTTTCACCTACCGCAGTAATCTCTACACCTCCTGGCTTACCAACAATAGCTCCATCTTTGATAATGGATCCTTCTCCAATAATGGCATTAAGAATAAGTGCATTTTTTCCAATCTGAACACCCGGCATGATGACACTGTTCAAGACCCTACTATGTTCACCAACCCTAACGCCATCAAATAGAACGGAATGACTTACATTCCCATAAATGGCTGCGCCATCTCCTATTACCGCATTGTTCACTCTGGCAACTAGTGAGACATGGCTTTTCGGAAGATCACGCTCTTGGGTCAGCACAGGCCATGTATCTTGATCCAATAGCAGCCTTGGCGTATAACCAAGCAAATCCATATGGGATTCCCAAAGGCTTTCGATCGTACCGACATCTTTCCAATACCCTTCAAATGGATAAGCGGATAAATGGGCCCCTGCTGCCAGCAGTCCGGGGATAATGTCATGACCAAAATCATGACTAGACGCCATATCTTTCGCATCCTGTTCCAAACATGCCTTAAGCACATCCCAATTAAATATATAAACACCCATCGAAGCTAGGTTGCTATCAGGTTTGGGTGGTTTCTCAACAAATCCAGTAATCCGGTAATGCTCGTCCGTACTCATAATGCCGAACCGGCTTGCCTCTTCCCATCTCACTGGAGTAACCGAAAGCGTTGCAGCGGCACCGGAAGCTTTATGATGCTCGATCATAGCTCTGTAATCCATATTATAAATATGGTCGCCAGAAATAATTAACACGTAGCTTGGATCATGTGCACGAAGATAGGAAATGTTTTGATAAATGGCATCCGCTGTCCCCGAATAAGCATTCGGCGCGCCAACCTGCCTTTCCAGAATGGAGATGCCGCCGCTTTCGCTCGTCATATCCCAGGCATCCCCATTGCCAATATGAGCATGCAAAACTGCTGGCTTGTACTGCGTCAGTACACCGATCGTATCGATACCGGAATTACGGCAATTGCTCAAAGTAAAGTCGATAATTCTGTATTTTCCGCCAAAATGAACAGCCGGTTTAGCGATATTTTTAGTTAAAGGCCCCAGTCTAGTACCTTCACCGCCAGCTAATAGCATGGCTACACATTCCTGCTTTTTCATAGTCATCTCATCCTTCCGAAGGGATATATTTGAGTACGATTGCTGCTAGGGGAGGTATCGAAACAGTTATGCTGTGCGGACAATCCTGACATGTCCACTCTTCGGTGACCAGCGTATTGTCGTTCGTCACGCCCGATCCGCCGAATTCTTGCCTATCACTATTGAAGACCTCCTGATAACGACCGGGCCTCATCAACCCTAATCGATACCCTTCATGTACCTCGGTCTTGAAATTACAAAGGATGACGAGCTGTTCATCACCGTTTTCCGAGTTCCGAATGAAAGACACCAGACCATCGCTTTTATCCTCAGCGTTAATCGGTTCGAAGCCGCTCGGTTCATAATCCAACTCCCATAAGGCTCGCTCCGCTATGTAGAAGTGATTCATCGTTTTCACAAAATGCTCAAATTGCTGATGTTCTTCGAATTTCAATAAATCCCATTCCAGCGAAGCTTCCGAATTCCAATCATCGATCTGACCGAATTCATTTCCCATAAAAAGCAGCTTTTTGCCCGGATGTCCCATCATATAGCTGTACAGTACTCGCAGATTAGCGAACCGCTGCCAGTTGTCGTCACCTGACATTTTACCGAGAAGGGATTTGCTGGAGTGAACCACTTCATCATGCGCATAGGGGAGAATATCATTCTCATCCCAAGCATTTAGCAGCGAATTCGTCAATTGATCTTCCTGACTGCTGCGTTCATCCTGGTTTTTCTTCATATATGCAAGTGTGTTCCACGTAAAGCCTAAGTTCCATTTGTAATTAAAACCTAGTCCGCCATTCTCGACGGGAGCGGTTACGCCTGGGTAAGAGCTCGTATCCTCCGCCATCATCAGGGCATTGGGATACCTAGAGAATACGACGGCATTCAGCTTCTGGAGGAACGCAATTCCTTCAAGATTCTCCTCGCCGCCCTGTTCATTCACAATCCGATCCTTTTCTTCCCGATCAAAATTCAGCGATAATATGCTATAAACCGCATCCACTCTTAACCCATCCATATGATAGACATCCATCCAAAATAGGGCATTGGAGATTAAGAAACTAAGCACCTCGGGCTTCGCATAATCGAATACCTGTGTCCCCCAAGTCGGATGTTCACCCTTTCGGCTGTCTGCATATTCATACAGCGGTGTCCCATCGAATCGAGTCAAGCCGTGAGCATCTTTGCAAAAATGTGCGGGCACCCAGTCCATAATGACGCCAATCCCCTTCTGATGACAGCGGTCTACGAAGTACATGAAGTCCTTCGGCGATCCAAATCGGCTCGTCACCGAGAAATAGTTGGTAACCTGATAGCCCCAAGACGCATCTAGAGGATGTTCCTCTAGCGGCATCAGCTCAATATGGGTGTAACCCCGTTCGTGCACATAGTCAACTAACTCGTCAGCTAATTCCACATAACTGTAAAATCCGCCGTCTTCCTTGCGCTTCCAACTGCCCAAATGCACCTCGTAGATAAGGAGCGGCTGTTGTAGAAATTGGTTGGACGTGTTGTTCGCCAGCCACTCCTCGTCCTGCCATTCGTAACCTTCCAATGAGGTCACAATCGAAGCCGTTCCGGGTCGAAGCTCAGAATGAAAGGCATACGGATCAGATTTTAGATAGCATTCATCATCCAATGTGACAATTTCATATTTATATAGCGTGCCTTCACCAAGTTCCGGAATGAACAGCGTCCATACGCCATCTGATAGCGACATCTGGTGATTGCTGCCATTCCATCCATTGAAGCTGCCTGAAACGTTAACCTGCTTGGCATTTGGCGCCCAAACGGCGAAGTTAACTCCCATCTGACCGCTGCGCTCTTCCACATGGGAACCCAGAAAATGATAACTTTGATACTGCGTACCCTCATGTAACAAATACAAAGCGTCTGAACTGGCTTCCGATGCCAATGTCGTCATCCCAATTCCTCCCAACGTGTTGAACTCATACTCCTTATTACACGCTAGCCTGTCTGTTGAAACAAAAAACGCACAAGTTTTATTCCCATTTTGGGATCAAACTTGTGCGTTTGTTATAGATATAAACCTTCTTCGCCTATATGTTGGCGTGAGACGATGTTTCTCATCGATAACAACTACGTCGTTATCATAACCAAGCACATATCGTCCTGTGGAGCACCCGTTTTCGCATACGGATAAATGCGCTCAACCAAGCCGTCGGGATCGTGCGTCGTCGTCTCCTTCAAGCTTCCCATGATTTTGGTGATGCCGTCCTCCTGCTCATCATCAAGCCACTCCGACAGACCGTCTGTAAACAAGACAATCCGTGCTTCCTTCTCATAAGGAATAACACCTTTGGTAATCTCAATCCCCTCAAAAAAGCCAAGAGCACAACAGCCTTCTGTCAGTAATTTCACTTCACCATCCAGAAGCGCGATGCCAGCAGGATGTCCGGCATTCACATACTCAATCGTGCGCAGTTCCGTATCCAGGACCATGTATATCGCCGTAAAATAATAATTAATCAGGTTATCGGATTGATGCAGCTGATTCATCCGCCCATTCAGTTCACGCATCACGCCGTCCGGATCACAAATGTTCGTGATGGTATCCTTCAAAGCGGAATAAATATACATGCAGACAAGCGAAGATGAAATGCCGTGTCCCATCATATCCAGCAAAATAATCCCATGCCGATTCGGTCCAATCGGATACCAGGCATAGAAGTCACCCGCGAGCTCAGAAGAGGGCTTATAGACCGCTGAGATCTGGATATGCTCCTCCTGAATGGGGCTGCTCAGCACACTAAGCTGCACTTGTTTGGCCAAATCGAGCTCATACTTAATCCGTTTGTCCCGCTCTTTGTGCCAATCCTTTTCATATTTCAGGCGGAGCGTAGATCGAATACGCGCAAGCAGCTCCACCTTATTAATCGGCTTCATCACATAATCGAGTGCACCGGCATCCAGCGCTTCAGCCAGCTTATTGGAATCCCCCATCGCCGTTACGAAAATAATCGGAATATCTTTGAACCTTTCATCGGCTTGAACTGTTCGGCATGCTTCCACCCCATCAATTTCCGGCATCATCATATCCATCAAAATCAAATCAACCGGCACTTCGACCGTGCTTGGTGAATCCATATCTAATAATTGATACAGCTCTCTGGCAGAAGACACCATGGCTAAATCGGTGTAACCGGCTTTAAGCAGGATTTTTTCAATAATAAGTAAATTCGTCGCGTTATCATCTACGATCACGATGCTCATGGCTTAAAAAACCCCTTTCGGGTAAAAGTTAACGGAAACCCTCATCGTAGTTTACCATAATTTATTATCCAACATGTTGAATCGTTTATTTTATCTACTACCCACTTGAAAAAAATTCAATCACAACGATACTTGGACTTCCTTGCTTATATAATGAAACTGAAATAAAAATGAGCTTTTTGTGTTTCAAAATAAACAAAGAAGGTTACATCCTAGTATGAAGCATGGCAACACCAAATCACCCAAACTAAAGGAGAGATGACTCATGAGTGAAGCAGTCGGAACAAACAAAGGCGGACTATTGTTAGGTTTAGTAATCGGCGGCGCTGTCGGCGCGATAACCTCATTGTTATTAGCCCCTAAAGCAGGGTCGGAGCTGCGTGAAGACTTGTCGAATACGTATCGCACGTTCAATGATAAAACAAGCCAATTGGCTTCCGCTGTAGGTCAGAAAACACAGGAAATAGTCTCAACCGTAAGTGACAAAACACAAGATATCGCGTCAGCTGTAAGTGAGAAGACGCAGGAAGTTGCTTCAGCAGTCAGTGAGAAAACTAAGGATATGGCGAGCTCCGTTAGCCATCAAGCAACAGAAGCCATTGATAAGGCTAAAGAAAGCAAACAGCTTGTAGCTGAGTCTTTACAGTCTGCCAAAACAACTTACCAGAACAATCAACATTAAGGGTACCACATCACATAGATTCGTAAGGACGGCCTACGTTTTGACGCAAGCAGGAAAGGAGGAATTACAATGGATAAAAGAACACTTCATCAACAGTTAACTGATTTAGGGTTAGAACGTATCGAGTACACGGAGAAATCGGTCTATAAACTCGATATTTACAACGATGCTACATCAGCCGCCTACCCGCTCACGTTAACCACATTCACCTCTGAGCACGGGAATACCACCGTACATTTCCATGAAGCCGACTTTCAAGAGAATGAATTCGTTCCTCTGCAAGTTCGCCGAACTGCTCTGGATAAACTAATTGAATTAGAGCGGCTCTGTAACGGTTCAGCAGGCAGATCCTTGTCAGAAGCCAACAACGGCTCTATGGCGCAGGATATGGATGAGATAAGGAAGCTGGGTAATGAAATGAAACATATGAAGACGAATAGTGAGCTGTTGGAAAAGAATCTGATTCCTGATCCGATTCAGTAGCTCAAGGATAAAAGAATAAGCGCGAAAACCACACTTAAAGCCAGATCTATGCGAGCCGAAGCCCGCCAACAGAGTCTAAGAAGCCGGAAAAATAGCAACAAGAACTGTTGATTTATAGCAAAAAAAGGGACTATTATCCGGCATCATTCATGCCTGCGGATAGTCCCTTTTCAAGCGTTAATCTGATTTTTTTGCTGCCGATCAATTTGGCGCTCAGTGATAGCAGCCCCGCATCAGAACCACTACTATACCAAGAGGCGTCAATTCCGCGCGGCCTCCACCCGAAGTGACTGCCCGCAGCGCGGACAATACCGTGTCTTTGGCGGGCACTGCGTGTCACACGCTAGGCAGTTTAGCGGACGATCGACGTCCACCTCCTCTTCCCCCGCATCGTCTATCAACCGGTCCGCGCTCAGTGCCGGATTCAGCAGCGTCAACGCTTGTATTTCTTCCACCGTGCCGGAACGGATAAGCAGGAATAGCAACAGGAGCCCAGCTGCACCGACTACAGCCATGCCAACCACCCTCAGCGGTCCGCTTGCGAATTGGAAGTCCCAGAGCGTGTGCAGCAGAATGCTCGCGCTAACCAGTCCCGCCACCTTTAGCCATACGCTTAACTTGCCAGACGATGTCGAGACCTTCGACAATCCGATCCCAATGCCTGCTGCCGCAATAGCCGTCCACGTTCCGTGCCCAAATGGTGATAGCAAGGCTCTCAACCATAAGACAGCAAGCATACTGCCGGTCTCTCCCGTTCCGAGAAAAGCCCAGCCATAGATCATATTTTCAACGGCAGCGAAGCCCATGCCCGCTGCGGCGCCAAAGACGACCGCATCCATTCGGAAACGCTGCCGCTTGCTGCGCAGGAAGAAATAGCAAATCAGCAGTTTCGATGCCTCTTCGATTAAAGCGACGGCAATCGGTAGATGAAGCTGAGTAAATGTATACGCGTCCGGCCCTTTTGCGAACAACCAGCTTTTCTCCAGCAGCATGGCCAGCGGTAAGGCGATGGCTGCTGATGTTACAAAAACGCCAAGCAGCCGGCTTATGCGATAGCCCAGCAGTTGCGAGCTTCTGGCATAGGCGACGAAGCTGACCGGTCCTGCCAGACAGCCCGTCACCAAAGCGGCATAAGTCCATATCGCGCCCTTCAGCCAAACGGACAGCAGCGTTGCGACCAGAAACAAGCCGCCCATCGCCATTAGCACATCGATCCAGCGCTGCTGTGCCGGCGGCCGAAGCCATTTCTGCCCGGCAGAGGCGACTTGTTCGGGTTGTTCCGAATCCGGCATCCATTGCCTGATGGCGATATCTGCGATATCCGGCCTGCGAATACGCAGGGCTGCCAGGAACTGCCGCTTCACCGGTTCGTGCCGCATCAACGTAAATCGGAATTCCTCTTCTCCAAGTGCTAACAGCTTGCCGTCCTCAAGTGCTGTAATCGTTGCCGTTGTAGATACACCCGTCAGCAGTGCAATCTCACCGAAATAGTCGCCCTGGTGAAGTACGGCTACACGCTTCCCTGATGAACGGACCTCGAAGCTGCCGGAGCCGATCGTATAAAACATATTTGAGGCATCATTCTCGTAAACAATGACTTGGCCCTGCTTCACGGTCCGCAGCACCGTGACCTCCGCCAACCCCCGCAGTTCCGAGTCGGGTAGGCTCGACCAGATCGACGCCTTGCTGAGCAGGCCGTGAATGTCCCTAATGCGAGCCGAATAGGTTAGGCTCTCGTGAAAAAGCGGACTTAGCGCAGCAAGCGTCCGAAACGCCTCACGGTCAAGACGCAGTGCTTGGACCTCACCTACGGCGCGTATCGTCGCCGTACGCCGCTCGGAGGTGAGCAACGCCATCTCTCCGATGAGCGCGCCAGGGCCGAGCGTAGCCAAACGGACACTGCTTCCTATCAGACCGCGGGCCGTCACGCTGATCTCGCCCGATAGGATGAAAAAGCAGTCATCCCCGACTGCGCCTTCTTTAAGAATCGTTGTCTTATCCGCGTAGGACACCATCTGCATCGTTGAGGTGGCTGCTGCTAATTCATGCTCCGGGACCCCGTGCAGCAGCGTATGATTTCTTAATACATCGGGAATATTCCCCATCAGCTTACGATCGCTCCTAGCATAAAAAAGGAACCCGCTTCGGCAGATTCCTGTTATTGGTATTGCTTTATAGTCAATTATCTCATAGTTCCGATGGCTTTGTCTCTGTTAGCTTTCATTTTCTCGATAAAATTGGTCATAGTCTCAAAAGCTTCGTTGCGCTTGTTGGTTAAACTTTGCATTCTGAGCATATCCATCTGCTGAGTGTTATTTAACGAGTCGATTTTACCTTTTATCTCAGTTATCGTTGTTTTCAATTCGTCAGCAGTTAAGGTCGCTTTGGAAGCGTTTGAAGCGCCTGCTTGCTGCAATTTCGTTTTTAAGTCTGCTGCCAACGTATAGGGAGCATTTCCTGATTGCAGTGCCATCACCTTCGCCAGTGTATCGTTCAATCCGGCGATGTCCTCATTCCGCTTTTTTATTGAATCCATTTGGTCTTTCAGCTGGTTTTCCAACGCAGCGGCGCGGTTAGCTTGCACAGCCTGCATCGCTGTTTCCAGATCCATGTTAGACACATTGACTGGCGTAATACCACCTACGCCAGCTACAACCGCATTGTTCGTAGCACCTTGCCCGATTGCCTGCTTAACGGAATCGTGCGCGGTATCATTGAGCATGATGCCCGCCCCCGCTACGACCCCCACCAATAATCCTAAAGTTGTTGTTCCAATAGTTGTTCTTTTCATTGCTGTCTCCCCCATACATTCAATTTTCCGTTCATCAAACGGGTTACGAAAACCTCGAATCCCATAAAGCGGAACTTTCATAATGTGAGTATACTACAGTCAAATAAAAGAATAATGAAAGAACCGGCCATAACTTAAAAAAAACCGCGTAGCATCAAGCTTTCGCGTTTTTTTGCAGATTAAGCACCTAATCCACAAACTGCGAAAATCATAATTTCCTATACAAAAACAAAGAGAGCCTCAATTCCATGAAAATGGAATTGAGGCTCATTCATGCTCTTTCCTGTTGTTCCACTTACCACTCGGCTACCGTACCATCGGCTTGGCGCCAAACGGGATTTTTCCAGTTATGACCAATCGCAGCCATCTCTCTTACTTTATCTTCATTGATCTCGATCCCAAGACCTGGCGCAGTTAGATTGGCTACGAAGCCTTCTTCATATTTAAACACAGAAGGATCTTTCAAATAATCAAGCAAGTCACTGCCTTGATTGTAGTGAATGCCGAGGCTTTGCTCCTGAATGAAAGCATTCGGAGAGCACGTATCCAGCTGAAGGCATGCTGCCAAAGCGATAGGGCCTAGCGGACAATGCGGCGCAATGGCTATATCGTAGGCTTCCGCCATCGCGGCGATTTTGCGTGTTTCCAAGATGCCTCCCGCATGGGAAAGATCAGGTTGGATAATGTCCACGATGCCTTGGGCCAGCAGCTCTTTGAAGCCCCAGCGCGTATACATCCGCTCGCCCGTGGCGATCGGACACGAGGTGTAGCGAGCGATCTCCTTAAGCGCTTCATTATTCTCGGGCAAAACAGGCTCCTCAATGAACATAGGCCGGTACGGCTCTAGTTCCTTGACGATGATTTTGGCCATCGACTTGTGCACGCGGCCGTGGAAATCGATGCCGATGCCAACATCTTTGCCGACGGCTTCGCGTACCGCGGCAATGCGGGCAATCGCTTCATCCACTTTGCTGATGGAGTCGATGTAGTGCATTTCCTCGGTGGCGTTCATTTTCACCGCCGTAAATCCAGCCGCGGCCTGCTGCTTGGCCGCTTGACCTACGTCGCTCGGACGGTCCCCGCCGATCCACGAATAGACGCGCGTCTTGTCGCGGCAAGCGCCGCCAAGCAGATCATAGACGGGCGCATTGTAGAATTTGCCCTTAATGTCCCAAAGCGCTTGCTCAATGCCTGAGATGGCGCTGGTCAAGATCGGTCCTCCGCGGTAAAAGCCCCCGCGGTACAGCACTTGGAACATATCCTCGATCCGCATCGGATCCCTGCCAATGATATGATCGCTCATTTCCATCACCGCGGCAGCAACTGTATCCGCTTTGCCCTCGACGACGGGCTCTCCCCATCCCGTAATGCCTTCATCCGTTTCGATTTTCAGAAATAACCATCTTGGCGGCACCTTAAACAGTTCCAGCTTCGTAATTTTCATGATCATCGTCCTCCTCTATTCCCTGTTGAAATTCACCGGGCGAGACCAAACTCCTCTCACCAATCAGCGATGATTTATTCGCTACGAATATTGATCTCGGTACTCTTGCGGAGTCATGCCATAATGCTTCTTGAACGCATGGTTAAAGGAATGCGGGCGCTGATAGCCAAGCTGTGTGGCGATTTCATAAATCTTATCCTGACCATTCTTCAGCAGATAAGCGGCTTTATCCATCCGTGCATGATTGACGTAGTCGCTTAAATTTTCACCCGTTTCGAGCTTGTAGATCTTCGAGACATACACCGGATGCATGTACACATGATCGGCAATCGATTGTAAGGAGACGTCGCTAGCCAGATGCTGATCGATGAAAGACCTGATATCCTTGATCAGCGTTGCACGGCTGTCTTGCCTTTCTTGATCCATATCCTCCTTCATACGCCTTAAGGAACGGATCGACCACTCGCGCAGCTGGTTCACCGTACGAAACGGTATACCTTCCATCATCCGGTCGTAATCACCGCCAATGAGCTGATGCAGCTGCCGGCCATTCTTATGTGCAATGTAAGCAAAAGCGGATGCGATCGAGAAATAAACCTCTAAAAGATGTTCTTGCGATTCGGAAAATCTGACTTCCATTTCATCAAAAATCTGAGACAACTTTTCCTCGGTATCTTCCCATCTTGCTGCTTCCAGCAAGTGATTGAGCGTTGGAGGCTCATATAGCCTTTGCAAGGCTGACAGTTCGGTCTGAACAGATTCATCGCCAAGCCGCATGAACAGCTCGTGCTCACTCCCGATACGTTTGCGAAAGGCGCTAAGCGAGCTATTGTACAGCGCATTTATTTCGGCCGGGAACTCGCCCCAACTGCTCAGAAGGATGGAAATTTTGCCTTTCAAATAATTCTTCACCGCCGATTGAAGCACAGAAGCGGTTCGTTCCAGCCAAGCAGCTTCTTCCTTGTCGGGTGTCTCCTGCTTATGCTTCATCACGAATACCAAATAATCATGAGCATCCTTCGTATGCCAGCTATCGAATTTTTCAGAAAATAATTCGTGGGCCATATTGCTAATCGCATATTCCATTAACGATAAATGACCGGTATCATATTCCAGAAAATTCGATTCCAACCGAACCATCATCATAACGCAAGCATGCTCATGGTAATCAGGGAGCTCTAGAATCTGCATTTTTTCTCGAAGGGATTGCTCCGATATTTGGTGCCCTTGAAGTAAATCACTCAATAAATTCCCTCGAAGTAAAGGGAGGTTTTCCTTGAATGTATACGTAAGACGCTGCGTAGAGATGACGGCTTCCCATTCCTTCTGCAGCTTTTCCATCACCCGGCTGACCGTAGCCAGCAAAGCTTGTTCCGTGACCGGCTTGAGCAAATAATCCTCCGAGCCCTGTAGAATCGCTTCTTTGGCATAGTTGAAATCCGAGTAACCGGACAAGAGAATACACTTGGTCTTCGCCCAACGACGGTTGATCTCGGCAATTAATTGCAAGCCGGAGATCCCTGGCATCTGAATGTCCGTAATCACGATATCAATCGACATTTGCCCCAGCAGCTCCAGCGCTTCTTTACCCGAATAAGCCTTGAAAACCTGCCCAATCCCAATAGATGCCCAGTCAATCGTAGACTGCAGCCGATCCACGACATGCGCTTCGTCATCGACAATCAACAGTTGAATCATCGTTTTATCACCTCTGTGGCTGGATCACTCTCCTGGGAATTATGTTTCCAAGTCAGTACTGCCCTTAAACCACCGTTATTTACTCGTTCAAAAGTAAGCCCGGAGCCTTCCCCGAACTGATAATACAATCGGTGGTGAACATTCCATGTTCCACAGCCAATCTCATCGGACATTGGAGCTTCCAGCTGTTTAAGCAGCTTATCTAATCCCGCTTCGTCCAGCCCTTCGCCGTTATCTTCCACAATCAGTCGGTTCCATCCGTCTTTCTGCTCACCCGTAATCGTAATGAGATCACCCTCTGCGCTGCGCTCAATCCCATGGACAATGGCATTCTCTACTAGCGGCTGCAAAATAAGTCGGGGAACCCGCTCGTTAAGCATCTCTTCCGGCACAGATATCTCATATTTCAACCGGTGAATGCGTAGGTTTTGAATGGTTAAATAATGGCCGACCAAGTCCAGTTCTTCCTGCAAACGCACGCTTTGTTTTTCCACCCTCGTCGTGTAACGGTAAAACTCAGCTAAATTCTGCGACATGGCTACGACCGATTCTTTATCTTCCATCTCCGCTGAATTGATGATGAAGAACAAGGAATTATAGAGAAAATGCGGGTGAATCTGCGACTGCAGCTGCTTCAAGGTCGCTTCACGTGAACGGATTTTCTCCGCATACACATCTTCAACAAGCACTTGAATTTGCTCGGCCATCTCATTGAATCGCTGGATGAGGAAATCAAATTCATTTTTGGCTCTATACGCAATCCGAGCCGATAAATCGCCTCGCTTCACTTGCTGTACACTTTGAATCATCTTGCCAATTGGAATCTGCACGTTGCGATACAGCAAGAAAGAAGCCAGAATACTCATCACAAGCAGCAGAGCAATAGAAACGTAAAACAATTTACGCGTCATCGTAATCGGAGAAAGTATCTTCTGCACAGGTACATAATCCACCAAGTACCAACCCAACTGTTCCGATTTGACAAAGCTGACCAAATACTGTTGATTAGCGATTTCAAATTGAACTTGGCCGGTAAGCGGTAAGCCTTGACCAGCCATTCTTTCATGAATTGTATTGGTAATCGACGGATTCGACGAGCTGTTGAAAATCGCCCTATTTTGCCCATCAACCAAAAAAGGATCGCTTCGTTTATCTTGCTTGTACACATCCAGCAGTTGAATCATATTCTGCGCGCTGAACCTTACTTGATACAGTACATTAGCCTGACTGGCAACCTGGGCACGGATCGGCTCACTAATTTCCCTAACGAACGACCCAACCCCATTGTCGCCCTTGCGTTCCTCATACGTCCATGTGCGTTTAATCGGGCTACTCCAAGGCCAAGCATCCGTCCCATTTACGAAAATACTGGAAGACAACACTTGCTTCCCGTGTGGAATCGCAATGGTCAGTTCATTCACCCATCCGCTGGAGACACTTTGGAGGCTAAGCTTCTGTATAATCCGTGACTGTTCTTTCAGCATGTCATAATCAGTCGACGCATTCCTGTCGATAAATTCCCTTATGTAAGGATCGCTGCCGAGAATAACGGGAGACATCGCTAATCGCTCCACATCCGCATCCAATTGATGCATGAAGAAGGACAGCTGGTTTAAATTTGATGACTGAATCTGGTCTTGAACTACGTTATTCGTTATCCGATTCGTATAGCTGTAAAGCAGCACAATAGGGATAAGGAGTAGAACCAATAGAATGAGAATTTTGCTGAAAATATTAAGTTTATACGGCACGCTGGGCTCACCTTCCATGCTTCTGCTAAGCTTTCTAACTTAGAATTAACTATACGAGAGAAGTCATCCAAAGAAAAGGTGACGACTGCCCTCGCATTCGTTATGCTTTCGTTATTAGCCTTTAACTGCACCAGCAGAAAGTCCGCTTACCACGTAGCGTTGTGACACTAGAGCAATGATCAGAACCGGAAGTGTAATAATGCAGGCAGCAGCCATCAACGCGCCCCAGTTGATTTCGGAATAAGACATAAAGTTAAACACAGCGATCGGTAACGTTTTTGTTTTGTCCCCTGCCAAGATCACCGAGAACATGAAATTGTTCCACGAAAAGATGAAGGAAAGCAGCGATGCTGTAATGACGCCAGGTCCTGAGATAGGCAAAATAATGCGTAGAAACACTTGATGATGCGTACATCCATCGATAAGCCCTGATTCTTCGATTTCCGTAGGAAGCGCCTCGAAAAAGGAGATCATAATCCAAATAATAAACGGTAATCCAACGAGCATATGACTAAGAATTAATGCTGTATACGTGTCTACCAAATGGATCTTGGAGAACAGGATGAACCAAGGAATCAAGAATGTGATTCCCGGGATAATTCTCGCAACTAAGATGAGAAGGCCCAACTTGTGAAGGTGATGTCTTGCAATCGCGTAAGCTGCAGGAAGCCCTAAAATGAGGGACAATAGCGTTGAACCAGCTGCAACAAGCAAACTATTCCAAATAAATTTCAGGAAATTGTACTCTTTGAAAACACTGACATAGTTATGAAAAGTCGGTTTGAAAAAGAAGATATTGCCTGTCGATAAAATCTGTGCTTGTGTCTTAAAAGAAGCCAATAACATCCAGATAAATGGAAAACCAAAGGCGATTAGGACGAGGAACGTTAGCAGCGTTAGGATAACTTTTAAGCCCTTCTTTGGCTTCATGATGAGGTTCCCTCCAATCGTTTGCGCATCCATATCATAAATAAAGTCAGTCCCATCACCAGAGCAAAGAAGATAACAAGTAACGATGAAGCCATACCCAGCTTAAAGTATTGGAAACCGAGCACATAACCATACAAGTTCAATGTCTCTGAAGCAAAATTCGGTCCACCTTGTGTTGTTGCATAAATAATATCGAACGTCTTGAGCACATCGATTAAGCGCAGCATCGCCGCTACAATAATCGTTGGTTTCAGCAAGGGCAGCGTAATGGAAACGAATTTTCTCCACGCTGTTGCTCCGTCCACATCCGCCGCCTCATAAGGATCGGTTGGCAGTGTAGCTAAGCCTGCCATAATAATGAGGGCAATCATTGGTGTCCATTGCCAGACATCTACAATAACAAGCGAAGGTATAACCTGATTAGGCGAAGCTAGCCATAGCAATGGCTTTAAGCCCATCGATTTGAGCATCATATTCGCTATCCCGATGGTTGGCTCATAGATGAGCATCCACACCAAGCCCATAGCCACCGGTGTTGCTACCATGGGCAGCAGGAAAACCGTTTTTACGAGGTTTTTGCCTTTGAATTCCCTCGACAACAGCAAGGCAATAGCGATTCCCAGGATAATTTCAAGCCCAAGGGCCATGATCGTGAAGTAGAACGTTGAACCTGTTGCATGCCAAAAGCGCTCATCTTTGAATAGGGCAATATAGTTTGACAATCCTACAAAGATTGGCGGTGTTGTTGCTGACATGCTCCACTCATAGAAGCTGATTCGGAATGTATAGATGATTGGAAACAACATCATCAACATGACGAAGATGACCGCCGGAAGTGTATAGATCCATTTTAAATTGCGGTTAAACCAACTGTATTGCATGACTTCATTCACCCTTCCTGATGAAAATTGTACCCTTATGCAAAGGGTGAAGAGGGCCACTTGAGATGACCCTCATTTGATAACATTCATACGGTATTTATTTCGTTTTATCTTTATCCATAATTGCTTGCAGAGCTGCATTTGCTTTATCGGCTACCGGCTGAATGTTCGTCTCACCCGTCATCCATTTTTGTACGATTTCACCAACCGCATCACGAGCTTCACCCACACTAATTACTGTCGGACGGTCGTGGTCAACACCGTTTTTGGAGCTTTCCTTAATGATTGGAACAAGATCAGCTGGGAAGCCTGTCGTACCTTCTGGTTTATCCCATACCGATGCGCGAGCGCCTGGGTTCCCTTTTTGCTGCGTTTTCAACACGATATCTTTGCTTGTTGCCCATTCAATGAATGCCCAAGTCGCATCTTTATTACCCGATTTGGCATTCATCGCAAGACCCCAAGATGTAATACTGTAAGGCTTAGAACCTGCTTTACCTGCTGGCATAACAGCAAAACCAACTTTGTCGGCGACTTGGGACTTCGCTGGATCTATCGCATTTTGGTACAGCGAGTTCGCATCCGTTAAGAAAGCAACTTTCCCTTGAGCGAAAATACCGAAAGCTTGCGGCCAAGACATATTGAGTACGCCTGGAGGCGCATAATCTTTAAGTAGAGTGCCGTATGTTGTGAATGCTTTGATCGCTTCTGGCGTGTTAATGGCCGCTTTGTCGCCATTCGTGAAGTCTGCCCCTTCTGAATACAAGTAGGAAGATACTTGCGTAACTAGTGGTGAACGTTGGCCCCTAGCCACAAAGCCGTACATTTCGTTTTTCGGATCATGCAGCTTCTTCACTGCCGCTTGCAGCTCATCTAGTGTTTTAGGTACAGCGATGCCGGCTTTTTGCAGCAAATCTTTGCGATAGTACAAAATTTCTTGCTCCGTGATGATCGGAATACCAGCTAGCTTAGCATCTACCGTTGTGGAACCAACAGCGGATTTAGCAAAATCGGCGAAGTCATAGTTTTTCGCTTTTTGAGCGTAATCATCGAGCGGTTGAAGCCAACCGTTTTTATAGAATAATTTACCCTCTTGCAGCGGACGATACATGAAAACGTCTGGTGTCGCAGAACCGGATGTAAATTGTACCGTTAATTTCTGTGTCAGCTGATCCTCGAAGAAGCTCTCCACATTGACCTTAATGCCTGTTTCCTTCTCGAAGTCTGGAAGCAAAGGCTTGATCGCCTCCGCCCAAGGATGGTTCGCTGCTACTAAAGAGATCGTCTTTCCTGCAAAAGGCTTCGCGTTAGCTGCGGCAGTTGCACCCGGTGAAGCTGCTGGCTGTTTCGCCGCCTCCGGCGTGCTTCCGCATCCTGCAACAACCGTTGCTGCCATGATAACTGTCGTACCAACACCGACCCATTGTTTCAATGATTTTTTCATCTGATATGTGACCTCCCAGGTAATCTGAAATGTATGTGCTTACATATCTAAGAGTACTTGATTCTTATATTCCGTTGATATAACGAAGATTAAACATGCATAACTACATGTGAAGGGAAAGGGTGGGTGGGGGTGCACAAAACATCAAATTCCTTTTCTTCGGGCATATCATGCATTTTTGCAGTTAAATTCGTAGAATAGAGCTGATTTTGGGAGTTAGCTGCATTTTGCAGTAGCTTTACCAAAAACAGATGAATCCGACCCATTTCGCTGAATTTGATGCACTTTCTGCATCAAGATGAAAAATTGATGCTGAATTTTCTCGGATTTGATGTACTTTCTCTTTTTGCAGTTAAGTAGGCAGAAGCGATCCTAGTTATGGACAAATAGTTGAAAAAAGCCCCCCATCGGCGAGACGATACGAAATGGCTTGGCACATGCGCAAAAAGAGGTTGAGCTGCAGTCCTAAACTGCGGCTCAACCTCTTTTGTGGTGGAGACACTTCCTCCGTCTCCCCATAGCTCTTCACGTTGCTTTCGGATGCACCATGTCTTCCGGACGTACGTAGCTGTCAAACTGCTCTGCCGTTAAGTAGCCGCTGAGCACGGCTGACTCCTTCAGCGTCAGCCCTTCTTTATGGGCTTGCTTAGCTATGCTGGCCGCTTTCTCATACCCGATATACGGGTTGAGCGCTGTGACCAGCATGAGGGATTGCTCGAGGTTGCGCTGAATCACCTCACGATTTGGCTCCATGCCCACGAGACAATTATCGTTGAAGGAGCGCATACTATCAGCCAGCAGACGCACGGACTGCAGGAAATTGTGTATGATCACGGGCTTGAACACGTTCAGCTCGAAGTTGCCTTGGCTGGCGGCGAAGCCGATGGCTGCATCGTTGCCCATCACCTGGCAAACGACCATCGTCATCGCTTCGCTCTGCGTGGGGTTGACCTTGCCCGGCATGATCGAGCTGCCGGGCTCGTTCTCCGGGATCGTGATTTCACCGATCCCGCAGCGGGGACCGCTCGATAGCCACCGCACATCGTTGGCTATCTTCATCAAGTTCGCCGCCAGCGCCTTCAGCGCGCCGTGGGCGTAAACGATCTGATCATGGCTGGTCAGCGCATGATACTTGTTCGCTGCCGAGACGAAGCGCGTGCCCGTCTCGCGAGACAAAGCTTCGGCGACGCGCGCGCCGAACTCAGGATGCGCGTTCAGCCCGGTGCCGACGGCGGTGCCGCCGATCGCCAGCTCGCGCATCGTATCGACGCTGCTGCGCACCATGCGCGCCGTCTGCTCCAGCATCGCCCACCAACCGCTGATCTCCTGCCCCAGCGTCAGCGGGGTGGCGTCCTGCAGGTGGGTGCGGCCGATCTTCACGATGTCGGTGAAGGCCGTCATCTTGCTGTGGAGCGTAGCCTGCAGAAGCTCCAGCGCAGGCAAAAGCTCCTGCTCCACCGCGATAACGCCAGCGACATGCATTGCGGTAGGAAACGTATCGTTCGAGCTCTGCGAACGATTCACATCATCGTTGGGATGTATGCGTTCCCCGCCATCCCCCAGCAGTTCGCTGCCTCGGTGAGCAATCACCTCGTTGACGTTCATGTTCGACTGCGTCCCGCTGCCCGTCTGCCAGACGACGAGCGGGAACTCGTCGTTCCAGCGGCCTTCCACGATTTCATCGGCCGCCTGCGCAATCGCCTCCGCCTTCTCGGGAGTTAGCCCGGCTAGCTCGCGATTCACCTGCGCGGCGGCCTTTTTGAGCAGAGCAAATGCCCCAATTAACCGCACCGGCATCCGCTCCGTGCCAATCTTGAAATTCTCATAGCTGCGCTGAGTCTGAGCCCCCCACAACTTATCCACAGGTACTCTGATTTCCCCCATTGTATCCTTTTCAACGCGATATTCTTGCGCCATAATGTACCGCCTCCTAGTCCTAGCTTTATGTAGATAAAATAAGTTAACCCATCTACTGACATCTTGAACCTCTCATGACTAAAGTCACGAGATTCTTGGGTAGTCCCTTCTAACGAAGAGAAATGTAACCAAGCTAACCCTGTCGTTCCGACAGTTCGTGTAAGGTGATTACACAGTAAGCAGTCTTTTACCTTCAGCAAGAATATTTAGACTTGCATTGAAGTCTCGATCATGGTGGGCTCCACAACCGGGACAGTCCCATTCTCGCAATCTTAGGTCTTTAACGTCTTTGTGCTTATAGCCACAACAGGAGCATAGCTGCGATGATGCGAATGTTTTGCCCACAACCTTAACTATTTGGCCATACCACTTCGCTTTGTACGCCAGCATCGAGCGAAACATCGACCAGGAAACCTCGCTAATTGCTTTGGCCAATTTGTGATTTTTCATCATACTGGATACTTGCAAATCTTCAATCGCAATGATGTCGTGATTTTTGACAATATGCGTTGAAATCTTGTGCAAGTAGTCCGTACGAGCATTCGTGACTTTCTCGTGAATACGCGCTACTCTGATGCGCTGCTTCTTCCAATTGCTGCTGCCTTTCATCCTACGTGAAAGTTTACGCTGTGCCCTTGCCAGTTTCTCTTCCAGTATGCGAAAGAATTTAGGGTTGCCGAACACTTCGCCGTTAGATAGAATTGCAAAATCTTTCAAGCCAACATCGATACCAACTTCTTTGCCTGTTTTGGGAAACTCATGAATGTTGGCTTCCGCAAGTACAGATACAAAATATTTTCCTGATGGATTGCGTCTAATCGTAGCGTTCAGGATACGGCCTTCGACTTCACGGCTTTTGGCAAACTTCACAAGTCCAAGTTTAGGTAACTTGATCTGATTGCCTGCAATTCCAATGTTTCCATTTGTGTAGTTAGTTTGGTAAGACTGTACAGGATTCTTCTTGCTCTTAAACGTAGGCGCATCGTTTTGTTTTTTGAAAAAGCGATGGTAAGCATCACTCAAATTCCTCAGTGCATTTTGCAGAGAAAATTTGTCCGGTTCGTTCAACCAGTCTATTTCTTGTTTTAGTTTGGTGAGTTCAGAAGAGCATGCTCCATAACTTAAACCTTTACCTGTCTCTTTGTATGTGTCGTTCCATAGGGCTAGAAAACGATTATACACAAAGCGACTGCATCCAATCGTCTTGTTAATGAGTGTTGTTTGTTCTGGCGTTGGGTAAATGCGGAATTTGTAAGCTTTGTGATGCAGCATGGTGAAAACGGTCTCCTTTCGTCTTGAAATATAATTCCATCATAGCACATATGTTCGTTAATCAGCATTGTTTGTACCCGTTTCCTTAACATGTGTCGGATAGTTGACGTGGCAAAAGCCACGCCCTATCCGAAGTTTTCTAACTCACGACTAAAGTCACAAGTTTGCAAAAACTTTTCATCAAACACGCAAGCCATAGTTTACCCACATTATGGAGCGATATGAGCCATTAACTGGTTTTCACACCCGTAGACGAGCTATAATGAACAAAAACACCTGCCCATGTCAGGTGTAAAGAAGGAGCTCATTTTCATGGAATCCAAGCTGGATATTATCGTCAGATCAACGGAAATTGATGTGAATGGACACGTCAATAATGCCAAATATTTGGAATACCTGGAATGGGGGCGCGAGGAATGGTATGAGCAGTCCCAGCTATCCTATGAAACCTTTGGCGCGATGGGGATTCAAACCGTTACCGTGAACATCACCATCAATTATAAAAAAGAATGCAAACAGGGAGATCAATTAACGGTCACCTGCCGCCCTGACAAAATGGGACGCTCCAGCTATGTACTAAAGCAAGAGATTTTCAACAAGCAAGGTGAACTGTGTGCTGACGCCCTTGTCACCAGCGTAACGATGGATAGCACGACGCGTAAAAGCCGGGAAGCTCCAGAGGCGTTGCGGAAACATTTTGAATAAAAAAAATGCGATCTTAAACAGTGTCTGTGGATAACTTTTGACCAAGTGTCGTCAGCAGTCCGTCCATGCTTGTTACGTTTTTTGCCTGCCAATAGTCATTCAGCCCTTGCTCGCCTTGTTTTGTCGCCCAGTTCTGCAGGGTATTCCGCTCTCCTTCATAGTTGTAAAAGGGAACACTGTAGCCGCATGATGTTTTGACCTCATGGACTTGAACGACGATGATTTGCCTAGCTCCTGGCAGCAGCGTAAAACGCGGAGATAGTTTCTCCCACGCTGGGGTCCCTGGCAAAACAACATGCCCCTTCCCGTACAGGCGCAGTATCATAGGAGGTCCTTCCACGGCCGTGAACATCAACGTAATTCGTCCATTCTCCTCCAGATGCGCACTAGTCTCATTCCCGCTCCCCGTTAAGTCCAAATAGGCCACTTCATTCGCTGATAAAATACGCAGCACATCATGACCCTTCGGAGAAAGATTCACGTGCCCTTCCGCCGATAGCGGTGCCGACCCCACAAAAAAGATGTGCTGCTTCGCGATAAATGCTTCATGTTCCGGCAGCAGCGCTTCGAATGATTTCCCCATATGCGAATCATCGCCTTTCCATTTTCTTCTATTATGCTCTCCCTTACGATATTTGTGAAATAGTTAAATTAGACTTTCTTTATAGTCTTTACCTATGATTTATAACTGCTGTATTCTAATATCAAATAAACAGCCTGTATGTTTACTGGAAAATAGAGACATACTTAGTTAGTCAAAGATAAACAGCCTACGCTGTCCTTTAGGACGAGTGCGTTTGTCAGGGTTGATGCATAAGTATAAGTTGCAATCTTAACTTTACTTACGAATCAGCTGAAACTTAGAGGAGGTGATTTCAAATGTCAACGACCAACAGCAGTGATGATGTGGTGAGCCATGGCATTAATGCCGCACAGGCCAACGCGGAAGATAGCGAATCTAAACAAAAAGTGGAGGAGTTAAACTCCTTGCTTCAAGGTACAGCAACAAACTCCAGCGCGAATGAAGAATCGTCTTCACAGGAGTAATCCGCTGCAACTCATTTTAGATGATTAAGAATTAACATCGTTAGATAAGCAATGCAAAAAGAGCTTTTCCTGCTGGTCTATCGAGACCGCCGCGGAAGAGCTCTTTTTTGTATTAAAGAATAATAGGTTGATGAATCGAGTGAACCCTGCTGCTTATTTAAAGACTTAGAGTGCTTTAGCTACTTCACTTCTCTACACTTGTTCAACCTATTCGTCTAGCCTTCTACTTCTTTACTCCACCTTGGTAAGTAATAGAAGCCTTTCGAGACTCTTATTCGGAAGCATTCCCAAGAACGCTGAACCAAACGCCCACCCGCGGAATAAATTGTAGCAAAAACGTAGGGATGGATGATGAAAATGGACGGATTGGATCAACCCGTTAGTATAAAGACGTATAAAGTGCTTCGTGATAAATTGAATCTGCTGTACCCGGCTGTTGAGAAGCACCTGCCTTACTCGGCCGAGCTTGCCATGAATACAGCGATTGTTAATGCCGTTAATAAGCAGCTTCGCGAGCAAGGCTATCCGCAAAATCCGCAGACAGACGTGACTGCTCACTATGAGTTAAAGACGAATGAACGAGGTATTCTGAGTTTGACTTTATGGAATTATGCTTTCTCGGGAGGAGCCCATGGACTAACGATCCAGAACGCACTGACTTTCAACACGGAAACGGGCAAAGCCTATGCGCTCAAGGACCTGTTTAAGCCTGGCAGCGATTATGTTGCCAAGCTTAGTGCCATCATTAAAGCTGAGCTTAAATCGCGGGATATTCCTTTGTTGGTAGAATTTAATGGCATTAAACCAGATCAGGATTTTTATATTGCCGATAAGGCTTTAGTCATTTATTTTCAAGTGTATGAGCTGGCCGCTTATGTCTATGGATTTTTGTATTTTCCTATTTCGGTGTATGCCATTCAGGATATTATCGCTGAAGATGGACCGCTGGGTAAAATGCTTTATTAGTGCTAAACGCAGACGATAATTTGTCTGCTGAAGCTGCCTTTGTTGACGGTGCAGCGCTCTGCAATGCGAAATCCCGCTTGGACGATGAGCGGATCGATCTGCTCCGTCGTAACGATAACCGCGCGCTTTGCTAATCGGCGGGCGCTTTGGAGCATTTGAAGCTGCTCATCCTCGGGCAGCTTCGAGCAGAGATTGTACGGCATGTCTAGGATGAGCGCATCATAGCGGACCTGCGGGCTGGTCGGTGACAGTGTCACCTGCTCGACTATGCCTCCGAGGCTAGTCGATGACGAAACCTGTTCACCTACCAAGCCTAAGGTCCGCATGTCCGCGATGCTCACCACGTTCGGCATGCCGAAGTGCTCGAGATTCACCCGCGCGCCGCGCACCGCCAGCGGGTTGATGTCGCAGCCCACGATGTCGATCCCCATCGACATCGCCTCCACCAGCACCGTGCCGATGCCGCAGCACGGGTCAATGGCTTTCGTGCCCGCAACAATGGGCACGGCAATGTTCACCACCGCCCGCGCTACGCGCGTACTCAGGGCGGTGGAGTAGTTCTGTGGCTTCTGCTGATGCTGAAGCCACACGGCTTCGCCGTATCTGCAGCGGCCGAACAACCACCTTGCTCCCAGCTCCGTCACGGCGAACCATTGCTCCGGCCGTCGCATCTCGGCTTTGCCGCGAAGATGCCGGCCTATTTCGCGAGCGACCTCGCGCTGGCGGTCCTTACTGACCGCAGCCTCCGTCTCCGCGAACGCAACCTTGAACGTTGACCCCTGCACGGTCAACGTCTCGACCATCGAGGCCAGCTCCGGCAAGCTGCCGGCCTCGAACAAAACATCCAGCCGCAGCTTCAAAAACGGGCTGCGGCTCGGCTCCACTTGGCGCGCGCTAACGGCGTAGCGCGCGCCAAGCACTGTCTCTGCGCCCAGTAAGGTGCGCAGCTCTAACTGGCACAGCGCCTGCTCGTCTTC